>JBKPOS010000174.1:0-8209 GCA_046733215.1 Gemmatimonadota bacterium
TTCCCCAGGTTCTCACGCTGGGACTGCGCGGGTTCGGGGTACTGGCCTATCTCGCATCGCTTTCGATCCTTCTCACGCTGTTCGTGCGGCTGGCGCAGTCCAGCGTAATCTTTACCTCGGTCACGCGGCTTCCGATGGTGGTGGGTTGGGACGGGCTTTTGCCGTCGTGGTTTTCGAGGCTGCATCCAGAGCACCGGACCCCCGTGAACTCGATTCTTGTGGTTGGAACCCTCAGCATCCTGCTCGGGGGGCTGAGCCTTTACGGGGTGGGACAACAGGAGGCATTTCAGCTGCTCTTCAGCAGCAACGGGATTCTGTACGCGCTCACTTATCTGGTAATGTTCGTGATCCCCTTGCTCGGATTGCGAGGCAGCGCGGCTCCGCCTTTCTGGGTGCGCATCGCGGCGGTCTCGGGATTCCTCATGACCCTGCTCTTTGTCGTGCTTTCCGTATTCCCGATCATCGACGTGCAGAACCAGGCCGCGTTCACTGCGAAGGTCTCTGCGGTAGTAATGATTCCG
This sequence comes from Gemmatimonadota bacterium, assembly GCA_046733215.1. Taxonomy (GTDB): domain Bacteria; phylum Gemmatimonadota; class Gemmatimonadetes; order Gemmatimonadales; family GWC2-71-9; genus DASQPE01. The sequence goes on from JBKPOS010000174.1 coordinate 522, forward strand.
AACCTGATCGGCGCCTTCCTTTATATAAGGGCCTCCGCTCTTCGGCGGCGGCGTGCAATGGTCATCTGACCTCGATCTGCTGCTCGGTCATGAGGTTGCCGCCGTTTCGCACCTCCAGTCGTAGTTTTCCCCGCCGCGCCGGCGTCCACTCGAAATCGTAGGTCTCGCCGACGCTGGTCCGCACCCGCGCCGGCGCAGTCGCGCGGTACATGGGTGGGAGAGGGGCTGCGTCCTTCGCGAGCGGACTCCATTCGACTGGTGCTTCGCCGTCGAGCAGTGCCACGTCGCCGGTGTTGTTCTCGGTGATGTTGATGACGCGCACGTGCTGCGTGCGCCCCGAGTCGACCACGATCGGCTTGGGCCAGCGGGTGCCGTTCAACTTGAGGAACCCGTTCTCGTCTACATCCTCCCCACTCACAATCCAGATCAGCTCTCGCCCGGGTTCGAATCGCTCGCCGGGCTCCAGCACGATCAGCGGACCCAGCAGCCCGAATCCCACCTGCCTGGTTGCCAGATTGTGCGCGTGATAAATGAAAGTGCCCGAGCGGGGCGGCGTCATCCGAGCGACGAACGAGTCGCCCGGGGCGATCTGCGGCGCGACCCGATCCCCGGCGCCGCTCCACCCGGCGACTCCATCGTAGTAGCTCTCCAGCTCGAGGCCGTGCCAGTGGATCGCGGTCGGCTCGTCCAGCCGGTTGATCACGACGATCTCCGCGGGTTCGCCTCTCGTGAGCAAAATCGGAGGGCCCGGTGTGCCCACGTCGGGCACCGGGCCACTCGGGTCGGTGAGCGAAACTCGCACGCGCATGCCGTCGGGTCGAAGCACGCTGGGCCCGACCGTGAGTCGCAGCCGTCGGGCCGGTGCAGCAGGAGCTGTCGTGGGTGCAATGGAGGTACCCGCTGCTGGACGGACCCGGATGCCGAGTAGCAGTCCGGCCATGTCATCCATGCTGCTCATGTCGTGGTGTGGGTGGATGCCCCCAGGTGCGAGCCCGAAGCCTGAGTCCGCCATCGTATGCGCGTGAATGTGGCAGTGTATCAGCCAGTTGCCTGCGGTCGTGGGCGACCAGGTCATCGCCATCGTAGCGCCGGGATCCAGACGATTGGTGACGACCATCCGCTTCTGCTCGGGCAGGTAGCTGGTGTCAGCCAGCTGGGTTCCTCTCGCATCCACCCGATAAAAGAAGCCGTGCAGGTGCATCGGATGGTTGTCCACCGTGGGGTTGATCCAGCGCCAATGGACTGTGTCGCCGGTGACGAGATCGAATCGTTCGGTGAGGGGCCAGGACCGTCCGTTGATTACTACGGCTTCCTTGTCGAGGCCGAGCTCAGGGTGGGCCTTATCGCGGAAGTGAAGGTAGACGCCGAGAACGAAGACTCGGTCCGGAGAAACGGGGCCACCGGCGGGGTCGACGATGAGGGCTCCGTTGAGCTGACTGTCAACGTCTTCGCGCCCGTCCAAGGTTGTCGTATCACGAGTAGCTGCCCAGTAGTAATACGTCCCGGGAGCACCGGCATCGAATTCGACCTCGCGCGAGCCGCCGGGCCCGACACGCAACGTGTCGGCGCCGACTGCGGGGCGAGCAGTGAGGCCGTGCATGACCAACGGCGTGCCGGCGGGCAGTCCGTTCACGATGCGGAGCCGGATTCGCGTCCCTGCACGCACCCGGATAAGGGGGCCGGGAATCGTCGGCGCACCATTGCCTTCGGAAAAAGCGGCTACCGGAAGCGGACCGGGGCGGCGTGTTCCGTCGGGGAACCAGTTGGTGAGCCGGGCGTGCAGCGTCAGCCTGAGCACTCCTCCGCTCAGCTTGCCAGCCGCTACCCGGTTGTCGTTGAACCGCACCGTCGGGCGCGGCGCGCCAGGCGGCGAGGCATAATAAGTCGAACCCGGGGGTTGACTTGCGAGGAACACGAACGCCATCGCCAACTGGACGCGGACGCTCACGAGTTCACCTCGGCTGAAGATGCTGATTCTGAGAAGAGTGGCCCGCCCTAGCCTGCTTGGCAATCCGGAGCGAACTTTGCGCACCCCAATTCGAGGAAAATTGTCATGTGCCGGTCCCTCCCCCTTCAGGTGGGCCTCTTGGTGTGTGTGTGCCTCGCTGCCGGGCACGCCCCGGAAGCCGCCGCGCAGTTCGGCAAGCTCAAGAAGGCTGCGGAGAAACAAGCCGCCGGTTCTGCGGCCAACGCCGCCACCGGTGCCGCCACCGAAGCCGCGACCGGCGGCTCCTGCGTTCCGCTCGACCGCCCGCCGATCCAGGTCGATGCCGTTCCTCTGGCTGCTGCACAGATGGCCAAGGTCAATGCCGGCCTCGACGCCGAGATCGCAGCGGCGGCGGGCGCCAAGCAGGAAGCCGACCGCCAGCAGAAGCAGGCTGAGCAGGATCAGAAGGCATACGAAAAGGCGCAGACCGACTACGACAAGCGCAAACAGGCCTACGATGCGTGCAGCGCCAAGATCACGGAGGAAGCGGGGGCCAAATCCGAGGCGCTCAACAAGAAGGCTGAGGCGTCACAGGGGAACGTGCTGGGTGGGGTGACTCAGGAACAGATCGAAGAGCAGGGCAAAAAGGCCCAGGCGGCTGCGCAACGAATTTCTGAGGGCAAGGGCACGGCAGAGGACCGGAAGACGTTGGCTGACTTTCAGGCGATGATGGCAAAGGTGCAGAGCGGCAGCGCCCAGATGATGGCCGTGTCGCAGGAGTCGTCGGCGCTCAATGCAGAGACGGCCAAGCGGATCGAGACCGAGTGCGGGAAAGAGCCCGTCGCACCGGTCGCGCCCTCCAGTACCGGAGGCGCAGCCGATGTGATTTCCTCGGCGGGGGCCAAGGCTGCTGGCGTGGACGCGTCCACCTGGCGGCAGTGGCGGGAAGACATGATCGCGCTCGCGATGAGCAACACGGTCGTAAAGCCGGGCATAGTTTCGCAGGCGGATGCTGACGCGATGAACCAGTCGATCAAGGACACCGGCAAGAAGATCTGCGACCTGAAGAAAGCAGGCGTGCCGATCTGATGCGGCTTCTGGCGGTTCTGGTGGGCCTGTCACTGGCGGAGGGGCCGGCCGTCAGTTGGGACCCCGGGCCCACACTCTCGGTGCGGACCGCCGACGGCTGGGAGACTTGGTGGCGAGGTGAGAACGCACCCGTGCGCTGGACAGCTCCGCTTCCCGCTGTGGCGCAGCGTGTCGCGTGGCGCCGAGCGGCACGTGGACTCGAGTGGGGCGAGCTCACCCTGTCGGGCGAAGGGGAGGCCTACCGAGTTCGACTGATCGTCGTGCGCGTCGAGCCCCGTGCGCTCGCGTTCGAGTTGATCAAGCCGCCGGACGGACCGGTTTTCTCCGGGCGCTGGGAAATTGCCGAAGCACCGGCGGACGCAGTCCTCGCGCTCAACGCCGGGCAATTCACCGACCAGCCGTGGGGGTGGCTGGTACTCGACGGCACCGAGCGACAGGGCCCCGGCCGCGGCCCGCTTGCCCCGGCGGTGGTGCTGGATTCGGCGGGCGCGATGCGGATCGTGCCGCCGGACTCGATCGAGAACGCGCGGCGTGGCGCGCGCCTGGCCTTTCAGTCGTATCCGACCTTGCTCGAACGCGACGGCGAGATACCCTTTGCCCTGCTCGCAGACAGCCTCGGTGTAAATCGCAGTCACCGCGACGCACGACTGGCACTGGGTGAGCTGCGCGACGGGCGAATCCTGATTGCGATGACGCGGTTCGAGGGATTGGGTGGCGTGCTCGCGAATCTGCCCTTCGGGCTCACCACACCCGAGATGGCGGCCGTCATGGGCGCGCTCGGCTCCCGAAAAGCGGTGCTGCTGGATGGCGGAATCTCGTGTCAGCTCATGATTCGGGAGGGTGCGCAGGCCCACACCTGGCCAGGATGGCGGCGGGTGCCGCTCGGACTTGTTGCGGTAGCCCGCCCGAATTAGTCCAGTGTTGTGAAAGGAGGATGGCGCGAGCGCGGGGCCGGGGGTTCATTGGTCCGCTTAAGAGTATCAAGGTGGGCGGCTAACCCGTGCGGCGTGGTTCCCATTACGCGTCGGTGTCCATAGTGACCGACCCTGCCGGCTGCCCCACCTGCCCGCCTCCCCACCTGGCCCACCCGCCCCACCTAAGGAATCGATGTCACACATATCAGTCACAAAGACCGATACGGGCCAGCTAATGCGACACTCGTGAGCAAGGCCCGGCCACCGCTCCCTCCCCATGTCGCCCTAGCCGTTGCCAAGCTCGGCGCAGACCTCAAAGACGCACGGCGCCGGCAAAAGAAGTACTTCGCGACATGCTGCAGCGCTCGGCCCGGGAGTTCGTGTCCCCGCCCAATATTGCTATGGCTTACGCCTGGCTCGGCAGGAAAACCGAGGCGTTCGCGTGGCTCAACAAGGCGATCGATGTTCACGACCTCTTCCTTCCGGAGAACTTCTTCGACCCGCTGCTCGACCCGCTGCGTACCGATCCTCGTTACGCGGACGTGCTGAAGAGGATGGGGCGCCGTGAGGGCGGCTCCGCGGGTGGCGCCGCGACTTGTCTAGCGATAACGTATTGCTCACGCACTCCTTCTTACTCGCCACACCGGATGTCCCCATGACCGTTACCGCCCCGCCCCCGCAGGCGGTTCCGGAGATCGTTCCGGAGCACGTCCACACTCAGGAATTCCATACACCGAAAGCCGTACGCCGTGGCATTCTCGCCGGCGTGGTCGGCAATATGCTCGAGTGGTACGACTTCGCCCTGTTTGGCTTCTTCGCCCAACAGCTCGGCGCGCACTTCTTTCCCTCCGGCAATCCCACCGTCTCGCTCCTCGCCGCCTTCGGCACCTTCGCCGCCGGCTTTCTCATGCGGCCTGTCGGTGGTGCGCTGTTCGGCTGGATCGGCGATCGGTTCGGCCGAAAGCAGGCTCTGATCGGCTCCGTGCTCGCGATGGCGCTTCCGTCATTTCTGATCGGCTGCCTGCCGACCGCGCAGACCATCGGGATCACCGCGCCCATCATCCTCATCCTCCTGCGCATGCTTCAGGGCGTTGCGGTCGGCGGGGAGTACATGGCGTCCGCCGTATTCCTAGTGGAAGGATCCGAGCCGGGTCGCCGAGGGTACATGGGAAGCTGGGGGCCGTTCGGTGCTTCGGCGGGCACACTGCTGGGCTCAGCCGCGGGTGCCTTGGTGAACACCGTCATGACGCCGGAACAGGTGCTGGCGTACGGCTGGCGGATTCCCTTCCTCGCCGGACTCGCTGTCGCGTTGGGAGGCCTCGCGATCCGGCGACACTACGTCGAGCGCATTCCTCAGCAGGACACGTCGGAGTTCCCCCTGGCTGAAGCGTTCCAGGAGCACTGGAAGACCCTGCTCCATCTGGTCGGCCTCATTGCCGGAATCAGCGTCGGCTTCTACACCACGTTCGTCTACTCGGTGACCTGGCTGGAGCGGACCGAGCACGTGCTGGCCAAGACAGCGCTCGAGATCAACACGGTCGCAATGGCTGCACACTTAGTCGTCCTTCCCTTCGCAGGCATAGCCAGCGACCGATGGGGGCGGCGGCCCGTCATTGCGTTAGCGTCGGGCGCACTCATGCTGCTCGCCTATCCATTGATGGCGGTGATGGCACGGGGCACCCCCGGCGCGATACTCGCCGGGCAGCTGGGGCTGGCGCTGTTCGTGGGCATCATCGGGGCGGCGCTCCCGGCCGCGATGGCAGAGCTCGCACCCTGGCGAGTACGGTGCACCGTGCTGTCGGTCGGCTACAACATTGCGATGGCGATTCTGGGGGGGACCACGCCTATCGTGGCGGCGTGGCTGGTCTCACGCACTGGATTTCATCTCGCGCCCGCGGTGTATCTCGCTTTGGCGACGGCAATAACGTTCGTGGCCGCACTGTTGCTTCCCAAGACCGCCCGGCATCGGATGACCAAGGAATTCTCCGCGCTTCGAACGCGGGGATCGGCCCGGTCGTAATGATCGCGCATGGCGAGAGGAGGCTTCACGTGCCCTACAACCTGCGGAGGGGTGTGAAATCCCTGGTGCGCGCCATGCGCTGAAGCAGGCGCAACTTCGCCAGAAATGATTTTCGCAGGCTTCGTTTTACCACGAACGGCTGGCGGGTCCACTCGTCCCGCAACGCGTCATTGGTCCGCTTTACGAAGGTCGCGGTGTGCCAGGTCTCTCGCCCAAGCTGCCAGTTTGGGTCTGCGCTGAGATACTGGACCAGCAGGTCGATGGTCCAGATGTGAAGGTCGTCGATCATCACGGACCCTCCGACCTTCAGGAGACCTGCGGCATAGTAACAATCGATGAACGGCGCCGGGAATCCGTGGCGGCCGTCGATGAGGGCGAAGTCGTAGTCCTGTCCGGTCAATTTGGGGAGCGCCTCTTCCGAGCGTTCGACTACGAACCTGATGTTCGCGTGCGGAATGGCTGACTCCGCGCAAAAGTTCTTCACGCGGTCCACCAGCGCCTGATCCGGGACAATGCAGGTGTGGTCGGTGCCCTTCAAGGCGAAGACCACGGTGCTGATCCCGGCTCCGGTTTCCAGGGTCCGCATACCCGGCCGCAGTATCTGGTCGAGGTAGCGCAGGTCCGCGTCCTGGAGTTTCCATCGGGACGTGAGCGCACCGCCGGCGCTGTGCAGCCTCGGGGGCTCGGCGATAAGCTGCTCGAGGCTGGGTGGGGTCTTGGAGTCGCGCATGAAGCCCGCCGCCAGGTTGTCAGCTGTCATCCAATCCGCCTCACGAATCGTCTGCGATCTTTCAGCCGGTTGGCGCCACTCGCGCCAGCCGGGGTCAAGAAGGTCCGGATGCAAGCTTAAGAATCGACCCGGACGCCCTCAAATGCATCTCCCCACACGCCACCTATTGTTGCTGTGGAGGACCACGTTAGAGTGGCCCGGCGCAAAGCGTCGAGACCGTTTCTGATGCACGGCTACACACTGGCCACGACGTGAGGACGGATGCATTGAATCGAGTCCGCCAGGACTCTGGCGGCGCAGCACGTCGGACCCCTGCGGCTCCTCTCGACCGGGTCGGTTCTGTTCGAGCCAGGTTCGCTCTACTTCGTTTTCACTGCTGAGCTACGGAGGGCCTGGCCGCTGCGTAGCGCATGCACAGTTGGGCAGTTGCTCGCAGCGCGAGGGTTGAACTGCGAACTAAATTTGCGCCCGTAGGGCTCACTCGAATGCAGGTCAAGCCTGCGGTGGCTCCGGCAACGATGCGTAACACCGCACCACGCGAAATTAGGCAGCTGGGCATCCTGTGTTGGATTGACGGTGCCTTGCTGCTTTTCTGCCTCCTGATCCACCCGAGTGCGGTCCGGGCTCAGGAGCTGGATCCACGCACGTACGCGGCAAACCCCGTGGGCGCGGCGTTTGCCCTTGCCGCGTTCCGCTACTCCCATGGAGACGTGCTTTTCGACCCTACGCTCCCCTTCAGCGACGTGACGGCTGATTTGTACTCTGTGTCGGGAGGCTTCGGAGGAACGTTTGCATTATTCACCCGTACTGCCAGCGCGGCCCTCATTGTCCCCTACGCCTGGGGCACGGTCAAGGGCAAGGTCGCTGAGCAGCTCGACTCCATCGAGCGGTCCGGTTTTGCCGACGCTCGCCTGCGATTCGCTGTCAACCTGGTCGGCGGCAAGGCGCTCCGACTTCCGGAGTTTGTGCAGCGCCGCCCGGAGACCATCGTAGGCACCAGTGTAACGG
>JBKPOS010000175.1:0-12141 GCA_046733215.1 Gemmatimonadota bacterium
ATGCCGAGCCGGCGGTGATCGAGCGCCACCTCGCGGACAGCGGGTTGGCCTTTCTAGTGAGACGCCGCCCGGGACTCAGGCTCGCCGGTGCGTTCGATGGATTCGAGGTTGCTGCGCGAAATCTGCTGGGCTGTGATCTGCTGGGTCGTGTGACGTCCGCGCTCGGCGAGCCGCTCGAGACCGAGGTCGCGGGGCTGGATCGGCTCGCGCTCAGGCCGGATCGCGTCGCCGCTGCCGGCTCCACTTTTCTCTCGGAGCTCGGCGTGCCCCACCGTCAGGCGAAAGCCTTGTCCACGCTGGCCGGCGCCGTCGCGCAATCGAAGCCAAGGCTCGAGCCGGGTGCGGATGTCCCTTCTACGCTGCAGGCCCTCAAGCAAATCCAAGGCATCGACGCGCGCACCGCGGCGGCGATCGCAATGCGCGCGCTCCACTGGCCCGATGCCTTCCCCTCCGCCGACCGATCCCTCCAGCGAGCCGCCGGGGCCAGCGGCGCGCGCGAATTGCTGCAAATCGCAGAGCGGTGGAGGCCGTGGAGGGGCTACGCGGCCGCGCATCTCGGCAGATAGCAACGTCGTCGACCCGAGCGAGCAATTCCTTCGACATAGGGGCCATAAGAGATCTGCCGGCAGCCGCGGGCTACGGCTCCTGGAGTGCGCAGTAGAGCAGCAGTCGAGCCTTGCGCCAGTCGCGGCGAACGGTACTCTCGGAGACGCTGCGCAGGGTCGCAATCTCCACGAACGAGAACCCGCAAAAGAAGTGAAGATCGACCAGCTGGACGAGGGCTGGATCGACCTCGCCGAGGAGTTCGAGCGCGTCGGCGAGCTTCTCGAGCGGCTCAGTCATCGGGGCATCTACGTCGCCGCCCGGCTGGTCATGAAGTTGAACGATCTGGAATTCCCTGCCGCGCTTCTTGGCCCGCCGCCGACGGGCGTAGTCGATCATGAGCGCGCGCATCGCGCGCGAGGCATAGGCCAGAAAGTGGGGCCGATCGGCGAAATGGAGACCCTCGCGCGCGGCGATGTCGAGGTATGCTTCATGGAGGAGTGTCGTAGTGCCGAGGCTCAGGTCCGAGCCGCCTTGCCGAAGCTGGCGCTCGGCAATCGTGTGCAGCTCACGGTACAGGGTGGCAAACAGCTCATTCGCCGCCGCCCCGTTGCCTGCCTCGGCTGTGCGGATCAACTCCCCGATTGCGGTGTGCACGGACTGGGCATCTCTCGAAGAGCCGCCACCGGAACCGGTGGCTCGAGAGAAAGAATACGGTTCGGTCGAGGAGAGGTCAAAGCGAAGCTCAGCACTTATCCGAACGGACGGCCTGACATGCCTCGAACAAACATTCGAATGGTCGTCCTGCCGTCTCGCCGTTTTGCCCACCGCGGGAGAGCTCGCCTGCCCCGGCGTCTGGCGCTTTGACCCACCACACGCCATATGCTTTCTACTTACCCAGATATCAGCCCCCTCCAGAAGGCGGGATCAGATGACCAGTCATAGGATTGGCCACTTGCCGCTAGTTGCGGCCTTTGCCCTCATCGCGTGCTCGAAGGGCGGCGACCGAAATCAGCAGGACCAGGCCCAAACGCCTGCAACAGCCGCGGCGCCGACGAAGCCCGCGCCCTTCGACAAGGGCCCCGTGAAGATCGCCCTGGTCCAGTACAGCGGCGCCGGTGATTACTTCGAGCAGTGGACCAAAGGCGCGCGGCAGCAGGCCGACTCGATTGGCTTCGAGATGAAGCTTTACGACGCGAAAGCCGACGATGCAAAGCAGGCCGCCGACATGAAAGCCGCGATCGCGTCAGGCGTCACCGGCATCATCGTGGACCATGGCCGATCCGAGACCCTGTGCCCGCTGATCAACCAGGCGACCGACGGCGGGATCGCCGTAGTGGTGTACGACGTGAAGGTGCTGGAGTGCGCTCCCAAAGCGGTCGAGACCAAGCAGAACGATGCCGATCTCGCCGGCCTGGTGCTCACCCAGATGGCGAAGGACATCGGTGATGGCGCCCCGGTTGGCTACGTCAACCCGTTCGTCATCGCACCGCTCGAGCGGCGGGATGTCGTCTGGAAGAAGTTCGTGGCGGACCACAAGTGGAAGCAGAAGTTTGCCGTGGGGAAGTTCAGCCACGAAGTCGCGAAGGACAACGCAAAGCTCGCCGACCACGCGCTCAAGGCGAACCCTGGCGTCAAAGCGATCTTTGCTCCCTACGACGAGCTCACCAAAGGCACCGTCTCGGCCATCGAGCAGAACAAGCTGGGCACCAAGGTTGCCGCGTACGGGATCGACATCTCGAATGCCGACATCGACGTGATGACCAAGAAGGACAGTCCCTGGAAGGCGACCGCCACCACCGACCCGAGCGCCGTTGGCGCCGCCGTCACCCGCACGCTGGCCCTCCAGCTATCCGGTCAGCTTGACAAGAGAGAAGTGATGTTCCCCGGTGTCCTGGTCACGCAGTCGTATCTCCTGGAGAACCAGATCAAGAACATGGACGACCTGCGTGCGAAGCTGCCTGAGCTGAACCTTGGCACCATCGCGTCGGCGCCGTGGATTGCATCGGCCAAATTCTGACCCACGTCCCATGACGCGATGATCTACTTGAGCACGCGATACTTGAGGTGGATCACCCCCGGCCCCTCGACGGTGCGAATGGGCTCGAGCTTTACCTTCGCGCCGTCGAGGTTCTTGAACAACCGCTCGCCACCGCCGAGGAGCTGGGGCACGACGTGCAGCTCCATCTCGTCGATCAGTCCTGCAGCCAGGTATTGCTGCGCGACGTTGGCTCCCCCGCCGAGAGACACGTCCTTCTTGCCGGCGGCTTTTTTCGCCTGGGCGAGCGCGGTCTCGATCCCGTCGGTCACGAAGATGAACCGCGTCCCACCCTCCATCTCGAGTGGCGCGCGAGTGTAATGGGTGAGCACGAAGACCGGCGTGTGGAAGGGAGGGTTTTTTCCCCACCAGCCGGTCCACGGCTCGGCCGCCCATGGGCCAGGCCCACCGCCGAACATGTTCCGGCCCATGATGCTCGCGCCGATGTTGTCGAATGTCTCCCGGATGATGTCGTCGTTGACCCCAGTCTCACCCGCGGCACTCCCGTCGCTGTGAATCTCCCGAAACGCCTTCGTCTTGATTGCCCAGTCGTGAAGCTGTTCGCCCCCGGCGCCCAACGGTTCCTTCACGCTCGGGTTGGGCCCGGCGACGTACCCGTCGAGCGACATGGTGATGTTGAAGCGGAGCCTGCTCATCTCCGCGACTCCCGCATCGCCTCCTCGTATTCGTCGTGCCTGCGCCACCACTGATAGGGGGCAGTCTGCGGGTAGCCCTCGGGTGAGTCCTCCCAGGTCTCCTGCCGCCCGAGCGGAGTGAGATCGAGGAAGCTCCAAACCGGCCCCAGCGCTTCGACGCCGCGGCCGCCGGTGAAGTACGTCCGGTAGATCGTGGAGTCGTCGCGGACGAAGACACTCAACAAGTGGGTCTCGCCGTGCTCGGTGGTGGCGCCCATGTCGTCGTTGAAATCGGTGCCGCCGGACGAGTACCAGGGGATGTCCCACCCCATCCGCTCGCGATAGCGCTCCAGGTTGGCGTACGGGCCGCGGGAGATGAATACGAGCGACGTATCACGCGCGTGGAGGTGAGCGAGGTTGGCCACCTGATCGCCGACCATCGAGCACCCTGGGCAGCCGGCCTCGGGCCAGCCGTCGACGCCCGGAGCGAACATGAAGTGGTAGACGATGAGCTGGCGGCGGCCTTCGAACAGATCGAGCAGGCTGACCTCGCCATTGGGACCTTCGAAGAAGTAGCCCTTCTGTACGCGCACCATTGGCAGCCTGCGCCGCTCCGCAGCCAGCGCGTCGCCGGCGCGGGTGTGCGCCTTTTCCTTCTCGAGCAGCCGGTGATGAGCTGCTTTCCATTCGGAGAGAGACGCGATCCTGGGAAGTTTCATCGTGACCGGCCTTTCCATTGCAGAACACCTATGCCGAAGGGGCGCGCCGCTTTTTCAGGTGGGACGCCGCCATCAGGCATGATAGCACGCAGATAGCCACCATGTCGGCGGATCGCCGTTTCGCTCACGGCGGCTTCGAGGAGGGAGTCGCGCTACCGGATAACGATCCGGCCAGCCATGCCCACCACTATGTCGGCGAAGAAATGGCTGTGGTTGGTGCACCGATACTCGTAACGGCCGGGAGTATTGAAGGCTATGGGTCCCAGCGTGTACGGGGCGTCCTGATTTCCGCTCAGGCTCGAGCCGGAGAACGACGGAGTAACGTTGTGATTCTGACCCATCCACACCCAAGTGACGGTCCCACCTGCCGTAATGGTGTCTACCGCGTAATTGCCGAAAAGTCCCGAGGCCCCACCGCTCCCATTGCGCACACTCCGGAAGAAATCGTCGTGAACTTCGACGGTGACGGCGGTCGCAAGCGGTGTTGCTTTCGCAGTGAACAGGATTGGTGAGCCCGCCAGATCTCGGGAGGTCGCCTGTAAGGTGTTGGGTCCTGGTGAAGCCCCCAAAGTCCAGCTCTCCACCGTGGCAGTACCGTCGGATCCGGTAGTCTGCTGCGGGCCCTCCAATGTCCCGCCGCCGGAACCGACAGCGAACGTTACGCCTACACCCGGAACGGGATTCCCGTACACGTCGACAGCCCTGACCGAGGGAGGTTGCGGCACAGGACTACCGACGCCTGCCTGCTGACCGTCCCCTCCCGCGCCACTAATAGCCTTGGGCGCGAGGGGCCGCACGTTGAATCCGGAGCTGGTCGCGCCACTCGCATCGGGAGTGACAGCAATCAGTGTGTACCCGACACCGGACATGGTAATGCTCAGATCGGAGAAAACCGCAACGCCGGCGGTGGCGGTGCGGCTGGTCTGCCCGCTCAGCTTCGCTCCAAACACATTCGGCTCCACGCTAAGCGTGATCGTCGGCGTGCCGCTCGCGATTACATCGCCTGCGGTGTTCTCCACTTCCACCTGTACCGGCGGTGCGATCACCTGACCGGCCGAGACTGTGCTGGGCTGCACTTTGAATACGAGGTGGGCGCCTTCGGGGCTGGTACTGTCGCCGCCACAGGCAAGCACGGAGAAAGCCCCAGCGATCGGAACCAGACCGAGCCGCATAAAGTCTCCGGATTGTCGAGTTGGCAAGTCTCGATAGCCTGCTGCACTAAACCGGGTCTGTCAAGAATCCGGACCCCGAGTGGAAGCGCGATCACTGAGTCTCGTCCCACAGGGCTCCCATGTTGGGATAGACCAGGCGGGACAGCTCATGCGTACAGACATTCCTTCATCTCGTGATGCGCGACAAGGCCGAGGCTCGCCGGCGGGGGTAGGCGGCCGCAGTATACTTGCCGCGGTCGGCGTGCTCGTCGCGCTCTCGGCGTGCGGCGGCGATCACTCCGGTTCCGATATCACCGGTCCCGCTCCCGATCAACCCGTCCTTGCATTCGACGATGACGCGGCTGTCCGTGCCAACGGCAACTTGCCGTCCGCAGATCCCAAAACGGTCTGTGGGTCGTCCGACCGCGGCTTCCTGTCGGAGTTCGTCCAGGGCAGCCTGCTCCATCCGCAGGTCCCCTTCCGGCTCGCGGACATCAATCACTCGCCCAGCGAGGTCATGGTCTCCGGTGCTGCGACGAACGTCTCGCTGGTCAACCAGGACTTTCCGCCCGACCATACATTCGGGTCTGATTTCACCATGGACGTCGTGCTCGATCAGCCTTACGAGAAGGCCGCGCAGCAGCGTGGAGTCGTGGGCGGAGCGCTCCATGCCGAGCTGTCGGAAGGACAGCTGCCTCACGTGGTTCAGCCAGCCGGCCCACCAACCGGTGAATTATGGGAAGCCATGGCGAAGCGCGCGCAGAGTGGCATCCAAACCAGCTTCGTGCCGGACCAGGGCTCGCGCACCCTCGTCATGGGCAACTGGGTGGTCGACTGCGGACACCAGAACTATCAGACCGAGCTGCATCCAATCTCCTTCATGGCTGTGGCTCGGCTCAATGGTGGCGCGACGGTCGTGGATGCGTTCTACAATCCCTATCGAGAAACGCAGCGCTATCACCCCGATTCGGCCAAAGCGCTCGCCTTCGATGACCCTTCGCGATTCACTGATCCTGGAGCGGGACCTTTTCCCAACTTCCTCTTCACCAGCCTGGCCCGACTGCAGGATCGCGGTCCGCCCCCGTACCAGTCGCTCGACAGCCTCGAGATCTGGGCGATGCTCGAGCCTAACACGACCTCGCCCGTCGCGTGGCGCGTTTGCGCCCCGCCGGGAAGCACCGGTGCGGATCTCGAGGTGAGTTATCACTGGATTACCCGACCGGGGGTTCAGATCGAAGTGACCGCAGACCGGAGCTCGAGCTGCGCCGTGGTCCGCAGCAGCCTGGCGACCGCGCAGCCCGCCGTACCCAGCCAGAGGGTATGCGAGATCCCGTGGGACTCGTTGAGCGAAGCGGCCGGCGAAGAGGCCGGGATCGCTCACCTCGATCTCATCGCCAGGCTCGGCGCCTTCCTGGCGCCGCAATTCAGGAGCCGCCTGACTCCCGCTCCGATTCAGAATTGCTACGACCCGCTGGCCGGCCCAGCTCTCGAGTCAGAGCCGGCCGGCCAGCGAGTGGAGGTAAGCGAGGATCTGCTGATCCCGTTCTACGGCACAATCGCCGTGCGGCGAAAGTAAGCCGGTCTACGGATGAGAGATGGCCGTGTCAGGCGGGAGCGGCCCGGGCGGCGGAGCCGGAGGAAACGATGGCGGCGTCCATGCGATCACGGTCAGTCGCACACCATTGACGTTGCTGGGCGACATCTGGAGAACGTGGCTCCCTTCGACGCTACCAGCAGCCGGGTCGTGGCGTGCGGTCGATTGCGTCAGCGGCTCGTAGCGCAGCGGCTCGACCCGCATGCTGAAGTCGAACTGGAATCGCGCTGCGCTGCAGCTGAATTCGGCCCAGTCGAAGGTAGCCCGCTCGGCGGTGCACGCCCCGGTGCGCGCTGCGAGCGCATTGTGCTGCTCGCCCTCGGCCGCCCACCAGCTGCCGGCGTCACGTACGAGATACTCGCCCATGAATCCGGGAAAGCCGCCGCCAATGCCGCCACCTGCCGAGTCGGTCGGCGAGCCGGGCGGAGAAGAACCGCCGGTCGCACCGTTCGCGGGCAGGCTCACCATCACATCGGGCACGCCCGGCTCGACTGTGCCACTCCCCGCGGAGGACACGATGCGAACCACCTCGGCCATGCTTTCAGGCTCCCAAGCGATGAGCGTGCGCATCGAGGTGGTGTCGGCCACGGTGCAGTCGCCCGTCTCCGGTCCCCGGGCCACCGATGGCATCGGCATCGGGACGGGCACGACGCTGTCGCCCGGCACCGCGCTGCCGGTGTCGGGCGGCGAGCTGCATACGAGATTGGGGAAGTCGATCTGCTCGGCCACAGCGAGGAATTGCCGAGTGGAACCGTCGATCGTGAGCGACACAGACGTCGCGGTTCCGGCCAGCAGTACAATCTGCGCCGCGTGGCGGAGCGCTTCCGCCGTCGGTGAGTAACCGCCGCCGGCAACCGAGTCAGCCAGTCGCTCGAACTCAGCGGCAAGACGCTGGCCGTCGCCACCCGGAGGCGGGGCCATCCCGGCGTCGCCACAGCCAAGCGCCAGGAGCAGTCCCCCCGCTCCGAGAATCCAGGACGGATGCCTCACGTGACCCCTTGCGGGCTGAAGTATGGAACCCAAGCTACTGCGCGTTCGTAACAGAACGCCAGCCGGGGCTTCCACCCTGATTCATGATGCGACGCGGCGCGAATATACTGCGGTGCAGCAATCTGAAACCTGGAGACGTCGGATGGCACCAAGCCGCCCAGCCACACCCAAGGGAATCGAGATTCTGGCCGACGCCGTGCCCGGCGCCGAGCGGGTGCTCACAGCTGACGCCCTTCGCTTCGTGGCCGCGATTGGTCGCAGATTCGGGTCGGAGCGAGATCGGATCCTCGCTCGGCGGCGCGATGTGCAACGGCGGGTCCGCGCCGGCGCACTGCCCGATTTCCTCCCCGATACCCGCGCAGTGCGCGTGGGGGATTGGACGGTGGCGCCATCCCCCGCCGACCTCACCGACCGGCGGGTAGAGATCACTGGACCAGTCGAGCAAAAGATGATGATCAACGCGCTCAACTCCGGCGCGCAGGTGTTCATGGCGGATTTCGAGGATGCCCTGTCGCCGCCCTGGACCAACGTGATTGCCGGCCAGGTGAACTGCATGGACGCGGTGCGCCGCGTTCTCACCTACACCAGTCCCGAGGGCAAGGCCTATCGTCTGGGTGAACGGTTGGCCACGCTGGTGGTTCGCCCGCGGGGCTGGCACCTGCACGAGAAGCACGTCCTCTTGGATGGCCGGATCATGGCCGCCAGTCTCTTCGACTTCGGCATGTACTTCTTCCACAATGCAGCGGAGCTGCTCGCGCGAGGAAGCGGACCTTACGTCTATCTGCCCAAGCTCGAGAGCCACCTCGAGGCCCGGCTCTGGAACGAGATCTTCGAGTTCGCGCAGGACACGCTGGGGATTCCCAGCGGCTCCATTCGCGCCACGGTGCTGGTGGAGACGATTCTCGCCGCGTTCGAAATGGACGAGATCCTCTACGAGCTGCGCGACCATGCGGCCGGCCTCAACGCCGGCCGTTGGGACTACCTGTTCAGCGTCATCAAGAACTTCCGGGAACGCCCCGAGTTCGTGCTGCCGGACCGGTCCCAGCTCACCATGACGGTTCCGTTCATGCGCGCCTATACCGAGCTGCTGGTCTCTACTTGTCACCGGCGGGGCGCTCACGCGATCGGCGGCATGGCGGCGTTCATACCAAGTCGGAAGGATCCTGAGGTGAACGCCTCGGCCCTGGCGCGGGTGCGCGAGGACAAGGGACGCGAAGCGGCGGATGGCTACGATGGAGCCTGGGTAGCACATCCGGACCTGGTGCCGGTGGTGGCCGAGGTCTTCGAGGCGCGGCTCGGCGGCCAGCCGCACCAGAAGGAGCGCCAGCGAACCGACGTCCGGGTGGGTCAGGCCGAGCTGCTCGACGCGCGCGTACCGGGTGGAAGTATCACACAGGCAGGGCTCGACAACGACATCTCGGTCGGGCTACAGTATCTCGCCCGCTGGCTCGAGGGGTCAGGCGCCGTCGCCATCAACAACCTGATGGAAGACACTGCGACCGCCGAGATCGCGCGCGCGCAACTCTGGCAATGGATCCGGCACAGCGTGCGCACCGAGACGGGCGAGCCGGTGACGGTCGAGCGCTGCCGTGCGCGCTTGGGCGACATCCTGGCTCGCCTTGAGGCCGACGGTGTTCCTGGTCGCTTGCGCGACGCGGCCGGCCTGCTGGATGAGCTTATCTCGGCGCAAGAATTTCCCGAGTTCCTGACGCTCGCAGCTTACGCCTATCTCAAATGAAGTCCGCCGCCAGGTAGCTGGCGGCGGATCGACTTGCGTCCGGCACGACCAAGCTCCTCGCTATACTTGCCACCCGTTTGCCCGAGCCACTTGCAGCAATGCCCCCCAGAGATCCTCCTCGACCTGCGGCGCAGCGATCGAGCAAGGCGACGAACTGATATCGGGCACGCTGTATTGCTGGGCGGACAGATCCTGCGACTTGAAGTTCAGCACCGTCGCCAGGTTGTTCGCCTGCGCATCGCGATCGGTCAACGGATCGAGCGACCAGCGCCACTCGATCAGCTTCAATATCGACGTGTGGTCGAACACTGTGTGGGCGATCTCGCCGCGTCGCGCCATGGGAGACGCCAGCATCACCGGAATCCGAAATCCCCGAAGGCCGTCCGTGTAGCCCAGCGCCCGCTCCGCACTCGTTACCGATCCTGCAGGCGGCGGCACGTGATCGAAGAAGCCGCCCCATTCGTCGTAGGTGACGATGAGCACGGTGTTCTTCCAGGACGGACCGCCCGTAACTGCGCCGTAGATCTGGTTCAGGAATCGTTCTCCGGCCCTGATGTCGGCATGAGGATGATCGTCGTTTGAGACCCCGGCCTCCTCGCCCAGGAACCGCGGATCTACGAACGCCACCGCCGGAAGCTGGCCAGCTGCTGCCTCGGTGAAGAATTGCGCAATCGGCCGGCTGATACCGATGTATTTGTCTCCCCATAATGCGAGCGTCGGGACATCGGAGAAGTAGTACCGGCCCGGGACGTTCGCCGTCGCCAGTCGATCCCAGATTGTCGGGAGCGTCGACAGCGGGAGGGGAATGCTCTCCAGGCGGTCGGTCTGTGCTGCGTGCTGATAGATCCGATTGGGTAGCGTAGGGCCCATCATCGCCGCGAAGTAACGGTCGAACGAAACCCAATCGGACAGCGCATGTCCGAGGAAGGCAAGGTCCTGGCGCCTGTAATAGCCTATGGCATACTCATCGTTGGATCCTGCCCGCAGCCATCCGTCGCACGCCCCGTTGTTGTACTCGACACGACCTCCTTCGAAGGAATGATCCGGATCGGGATGGCCGCAGCCCTGGAAATCGGGCGCAAGCGCGTGCGTCTTGTGCCGAGTTCCGTCGGCATCTGTGTACGAGAGGCCCGACTGACGCCCATCGGCTCCGGAAAGCCAGCCGGCCATATGATCGAACGACCGATTCTCCATCATCACAACGACGATGTGATCTACGCCCGATTGGTCGGGCGCGGGCAGCGATTTGCTGAGTGGATCGATACTGGGTCCAAGAACACGGCCGGCCTGATCGGAGCAGCCGAGCACGAGGCCGCCGGCAGCCAGGGTGGTGGTCAGAATGAAGTGGCGGCGGCTCAGAGACAACCGCCTGTCGTGCACCGACATGCGTCCTCCGTGCAGCGGAATGTCTGAATCGAGTTAGCGGCGCCACATATGGCGTTGGCGACGCTGCGTCGCGGCAGGTGTGGCTTGCTACAGCGTGGATCGGACTAGGCGCGCCGCAGACGCTCTTTCAAGCTGAGTTCGGCCCGGTAGTCTTGTCGGTGATTCCCAGCAGGCGGGATCGCTCGGCGATTCGCTTCGCCGGCGCAGAGATTTCTCTTCTGATCAAAGACCTGGTCGTCACCGATTAGATTCGTGATCCATGCCACGGCCCCTCATCCATCCGTTGGGCACGATACAGGGCACTCAACGGGAGGTACCGATGCCCGAGAAGGAAACCATCGAACGCGCTCACGAAGATGCCCGCGAAGGGAAGTCCCCTTCGACCCAGGCCGGCGAGTTCGTGAGAGAAGAGATGCACCATATCCGCGAGGGTAAGCACGGCGCCCGCTCCACCAAGCAGGCGATCGCGATCGGCCTGTCGAAGGCGCGGCGCGCCGGTGTGAAGCTGCGTCCGCCGAAGAAAGGGACTGCGTCGACGAAGACTCGTAAGAGTGCGGAAAGCGCGTACCGGAAAGGTCAGAGCAGCCGGAAAAAGAAGCCGTCTGCCAGGCGATCGCGCGCCACCGAACGGGCGCTCAAGCGAGAACCTCGTCGTGCCGCGTCGCGCCGCGCTCTCGCTCGACAGGCCAGCTCGGCCGCACGCCGCCGGAGCGCGAGCAGCAGGTCCGCGGCGGCAAAGAAGGCCGCGCGCACCAAAGGCAAGGCCGGTCGGTCGGCCGCGGCGAAGAAGGCCGCAAGAACGCGCGCTCGGCGGAAGTAGCCGGCAGCCGCCCCGCGAGGACGTGGCGCTCCGCATCGAGGATTACGCCCTTATCGGGGACTGCGAGACCGCGGCCCTGGTAGGCCGCGACGGGTCGATCGACTGGCTGTGCGTTCCCCGCTTCGACTCGCCCGCCTGCTTTGCGGCCCTACTTGGCACACCGGAGCACGGCCGCTGGTTGATCACCCCCGCCGGTCCCATCAGGCAGGTCAGACGCCGCTACCGACCGGGCACACTCGTGCTCGAGACCGAATTCGAGACCGACGCGGGCGTGGTCGCCGTAATCGACTGCATGCCGGTGCGAACCGAAACGCCCCACGTAGTTCGTTTCGTCGAAGGCAAACGCGGCACCGTGCCCATGCGATTCGAGCTGGTGATCCGGTTCGACTTCGGCTCACTCATCCCGTGGGTGCGCAGCGGGGACGATGGGATCGTCGCGATCGGAGGCGCCAATGGGCTTCGCCTGCGCACTCCGGTGCCCCTCGAAGGGAAAGACTTCACCACAGTCGCCGAGTTTTCGGTGGCGC
>JBKPOS010000176.1:0-9177 GCA_046733215.1 Gemmatimonadota bacterium
GCTTGGTGACCACGGTCTGCTTGTCGAAAGGCATGCTGCGGAGGTCCTCGGACGTTTCGGCGTATCTGTTCTATGTTAGCTCGGCAAAATAACCTACAGAGGGTGAAAAGGGAAAGGGGAAACTGAAGTCTGCGGGGGCGGTGAGCTGAAGGGCGCGTCAGTGAGCGGGATCGAAGAAAATGGGCTCATGGTATCCATGAGCCCATTTTCCAACCCGAGCGAACTGCAGCGCCCAAGGCTCACCGCCCCCGCTGACTTCAGTTTCCCCTTTCCCTTTCACCCGCCTAACAGACGACGGATATCGTTCGAGAACGCGAGAACCATCAGCAGCACGACCACCACCAGCCCCACCATTGTCAGGCGCTCGCGCAGCGCGACCGGAACCGGTCGGCGAATGACCGCTTCGGCGAACAGCATCACCAACTGACCCCCATCGAGCACCGGGACTGGCAGAAGGTTGAGTACGGCCAGGTTGACCGAGATCAGCGCCATGAATTCCAGAAAGGGGTCCAGTCCCAGGCGCGCGAACTCGCCCGCTTGCTGCGCGATCAGGATGGGACCGCCCACGTTCGAGGCCGAGACTCGGCGCGTGAGCAGTCCCTGCACGGTGCGGACGATGAACGTCGCCGAATTGAGCGTGGCCTCGGTGCCCGCGCGCATCGCGCCGAGCAGTGTGTAAGGCTCGGTCACTTCGGGATCCCGGAACCGAATGCCGATCCTTCCCACTTCGCGGGGCTTGCCGTCGAGAGCAATCCCCTGCTCGGCCAGCGCTTTCATCGACAGATCGAGCCGGCGACCGTCACGCATCACCGCCATCGTGACCAGCTTGCCGGGACTGGTGTCCATGATCGCCAGGACATCATAGCGTTGGGTCACCGATTGCCCGTTCACGGCGACGATCGAATCGCCGGGCGCGATTCCGGCCTTGGCCGCCGGCCGACCGCCGACCGCCAGGTCCACCACGGCACTTCGGTACGGAAGAATCGCGCTGACCGCACGAGCCCGATCCTCGATGGCGGCTGGATGGAGATCCAGCTTGACCTGGCGGCCATCCGCGAGATCGATCGTGACCCCTGCATTGTTCTGCCCGGACAAGATGTGATGGACCACATCGTCCCACGATGAGACAATCTGGCCATCGACACGTACAATCCGGTCTCCGGGCTTGAGCTTGGCGAGAGGGGCCATGGGGCCCGTCAGGCTATCGCTGAGCACCAGGCCGACCGTGGTGGTTGGATCAATCGATCGACCGTGCCGGGCAGCAACGTACGTGTAGACGGCCCAAGCAAAGACCAGGTTCATCGTGACCCCGGCCACGATCACGATCATTCGCTTCCATACCGGCTTTGCCTCGAAGACGCGATCTGCCGGCACCGGCGCCGCCGCGCCACCCTCGAGCATAGCGCTGGCCGCGTCTTCCTCGCGGCTCGCCATCTTCACGTACCCGCCCAACGGCAGCCAGGACACCGAATACTCGGTCTCTCCCCGGCGGAAGGTCAGACGTCTGATGGGTGACCCGAGACCCAGGGAAAAGCGGTGTACGTAGATCCCGGCCCATTTTGCCGCAAGAAAGTGCCCGGCTTCGTGCACGAAGATGAGCACTCCTAGAACCACGGCCAGTGCGAGCAGTGTGATCAACACGGTCACCTCAACAGTTCATGAGCCCGGCGGCGGGCCCAGCGATCGGCCGCCCGGACGGTCTCGACGTCCGCCGCCGGCTCTTGCCGGTGCGCATCGAGCGTTCGCTCAATTGTCTCGTGAATCCGGCCAAAGGTGATACACCCATCGAGAAACGCTGCGACCGCGGTTTCGTTGGCCGCATTAAAGACCGCAGGGGCCGTGCCGCCGGCACGCCCTGCCGCCACGCCGGCCCGGAAGGCCCGGAATACCTCAATGCGTACCGGCTCGAAAGTGAGTGGACCCGCTGCGACAGGATCGAAGGTGCGTACCCCCTGATCCGGGAGTCGTCCCGGGTATGTCAAAGCGTACAGGATCGGCAGCTCCATGGACGGAAAGCCGAGCTGGGCGATGACGCTCCCATCGCAGAACTCGACGAAAGCATGGACGATGCTCTGCGGATGGATCACCGCCTCCAGCGCATCGTAAGGCAGGCTGAACAGGTGATGGGCCTCGATGATCTCGAGCGCCTTATTCGCCAGCGTGGCGCTGTCGATCGTGATCTTCCTGCCCATCCGCCAGGTGGGATGCTTGAGCGCCTCGGACACGCTCGCCGAGGCCACCCGGTCAGCCGGCCAGTCACGGAACGGCCCGCCCGACCCCGTGATGATCAAGCGACGGACGGCAGTCGGGTGCCCCGCGACACATTGGAGCACGGCGCTGTGCTCCGAGTCGATTGGAACGATCTCACCGCCGCCGGCTCGGGCGGCGGCCGAGACGAGGTCGCCGGCCATGACCAGCGTTTCCTTGCTCGCGAGCGCCACCCGCCTGCCGGCTTTCAACGCAGCCAGGGTGGCGTCGAGCCCCGCAACCCCGACCACTGCGTTCACTACGATGTCGACGTCGGGATGCAGCGCGGCCTCGATCAAGACTTCGGGACCAGTCGGATAGGGCACGCCACGCTGTGAGTCGGCCAAGCCGATAAAATCGGGCTTCCATTCGGCGGCCTGAGCCTCGAGATCAACCCGGTTGCACCCACCGGTGAGCGCCACCAATCGAAAATGCTCGCGCTGGCGCGTAAGAACGGCCAGCGTGCTCTTTCCGATCGAGCCGGTAGAGCCCAGTACGGCAACGCCTCGCATCATTGAATTCCCAATGCCCGATACAAAGCTGCGGCGGTCGGAATCACGAAGTAAAGCGAATCCAGTCGATCCAGCACGCCCCCATGCCCCGGGATCAGATGACTCGAGTCCTTCACGCCTGCCTGCCGCTTGAATAGAGACTCGGCCAGATCACCCACCTGGCCGATGATGGAGAGCGTGCCCGCGATGATAATCAGCGCAGTGAGCGACGCTTCGACGCCGACCCGGGGAAAGATCACAGCATGGAACAAAGGAGCCATCAGCAGCCCGCCGATCACTCCCGCAATCCCTCCGACCTGCGTCTTACCCGGGCTCACCGTGGGAGCCAACTTGGGTCCGCCGATAGCTCGGCCGGCGAACATTGCGGCGGTATCACAAACCCAGGTAACCACCAATGGAAAGAATACGAGCCACGCGCCGGCCCACGAGCGGGTGCCGTGAGAGCCATGCCGGAGATCGATCAGGAAACTGGGGAGTGCAGCCGCGTAGGCGACGCCGAACACCGTCGTGGCGATTGCTTCGATGGGCTGGTCGCCTGGTGTGCGACGCCACAATCCCACCGTCAGCACCGCAATGAGCCAGAGCGCGGCGAGATAGGGCCACATTCGGGCGACGCCGGCATTGGAGTCGCCCAGCGCGAGATAGACGGCAGGTGGTAGCAGTGCTGCCCCGATCAGTCCGGGAATCTCGAGCGCCGTGCCCCCGCCGCGCTCAAATAGCCGATAAAGCTCGCGGGTGCCGAGCACGGTGACGAGCACGAGAAACGCGACGAGCGCCCAGCCGCCATACCAGGCGATACCTAACGCGAACGGGATGGCGGCGGCGGCGAACCCGATGCGCTGCGCCAGATTGCGGTCCATCACTCAGACTTCCATGATCTCCGCTTCTTTGGCGTTCACCAGCTGATCGATCTGCTTCACGTGCTCGTCGTGAACCTTCTGCACATCCTTTTCCGCCCGCTTCTCATCGTCTTCCGAGGTGTGCTCCAGCTTCTTGAGCTTCGCGATCGTCTCGGTGCGAGCGTGACGTACCGCGATGCGCCCCTCCTCGGCCAGCTTGTGCACCACCTTCACCAGTTCCTTGCGGCGCTCCTGCGACAGTGGGGGGAGCGGCACCCGGACCAGGTTTCCCTGTGTCGACGGGTTGAGCCCGAGGTCGGAGTCGCGAATTGCCTTCTCGATGGCGGGCGCGAGCGACTTGTCGAACGGCTGCACGGTCAGGAGTCTCGGTTCCGGCGCGGAGACCAGGCCGACCTGGTTGAGCGGAACCGGACTGCCATACGCTTCGACCCGCACGAGATCGAGGAGTGCCGTGCTGGCCTTACCGCTGCGGATGCCGGCCAGCTCGCGCTTGGTGCTCTCCACTGCCCTGTGCATCGCCTCGCGGGCGTGCTTTGTCAGCTCGGGAATAGTGCTCATCGGACGAGGGTGCCGACCCGCTCACCCCGGAGGACCCGGGTGATCGAGCCCGGCTGGTTGATGTTGAAGACGACGATGGGCAGCTGGTTGGACTTGCAGAGACCAAAGGCATTCGCGTCCATCACTGCGTAATTCTTGACGATTGCTTCCTGATAGGTCAGCTCCGGAATGAAGGAAGCGGTCGGATCGCGCTTGGGATCGGCGGTATAGATCCCGTCGACATTGGTGGCTTTGAGAATTACCTGCGCCTCCACCTCGAGCGCCCGGAGCACCCCCGCAGTGTCGGTAGAAAAGAAGGGGTTTCCGGTGCCGGCCGCAAAGATGACCAGCCGGCCTTTCTCGAGATGCCGGATCGCACGTCGCCGGATATACGGCTCGGCAACTGATTCCATGCGGATCGCGGTCATCACTCGCGTGTCCACGCCGATTTTCTCCAGCACATCCTGCAAGGCGAGGGCATTGATCACCGTGGCCAGCATGCCCATGTAATCAGCCGATACCCGGTCGAGCCCTTCGCGGCTGGCGGTCGCGCCCCGGACGATGTTGCCGCCTCCCACGACCAGGCAGAGCTTGGCGCCGAGCGCGTGAACTGCCTTGATCTCTTCGGCGAAGGCCTCGATGACGCGAAAATCGAGGCCGACGCCTTTTTCGCCGGCCAGCGCCTCGCCCGACAGCTTGAGCAAGGCGCGGGAGTAGGCGAGGCCCATCAGGCCTCTCCGACCTTGAACCGGGCGAAACGGCGCACGCTCACTGCTTCGCCGACTTTGCCCGAGACCTCCTTGATGAGCTGACCAACGGTCTTGCTGTCGTCGCGCACGTACGGCTGCTCGGTGAGCGTCCGCTCGGCGACGAACTTCTTGACCTTCCCCTCGACGATCTTGGCGCGGACGTTCTCCGGCTTGCCTTCCCCTGCGGCCTGTTCTTCGGCAATGCGACGCTCCCGTTCGAGCAGATCGGCCGGAATATCCTCGGGGACGACACCGATCGGGTCGGCTGAAGCGACGTGGAGCGCAATGTCCCGGGCGAGCTGCTGAAAATCCTCGGTCCGGGCCACGAAATCGGTTTCGCAGTTGAGCTCGAGCAGCACGCCAACCTGCCCGTTGTGGTGGATGTAGCTCACGACCACGCCCTGGGCCGCGGTTCGGCCGGCGCGCTTCTCGGCCTTCGCAATGCCCCTCTTGCGCAGGATTTCGGAGGCACGATCCATGTCGCCGGCGGACTCCTCGAGGGCCCGCTTGCAGTCCATCATACCCGCGCCGGTCCGGGCGCGGAGCTCGCTTACTTGCTTCGGTGAAATCGTCACACTCGTCATGGTCCGATTCGATCAACGGTGAATTTGTAAAACCGCCGCTCGCAGCCCGCGGGGGCCGAGAGCGGCGGAACGTGCCCGGCTCCGACCGCTTTGTTACGCGCCCGCGTCACCTGCTCCGCTGGGTGCGCTCTCGGCGACCTCGTCCGCGTCGGTCTTGAGCCGCGCAGCGATGGCCTCGGGCTTGGGCCGGCGCTTGCGGCGCGGCCGCCGTCGCCGACGATCGGCATCCGCGTCACCCTCGGTTCCGGCGTCGGTGCTGTAGGTCTCCGCCTCGAGGTCTTCGGACACCTCGCGCAGCGGCATCTGCGCGCGGGCTTCCTTGATGACGTCTCCCAGGGCCGCGGTAATCAGCGAAACCGAGCGGATGGCGTCGTCGTTCCCCGGCACCGGGACCGTGATGAGGTCGGGATCGGCGTTGGTGTCCACGATCGCGACGACCGGAATTCCGAGCTTGTTGGCCTCGGCGATGGCAATCTTTTCCTTCTTGGCGTCCACCACGAAGAGCGCCCCGGGCAGCCGTCCCATCTGCTTGATGCCCTCGAGGTTCCGGCTCAGCTTCACCCGCTCGCGCTCGAAGAGAAGCTTCTCTTTCTTAGTGTAATTCTCGAATTCGCCGTCCATGGCTCCCTGTTCCAGCTCGCGGAGTCGGCGAATCTGTCGCTTGAGTGTCTGGAAATTGGTGAGGGTGCCGCCGAGCCAGCGCTCGGTGACGTAAAACGCACCGCAAGCCTGAGACTCGGCCTGCACAATGGCCTTGAGCTGTTTCTTGGTGCAGACGAAGAGCACGCCCTCGCCCTTGAGCACCACTCCACGCAAGAGCTCCTGGGCAGCGTGGATCTGCCGCAGCGTCTTCTGAAGGTCGATGATGTAGATGCCGGAGCGTTCGGCGAAGATGAACCGACGCATCTTCGGATTCCACCGGCGGGTCTGGTGACCAAAATGGACGCCGGCTTCGAGCAGGTCCTGCAATTGCGGCTGTGCCATGCGAACGAGCGGATCCTTCCTCTGTTAGGGTTGTGCGTCCGCCGCCTTCAACTCCCGGCTCGACCCGGAGGGCACCCCGAGCCGGGATCCGGCGGCGTGAGAGATGTCCTGCTTTAGCGCTTCGAGAACTGGAAGCGCTTCCTTGCGCCGGGACGACCCGGCTTCTTGCGCTCCACCGCGCGGGGGTCCCGAGTCAGCAGCCCGGCGGCGCGGAGCTTGATCCGGTGCTGTGTATCGGCCGAGACGAGCGCACGCGCGACACCGAGACGCAGAGCGCCGGCCTGCCCTGCCTGTCCGCCTCCATTCACATGGGCGCGAACGTCGAACGCGCCGAGCGTGTCGGTGGCCGTAAACGGCTGCTGGATATGCTGAACCAATGAGGGCCGCGGGAAATAGTCGCCGAGCGTCCGGCCATTGATGTCCCACTTCCCGGTGCCGGGGGTGAGGTAGACCCGTGCGACGCTGGTCTTGCGGCGGCCCACGGCCTGCCATCGGAACTCGGGGGCAATGGCCGTCATGCGGTGACCTTGTTGGAGACGAGGGTGAACGGCTTGGGTTGCTGCGCAGCGTGCGGGTGTTCGGCACCCGGATACACCTTGAGCTTGCCCCGCAGCTTCTGCTTGGCGAGCGAGTTCTTGGGGAGCATGCCAAACACCGCCTTCTCGATCACCCGCTCGGGATGCTTCTCGAGCAGCGTGCGCGCCGGTGTGAACCGCTCGTGGCCCATATATCCGGTGTGCCGAAAGTATTGCTTCTGGCTCATCTTTCGACCGGTCAGCCGGACCCGCGCCGCGTTGACGACGACGACGAAATCGCCCCCATCCATGTGGGGCGTAAAGGTGGGCTTGTGCTTCCCGCGAATGAGCTGCGCGACGGCGCTGGCGAGTCGGCCGAGCGGCACGTCGGCCGCGTCGACGAGATGCCAGTCGTGGCTCAGCTCCGCAGGCGTAGCCGTAAACGTCTTCATCAGTCGAGCAAATCCCCTGGGTCGAAAACGGGTGGCAAAGCTAGACAGCCGCAAAAGATAGCCCTTGTCCCGGAGGCAGGTCAAGCGGTTGGATTACGTGAAAGCGGCTGGGGCTAGCGGACAACTATCCGGGTGCGGGGCCAGAAAACGGCGAAAACCGCGATAGCGAGAATGACAAGACCGATCGCGAGGGGCAGCACGATGAGCAGCGCGATTCGCCCGACCATGCGATCCACCAGTCGGTTCACGCGTTCTGAAGAGCGTTCCATCAGGCGGGTAGCCAACTCCTCGCTTTCCTTCATTGTGGCGGCTCGCTGCCGGCTCAGCTCCTGGAACACCAGATCGCGCTGCTGGTCGAGCGCGGCGAGCACCGCGATACGCTCTTCCTTTACACCCGCGAGCACCGCTCTGCGCTCGGTGGAAATGCCGGCCATGACCGCTGCGCGTTCGCCGTGCACCAGGTCGGGCCCGCCCTCGGCCACGAGCGAGATCCGGTCGACTGCGCCCGCCAGTTTGGTCGTAGCACCGAGCAGCGAGTCCACGCGGGAAGCACTGAGGGCTTGATCTGCGAGATACTCGGCCTGCCACGAGATTTGCTTGGCGATGGATTGTTGGAGCACCGCGACTCGACCGTCGAGACTGCGAAGCCGTGACTGGACGTCTCCCACCGCACTGAAGAGAGATGTTTCATCGGTTCGTATTACGCGTGCGGCCACCGACGTGACGGTGGCACGTCCGAACAGCTCATTCTCGATGGGGTGGCGTTCGGCCCAGGCATCCAGCTCTGCCGCCATGCTATCCGCCCGCGCCGCCGGCAATGCGCGGGTGAGGTATTCTCGCAACGCAGAGTGCGTCTCGGTCACCCGGGAGACGACGAGTGGTTGAAGGTCGCCGAAGTCGGCCTTGCCCGCTCCGTCAGTGAAAAATCGGCGCTGCTGCTCCGAGAGCGCGTACAAGTCCAACATCGAGACGAATGGGTCGAACCGGAATGCAGCGTCCTGCGCCGCATTCACGCCATTCATGCGCCACAACATTGCGCGGCGCCTGGCCATCGGGTCGTCACTGCTGTCCAGAATGATCTGCGCCGTCTGCTCGATGGTAAGCGCGAATCGGCGGCTCGCCTCGAAGGCGTCGATCTGGACGCGGTCGGGGGGGAGCGCTACACCGGCAGCAGCCATGGCCGACGGCGGGGCGCTCCGAGTATTCAGAGAGCACGCGGCGAGTCCGGCAACCAATCCTACAAAGACCAATTGTCTCCATGAGCTGCCGTGCATCCAGTGCCTCCTGCCGATCAATCGAACTCGACCAGTACCTGTCCCTTCTCTACGGCCTGCCCCGCCTGGACCCGCACGGCCCTGACCGTGCCGCCGGCCGCCGCGCGAAGCTCGTTTTCCATCTTCATGGCCTCGAGCACAAGCACGCCAGCCCCGGTCGCTACGGCCTGTCCCGGATCGACCTCCACGCGCACCACCAAGCCTGGCATGGGCGCTTTGATGACGTGCGCACCCGAAGGCTTGGCCTCCGCTGCCGCAAGCGAACGGATGTAGCGAGTACGCTCGTCGACTACTCCGACGTCACGCCGCTCTCCGTTGGCTGCAATAGCCCAGCAACCGCGGCCGTTCGGGCGGACCGCGAGGGTGCGTGGGCGACCGTTCACGATCAGCACACGGAGCGGCGTTCCTGGTAGAGCTTCGAACGTCGCCTGGTAAGCGGCGCCGTCGATAATCACGCGATCGC
>JBKPOS010000177.1:0-19021 GCA_046733215.1 Gemmatimonadota bacterium
TGGTAAAACCGGCTCCAATCGGACGGCCGCATGACCGTATCTACCATGGTGCAGAGCACCGGCCCTTCGGAAATCACCGCAAGTCCTTCGACCAGCGTATGAAGCGACGACGGCGTGCGGCAGGTCTCGACGACGTAAGGAATGCGAAGCTCTGCGAGCTCAGGGATAATCGGCTCGAGATCGACTCCCTCGCGAACCATACAGGTAAGCGACTGACAGCCGAGTTCCTCGAGCCGGCGGGCCAGCCGAAGGAGCTGAGGCACTCCTGCCACCGGGACCAACGCCTTGGGCCCTGCTATGCCGTCTGCGGCGAGACGGCTGCCTTCTCCGCCGGCGAGAATCAATCCGTGCATGTGGTGAGCACCGCAGGCAACTGAGTAAGCCGGGCGATACGCTTATACGCCGCAGAATCGCTCGGCGCCGGACGCTGAGGGTCGGCCAGCCAGCACGCGCCGAGTCCGAGTGCTGCCGCCGGGCGAATGTCATTCTCGAAGTTGTCTCCTACCATCCAAGCCGCGGACGGCGCGATGCGCAGTATCTCCAGCGTTGTTTCGAAGATTCGGGGATTAGGTTTGGCCCATCCCACCCGCATAGAATCGACCGTGACCGAGAAGAAGCGAAGCAGATCCAGCTCGGCGAGACAGGGATCCAGGTTGCCCGTGAAGTTGGATACCACTCCCAGCCGGTAGCGGTCGCTCAACCTTTCGAGGGTGGACCGGTTGCGATCAACGACTGCGATCGAATCGCAGTGGAAACGCTGCGCCACACAACCAAGGTCGATGGAGCCGCCGTCCGGGAGCAGCGACCGCAGCAGCTCTGTTTGCGCGACGATCATCGCCCGGAAGCCCATTGTCCGGACCGAGGGGTCGCGCTCCAGCCGACGGTCGGCCTCCCGAAACCGGGCTTCGAACTCGGGGAATCCAAGTCGCCCGCCAACAGCGGCATAGGCACGGTGAAAGCGAACGGCCCAGGGATCGCCGTCGGCATCGAGAGTTCCGCCAAAATCGAAGAGCATTACATCGGGCACTTTGACGAAATCCTGACACGAACCGGACGATTCCTGCTGCATTTCTGATGCCCGCAGCCCTGGCGTGGTGGGTGTCGCTTTGCGCTCTGCGGAGACCCGCTCGCGTAAACGGGTCGTCTCCTATCGAGCCTCCGAGGGTTTTATGGACGTCATACTGTCGATTCTGGGATGGCGGTGTTTCAAGGAGTGTTTCGCCACCGGAATCGAGCTACTGTGCCGCTGTCGCTTGAACCCGAATTGGCAGAGTGACCATCGTCTTCCCCACCCACCGGAGTCGCCGTTCCACCGCCAGTGCTGTTTCGTTGTGTAGCAACCGATGGTACCACTGCTCCCGCTGAAAGATCATCTTGCCTGCGAAGAAGACGATGTGCGGGAACTCCCGGGCCACCTCCAGGCAAAGTTTCTCGGATTCGGCCACCGCCTCCGTACCGATTGCCAGCCGAGAAGTGGCTGGAATCCGGAGTCCGGCGGCGAGTGCGACGTAGCGCTCTAGCATCTCCTCGGTCCGCCGCCGGACGTCCTCCACGGCGTGCTCACCTTTGAACTCGCCGGAATCGACCACCCCGACCGACAAGAACAGCAAATTCTTGAAGTGCCCTGGAAAGGACCGGAAGATGTTCAGGACGGTGTGAATTCCCACGCCACCATAAGACGCCACGAGGACCGCCGCCGTAGGGTTCCGTGGATCCACCGGTCCGGCGGTTCCCGTGATCGCTGTGAGCGGCAGCTCCCCGAGCTCTTTGTAGAGTCGATCGGTTTGGCTAGCTACGCTGCGGTAGTGTCGGCGGATGCGAAAGCACAGGCCGATGAGAAGCGCAGTCACGAGGACTGTGATCCAACCACCCTCCGCGAACTTCTCGGAGACTGTGATGCAGAGGATTGTGACACACAGCGCGAAGCTCGCTGCAAACAATACCAGGCGGCCCTTCCACTCCCGTCGTGTCTGCCGGTGTTGAATCCAAAACCTGAGCATGGCAAACATGGAGAGTGAAAATGTGACGAACACGTTGATGCTGTACATCACGACCAGGTGTCCCACATCCCCGGCGGTATAGATGAGCGCCGCAAGAGCAGCCCCGCCCATGAGTAGGATGCCATTTTGGGTGGTGAGTCGTTCGGAGAGGGCCGCGAATCGATGGGGAACCCAGGAATCGATGGCCATGTTCGCGAGCACCCGTGGACCATCCACGAAGCCGGCCTGGGCGGCGACGACCAGCAGCATCGATTCGGAGAAGAGAGTCAGCACGACAAAGGTGTGCCCGAGCGGGTGTCCGCCCGCCAACCGTTCCACCAGGACGGCATTCATTGTCTTTCCAGCCACCGGGGTGAGCTGCCACAGCAGGTAGCAGAGCAGGAGCCCTGAGGCGGTGAAGGCGAGAGAGCTGCCCATGTACACCATGGTGCGCTTGCCAGTTTCCACCTTGGGTTCCCGCATGATCGGTAGTCCATTGGAGATAGCCTCAATCCCCGTATAGGTCCCGCCGCCGAGGGAGTACGCCCGCACAAACACCAGGAGAAGGCCCCAGATCCCCACGGTCGTAGTACCCTGCGCGAACCCTTGGCTCACTCTCGTTACTGTCCCAGGGGCTTCCGGCAGGTGGCCGAGAATGCCGCCGCCGATCAGTAGGAGATGGGTCGCCAGAAACAGCACGAAAACCGGCATCAAGGTGATAACCGATTCGCGCACGCCCCGGATATTGAGCGCCGTGAGCAGCACGATGAACCCGAATTCAACGGGCAACTTGAGCCCATGCCATGCCGAGGGCAGGAAGCTGAAGAGGGCATCACCGGCAGCGGCAATCGAGATCG
Source organism: Gemmatimonadota bacterium (assembly GCA_046733215.1). GTDB lineage: Bacteria > Gemmatimonadota > Gemmatimonadetes > Gemmatimonadales > GWC2-71-9 > DASQPE01. Next base: position 2,837 of record JBKPOS010000177.1, read on the forward strand.
TGATGGTCAGGACATAATCCACCAGAAGCGCCGACCCTGAGACCACTCCCGCCGAGTCGCCGAGCAGCTTGGTCGCGACGACGTATCCACCACCACCGCTCGGGAACTCCTCGATGATCCGGCGGTAGGCTGCGGAGATGAGCCCCACGGTGGTAGCCATGAGGATCGCAAGGCCGACTGCGAGATAGGTGTGCCGGCCGAGTGCCTTGAAAGCCTCCTCGGGGCCGTACGCCGATGACGAGAGGCCGTCAGCACCCAGTCCGACCCAGGCTAGAAACGGAATGAGCGAGAGCCTATGAAAGAGCCGCCTGTCCTTGAGGTCTCGGGGCCTGCCGAATAGCAGGTGCCTGACCCGGCGCCCGAGCGGAGGCTCCTGGGACTCGGTATGCGAAGCGGGCGCACCCGAATCACTTGCGGACGGGGACCGCATGTCTCTCAAGCTCCGGAGGGCGAAGGGCTCGGAACCCATGCAAACGGGGAATGTCGCAGACCGCTCCCGCCCCTGTCAGCCCTTGCGGGTCAAATCTTTATGGAATCTTGATGCGGCTGTCCGAACCCCTGCAGCCTCGACGTTACCTTCAATCCATGGCCCACTCAACATCACCGGCATCCTGGTCGGCAGGCCTACGCACTGCCAGTGGCGCGACCGACTCCGCGGCTCCGTGCTCAACGAGTGGTGAGCCGCTGCGGGACCATGGACCACCACGTGATTACGGGGACTACCACGAGGGCCGGCCACAGCCTGCCTTGGGCCCGCCGCCGCGCGCACGGCTCCAGGCCTATGCCGGCGCGATCGGCATCGTAGCGCTCGTGACAGCGGTGAATTTCCTGCTGCGTGGGCAGGTACAGATCATCGATATCGCGATGATTTACCTGCTCGCGGTCGTGGTGGTGTCCTCGCGATTCCCTCAACGAGCCGCCCTGCTCGCGTCGCTTCTCAGCATCGCGTTCTTCGATTTCTGGTTCGTCCGGCCCTACAACACGTTTGCCGTTTCCGATGTGCGCTATGTGCTCACCTTCGGCGTGATGTTTCTAATCGGCGTCGTAATGAGCCGACTCACGACCCGCATTCGAGAACAGGCTGAGGCAGCGCGCGAGCGCGAGGAGAGAACCGCCGCGTTGTACGCCATCTCGCGGGAACTGGCGGTGGCACGGAAGGCGGATGACATCATCCGCATCGGTGCTCGTCACCTGAGCGAAACGTTTGGCGCCGAGGTGCGGGTGCTGGAACCCAACCCCGACGGTCGCATCGATCTGCATCCAGCGTTCGCCGGGGCACTGGACGAGAAGGAGCTGACCATTGCCCAGTGGGTGTTCGACCGGGGCCAGCTGGCCGGTGCCGGCACTGCGATCCTCCCGCCTGCGGCCTGGCTCTATCTCCCGCTCCTGGCTTCGGACCGCGCTGTGGGCGTGGTTGCGGTTCGTCCGGACAATCCAACGCTCCTTCGAGATCCAGTGCGGCGACAGCTGCTGGACACCTTCGCGGGGCAGATCGCTGCGTCGCTCGACCGTGTGCGTCTTGCCAGCGCCTCCCAGCGGGCCCACCTGGAGACTGAGGCCGAGCGGTTGCGGACCGCACTTCTTAGCTCCTTGTCACACGACCTCAGGACCCCGCTTGCCAGCATCGAAGGCGCAGCTAGCAGCTTGCTCGACGGTGGATCGCTGAGCACCGAGACGCGCCGGGAACTGGCCGAGACGATCGTCGGGGAGTCGCGTCGGATGACGCGGCTCGTCGCCAACCTGCTGAACATGGTCCGCCTGGAGACCGGCGCCCTGCAGGTTCAGAAGGAGTGGCAGCCGCTCGAAGAGGTCGTGGGGGTCGCCCTCATTCGCCTGGATGAGCGGCTGGCGGGCCGGCTGGTACAGACCTCATTGCCGCCGGAACTCCCGCTGGTGCCGATCGATGGTTTGCTGATCGAGCAGGTCTTGATCAATCTGATCGAGAACGCCCTCAAGTACACGCCCCCCGGGTCGCCCATCGAAATCAGCGCGACGGCCAATGCTCGCGCGGTGGTGGTCGAGGTGGCCGATCGGGGGCCCGGCCTTCCGAGCGGTGAAGAGGGCAGGGTCTTCGACAAGTTTTACCGTTCGCGTGACGAGGGTCGAGGCGTCGGAGCTGGTCTCGGCCTTACCATCTGCCGCGGAATCATCACCGCGCACGGCGGGCGGATCTGGGCCGAGAACCGCCCGGGCGGTGGCGCCACATTCCGGTTTACCCTGCCACTGGCCGGCCCGCCGCCGACGCTGCGGAGCGACGAGGCGGACGCCGCGTGAGCACCGGCGTTCACCAATGACCGACGCGGGCCCGAATGTGCTGGTAATTGAGGACGAACCGCAGATGCGGCGGTTTCTCCGTTCTGCGCTCGAGGGCCACGGGTACCGCGTGGCCGAGGTAGGTACCGCGCGGGAGGGGCTCGCCCAGGCGGCAGGTCGTAATCCCGACGTCATCCTGCTGGACCTCGGACTTCCCGACGGCGACGGGCTCGATGTCACCCGCCGGCTTCGCGAATGGGCTGCCACGCCGATCATCGTGATTTCGGCGCGCGGCTTCGAGCAGGACAAGGTCCGCGCGCTCGATGCCGGCGCGGACGACTATCTCACTAAGCCGTTCGCCGTGGGTGAGCTGCTCGCCCGCATCCGAGTGGCGCTCCGGCACGCCGCTACACCAATAGGCGTGCCCATCGACCCCGTGTTCGTGCAAGGGGAGTTGAAGGTTGACCTTGCACGCCGCCAGGTGTTTAGGGGTGCTGACGAGGTCCACCTCACACCCACGGAGTACAAGCTGCTTACGCTCCTGGTCCGGCACGCCGGCAAGGTCATTACCCAGCGGCAGGCGTTAAAGGAGGTTTGGGGGCCCAATTACGCGAGCCAGACGCATTATCTCCGGGTGTACATGGCACAGCTTCGGCACAAGCTTGAGCGCGACCCCGCGCGTCCGCGGCTACTCCGCACCGAACCGGGCGTGGGTTACCGGCTCAAGACCGACTGACGTGCCCGCTCGGGCCTCGCCAGGCCGAGTCGCTCCTGCAACGCATCTCCAAGCAGTGTGCAGGCCACGACTACCAGCACGAGCGCGATGCCTGGCGCGCCCGCGATCCACGGCGCATCCATTAGCGCATCGCGCCCTGCGGCGATCATGTTGCCCCACGACGGCTCCGGCGGCTGTACGCCGAGACCGAGAAATGACAGGCCCGATTCGAGGAGGATGGCGTTGCCGATTCCGAGTGCGGAGGCCACGATAACCGGAGTAAGGAGATTCGGCAGGAGATGCCGCAGCAGAAGGCGCCGCCGGGGAGCGCCGAGCGCCAGGGCCGCCTCGGCGAAGGGGCGAGTGACCAGGCTGCGCGACTCGGCATAGACCAGACGGGCTACCGTCATCCACCCGGTGAGGCCCAGCACCAGCACCACCACTGTAACGCTCGGCGACCACAGCGCGGCCAGCAGAAGAAGGAGGACGACACGGGGCAACGCCAGAGCAAAGTCTGTGACGGCCAGTAGCAGCATCGAGACCCAGCCGCGCGCGATCGCAGCCGTCGCGCCGACCAGGATCCCTATCGCAACGGAGAGCACCACCGCGAGCGTGCCGACGCCAAGTGAGATACGCGCGCCGTACGCGAGTCGAGTCCAGACGTCTCGCCCCAATCGGTCGGTTCCCAGAAGATGGAAAACGCCAAATGCGTCGGTAGCTCCAGGCGCTAGGAGGCGGGTCGCTACCACATCGTGTTGGACAGTCGGATTTCCAGTGCTGACCATTGGAGCAAGCACCGCGACCAGAACTGCAATCAGCAGGACGCCTGTCCCCCAGACCGCTCGAGTGTCGCGCCGCGCGCGCATCCTCCCGTCAGCCGACACGCGAGCTCCGGGTGCGTGGATCGGCCCACGCGACCAGGCCTTCAGCCAAGAGGTTGCCGGCGACCACCAGGGTCGCGCTCACCGCGGTCGCCGCCAGCACAACCGGATGATCCCGCGCCTGCACCGCCTCCACCAGAACCCGGCCGACCCCCGGCCAGGCATAGATCGCCTCGATGAACACCGTGCCGGAAAAGACTGCCGGGAGTGACAAGCCCAACAACGTGAGAACGGGGATGAGTGCATTCCGCAAGGCGTGGCGAAGCAACACGTGGCGCGAGCCAAGCCCCTTGGCGTGGGCCGAGAGCAGAAAGGCGCTGCCCTCGAGGTCAATCATTGCCCCGCGCACGAACCGAGCGACGCCGCCAATTCCGATGAGTGTCAGAGTCGTGAGCGGAAGGGCCAGATGACGGAAACTGTCGACGGCTTTCGCACCGGCAGGCAAGAAATCGGCGTCGAGTCCACTGGCGCCGAAAGCCGGGAGCAGACGCAGGCGATAGGTAAAGACCATGACCAGCATGAGTGCGAGCCAATATCCCGGCAGCGCAAACAGAGTCACGCTGGTCACCGACAGCGCGGTATCGAGCTTCGAGCCGCTTCGGGTGGCTTGGATGACGCCGAGTGCAATGCCAAGGGCGTAGCTCAGGACCAGAGAAAGCAGGACCAGGCGGGCAGTGGCCGGCCAAGCTTCCAGCAGCATGATACGGACTGGACGACCGGTCACGATGCTCGTGCCCCAGTCTCCCCGCGCGAAGCGGCCGAGCCAGCCGGCGTACTGTTCCGGAAGGGGCCGGTCGAAGCCAAGTGCGCTTCGTTGAGCGGCGACCTGGGCCGGCGTTGCGGCCGGACCCGCCATCAGCGTCGCCGGATCACCGGGCGCTACATGCAAAAGGAAGAACACCAGCGTCACGACACCCCAGATCACTGCAACACAGGCCGCCGCGCGGAGGAGCAGGGGTCGAAGCATGCCGGAATGTCATGCGGTTCCCACTTCGCGGCAATTCGCTGTAGAATGACCCGGTGATCCGACGACTCTTCTGGGCGCTGGCATTGGCGGCTGCCGTCGCTGCCTGTAATCCGGAGCCCGATCGCGGCGCGACGGTGCTGTACGCTTCCGGCGCCGACCTGCAGAGCATCAATCCCCTGCTGACCAGCCATCCACTCGCCCGGCAGGTGCAGCGATACATGCTGCTCACCACGCTGGCGCGATACGACAGCACGCTCGAGGCCAGGCCTTACCTCGCCCAAACCTGGAGCTGGTCGCCCGATCGCCGAAGGCTGACCTTCGTGCTTGTAACTACTGTACGCTGGCACGATGGCGTGCGCACGACCGCGAGCGATGTGCGTTGGACTCTGGAGTCGGCCCGCGATCCCCGAGTCGCTTATCCGCGACAGGCAGAGCTTGCCGACCTCGACTCCGTGACGACACCGGACGACTCGACGGTGATTCTGGATTTTGCGGTGGCCCAGTCTCGCTTCCCCGATGTGCTCACCGATCTCGCCATACTTCCGGCCCATCTGCTCGATTCCGTTCCGCTCGAAGCCCTGCGCCGCGCGGCATGGAACCAGCACCCAGTCGGGAACGGGCCATTTCGGTTCGTGCGGCACGACCCCAACCGGCGGTGGGTCTTTGCAGCCAACCCGGAGTTTCCATCAGAACTGGGCGGTCCCCCCAGACTGGATCGAATCGTGTTGGCCGTGGTGGATGAGCCCGTCACCAAACTGGCGGCGCTTGTCGCGGGAGAGCTCGACTTTGCCGGAATTCAGCCTGCCCACGTCGCGTACGTGCGTCGTGATTCCGAGCTGGACGTCCTCGATTACCCGCTTCTCTTCACCTACGGTCTTGTCTTCAATACTCGGCATCCGCCGTTCGACCGGCTGGAGCGTCGCTTGGCAGTCTCGGCCGCGCTGAATCGGCGTGAGCTGGTTGACGGTTACGTGTATGGCTTCGGAACTCCCGCGACCGGGCCTATGGTGGCGGGAACGGAGCAGAGCGCAGAAAACCAGGCGGCAACGGGCAGCAGTCGGCGGGAGCCGGCGGGCGGGGAAGGGAGCAGGCGGGGGCCCCTCGATGCGGACCAAAGGTCTAAGGGCACGGCTAAAGGAATTTCGCGACCGATCCCGGCCGCCGCCGCCCGCTCGTCGCTGCAACCGGGCGATTCGTCCAGCCAACCTATTCCTTTCGAGCTGCTCTCAGTGGGAAGCGGCGATGGCATTCTCGAGCAGATGATTCAGGCTCAGCTGTCACACGCCGGATTCCGTGTCACCCTTCGGCAGCTCGAGTTGTCGGCCTTTCTCGACCGACTCTACGGCCCGAGCCACGATTTCGATGCTGCGGTTCTCGGGATTCCGGGCGATGTGGGCCTGGGATATCTTCGCCCACTTGCGGCCCTGACGGGATTGACGCCGCCACAGGATCCAGCGGCGGTTGCACGCCTGTTCGCCGATTCAATGCCCGTCGCCTTCCTCTATCATGCACGAGGCGTTCAGGGCATGAATCGACGAGTGCACGGAGTGCGCATGGATATTCGCGGCGAGCTGGTCACAGTCCACGACTGGTGGGTGTCGCAGTGATCCGGCGCGCCCGCGCCACGGCTCCGGTGCGCCTCGACTTCGCGGGTGGGTGGACCGACGTTCCTCCCTTCTCGGCCAGGGAAGGCGGCACGGTCGTCGCCGCGGCAATAAAGCTCAGCGCAGAGGCGGAAGTCGTTCCGGGCGGAGACTGCCTGCGGCTCGTTGCCGACGACCTGAATCAAGTCGTCGAGCTGGCCCATCCCGACGATCTGGCCCGGGACTGCGGTCTTCCACTGCTGCAAGCGGCGCTGCGGCTCAATCCACCCACCGGGCCGCTGACTCTCCGGACCCACTCCGAAGCACCTGCTGGCTCCGGCCTCGGCAGCTCCGGAGCAATCGATGTTGCCTTGGTCGCCGCGCTCGCTGCAGCAGGTGGTGCGTCTCCCACTCGGCGGGAGGTCGCAGACACGGCCTGCTACCTCGAGGCCCACGAGGCAAAAATCCCCGGCGGCCGACAGGATCAGTTCGCCGCGGCATTCGGTGGCTTCAACGTGTTTCGTTTTCACGATCCTGCCATCGATATCGCCACATTGCGGCTGTCGGAAGCCTTTGCGGCGGAGCTCGCCCGTCGGACGATTCTGTGCTACACGGGCGCGTCGCATTTCTCGGGGGGCACTATCGGACGCGTGATGCAGGGGTACGAGCGCGGCGATCCGGCAATCGTCGATGCCTTGCAGCGGCTTCGCTGTGCGGCCGAAGAGATGGACCAGGCGATTCGGGCTGAAGACCTGGCGCGCATCGGATCGCTCATGGCCGAGAACTGGAGACAACAGCAAGCCCTCGATGCCGGTATGTGCACGCCGGTCATGGCCTCGCTCGAGGCTGCGCTCCGTGACGCAGGAGCGCTCGGAGGTAAGGCGGCGGGGTCGGGAGCGGGAGGCTGCATGTTCTTTCTTGCCGGCGATGATATCGCGGCGGCTCGTCGTGCAGCCGTCGAGGCGGGTGCCCGCCTTCTGCCGGTGGAATGGTCATGGGAGGGCGTGCGCACGTGGTGACCGCCGAGTCGCTTGCCAGTCGAAAGGAAGTCGTCGCGGCATCGTCCGACCTCTCGGCTCTCCTCGTGCGACAGATCGAGCGCGCGCGTCCGGTCCTCGAGCGCGAGCCTGTAATTCCATCGGTCAAAGCCCTGCTTTCCATGGATGGCGGAGTGTGCCCCGACGACGGCAGCCCTCTTCGCTTCGATCCATGGAGCCCCGATGCGCATACCTGTCCCCGGTGCGGGAGGGCCCAACGCGGCGGTCGGCACGATCGATGGTGGGCCCGCTTCCAGCATCTCTGGCTTGGCGAACGCGCGGCTCAGCTCGCTGCGATTGCCGCTCTGGGCGGCGATAGCCAGGCCGCAGCCGGCGCGCGCCGACTTCTCACCCACTACGGCGAGCATTATTTCGAGTACCCCAATCGCGACAATGTGCTCGGACCGAGTCGCCTTTTCTTTTCGACCTACCTCGAGTCGATCTGGCTTACCAACTATCTGGCCGCCGCAGTACTGTTGCGCGAGAGCGATCAGCTGGACGCGTCGACAGCCACAGCGGTGGGCAGCCTCGGGGAGGAAGCTGCCAATCTGATCGGTGAGTTTGACGAGGGCCTCTCCAACCGGCAGACCTGGCACAACGCCGCGCTGGCAGCCCTGGCGGTCTGGTTCGAAGATGAAGACCTGCTGCGCAGATCGGTGGAGAGCTCGAGCGGGCTTCTGGCTCATCTTCTCCAGGGTTTCGGCAGCGACGGTCTCTGGGTCGAAGGTGAGAACTACCATCTCTTCGCATTACGAGGTCTCCTCATTGGTCTCGACTGGGTTCGCTCGGTCGGGGTAGATCCATTGGAGGAACAGCCGGTCGCCCAGCGCCTGGAAGCTGCGCTGCGGGCGCCTGGCCTGACCGCGCTTCCCGACCGCACGTTTCCCGCCCGTAAGGATTCGCGTTTCGGCGTGTCCCTGGCCCAGCCGATGTACCTGGAGCTGTGGGAACGAGGTGGCGAGGTGGTGCGCTCGTCGCTCGACGATCGAGGTGAGGACATCCTCGACTGGCTCGCTGGCCTGTATTCCGTGGCCGCTCCACCCGCCGAAACGTTCGATTCGTACCTCCACGAGGCGGGCGTGCCCGCGCCTGCGCATCGTGGTCGCGCCGATCTTTCGTGGTGGATGCTGTTCGGCATGGCACCTACGCTCGAGGCGGACCCCGCCGGATGGCAGCCCGGGAGCTTGCTGCTCGAAAGCCAGGGTCTTGCCGTATTGCGTACCGGGGGGCGCTACGCCAGCCTGGAATGCGGCGGTCAAGGCGGCGGTCACGGTCATCCGGATCGGCTCAACCTGATTCTGCACGAGAGAGGAGCCTACTGGCTGCCGGACTTCGGCACGGGCAGTTACGTCTCGCGTGACCTGTTCTGGTATCGCTCGACATTGGCGCACAACGCACCACAGCTCGATGGGGTGTCGCAACAGGGCGGCGACGCCATCTGTGAGTGCTTCGAGGCAAAGAACCCCTGGGCCTGGGCTCGCGGGCGATTCGGGGCGATCGCGCGAAGCATCGTATCCGGCCCACGCTACCTGCTCGATGTCGTAGAATTTGGAGCCGACATGGAGCATCAGCTCGAGCTCCCCTGGCACCTCGCCGGCCGGCTCGAGGTGCGCGTTCCTTCCAACTGGCAAGCGACCGAGCCGCCGGGCACCTTTGTGCGCGACGCTCAACGCGCTGCGGCCGACGACGAGCAGGTGGCCGTGCTCACGAGGGTGGATGAATCCGGCCAGTCATTGACACTCAGCTCCCGTGGGGTCAGCGAGCTGGTCCGCGCCAATGCTCCTGGCGCTCCCGATATGGGCGAATCGACTTTCCTCCTGTTCCGAGGAGAGGGTCGGGTCGCCCGATTCGTCTCGGTTCTCGCGCCGACTCCGGCGGACGTCCGAGTGGAAGGTGAGGCGATTGCGGTAAGCATCGGTGGTGAAACCGACCGACACCATCCGGTGGTCGATGGCTGGGAGATCGCGACCGCCGCCGGCCAAACCGTGCGATTGGGTGGGCGGCGAGCAGAGGCGCGGATTTTCCGGCCCCTGATCGAGCGCGATCCACCACTGCGCCAAACCGGAACCGCCGTCCGGGTAGACTCACCGCCCGCCCTCGATGGTACCCTCGACGCATTCGACTCCTCGGCGGCACTAGCACTCGATCACGAGGATCAATACCGCCGCAGCGAAGAACCGTACTCCGGACCAGAGGACTTTTCAGCCCTGGCCTCCGTGAACTGGGACGACGATGGGTTGTATCTCGGGGTGGAGGTCATCAAGCCCGACCTTGTTCTCCGCGCAGCCGATGCCGCGCCGCTTCTGCTCGACAATGAGCCCGACGACATCCACTCGGATGGGCTCCAGGTCTACGTCCGCCTCGAGGCGGATGGGCCCGTGTATGGATTCCTGGTAGTCCCGGAGCCGGAGGGCGAGGCATTGCGAGTCCGCGTGGCGGGGGGATACGCCGGCAGCCCGGAGATGATCCGCGGCGCATGGGCCCCCGCGGATGTCGGATACATCCTGACTCTCGAGCTGCGCCTTCCGGACTGGGAGTCTCGCACTTACGGCGATCGTATCGGATTCGATCTCCTGATCAATGAGATGCTGCCTGACCGCGAGCGACGATCAGGACAGCTGGTCTGGAGCGGAGGCAGTGGCTGGGTCTGGTTGCGCGGCGATCGCCAGCCGCCTGATCGACTGGGGGAGCTCGAGCTCGCGTGAGCACCGGGCCTGTCGCCGGCTTCACGTCCACCGGCAGCAAGCGGCCGGAGGCCCTGTTCGGCGGCGACACCGATTGGCCACCGCCGGCCCGAATGGTCCGGTCCGAGGGCTGCAGAGTCTGGGACGCGGAAGGCCGCGAATACCTTGACTTCATTATGGCGCTCGGCGCGGTGGCGCTCGGCTACGGGCACCCTGCCGTGGCCCGGAGCGCCATCGACGCGGTGGGTGCCGGCGTGGTCGGCCCGCTCGCACCCGTGCTCGAAGAAGAGCTGGCCGCGGATCTTCGGCGGCTCATGCCCTGGATCGAGCAGGTGCGTTTTCTCAAATCCGGCGCGGAGGCGTGTGCGGCGGCCGTTCGGCTCGCCCGTGTTGCGACCGGACGCGAGCTGGTGCTGGGTTGCGGGTACCACGGATGGCTCGACTGGTGCGAGGGAAGTGTCGGCGTGCCGGCGAGCACCCGCGCCCTGTTTGGAGAGCTGCCGTTCAACGACGTGGAGGGCACCCGCCGGACGATCGCCGCCGCAGGTGATCGGCTGGCCTGCGTGATCGTCGAGCCTATTGTGGTGCACGAGCCGACTCCCGAATGGCTCAACGTAGTTCGCGGCGAGACCGAACGGGTTGGGGCGTTGCTCGTCATCGACGAGATCAAGACCGCCTGTCGCCTGGAGCTGGGCGGTGGAACGCAGCGGTATAGATTGCGCCCCGACCTCGTGGTCTTGGGCAAGGCGATCGCCAATGGATTCCCTCTCGCGGTGGTCGGCGGAAGACCGGAAGTCATGGCGGGCGTTGGCCGAACCTGGATTTCTTCCACACTGGCTACCGAGATGGTCTCGTTGGCGGCGGCGCGGGCCACTCTCGAAATTGTTCAGCGGGAACAGGTACCCCATCGACTTCGGGTAACCGGCTCCCGGCTGCTGGAGGGGTTTCGCGCGTTGGAGGCGCGACACCCGCGATTGCTGACCGGAGTGGGAGGCATTCCCCAGATGTGCTTTCTTCAGTTCGCCGACGATACCGTCTCCCGCGCAGTCGCTCGCGGCGCCGCCGATCGCGGCCTCCTCTTCAAACGCTCGGCCTACAACTTCGTCTCCCTCGCGCATACCGAGCCCATGATCGATCGGGCCTTGAGTGTGCTCGAAGATGTCGTGGCTCAACTCGAGGCCTGACATATCTTCCGGCGATGCTGATCGACGTTCACGCCCACTTTTACACCGACCAGTCGGCTCGCGCTGACTGGCGAGAGCGCAATGCAAGCCGCCTGGCCGCAGGCGAACGCGTGGGCATCACCTTTCACGTCGCGTCCATCCTCGGTACCTGGGGACGGACCTCTCCGACGTACTTTCCGTCTCCGGCCGATCTCACCCATGCCAACGCGGCCCTGCGCGATATCGAACGAGCCAATCCGGCCCGCGTCCGCGGCTATGTTGCCGTCAATGCGAATTTCTCGGCGCATGCGGAGCACGAAATCCGGAACGGCATCAAGACCGGGATGATCGGCATCAAGCTCGCGGCCAGTCGGCGCGCAGACGATGCGCTGGTCGACTGCATCGCGACGCTAGCGCGAGAACTTGGCGTGCCGATCCTGCACCACATCTGGCAGCATCGGCGCGGCGACGTCCCCGGACAGGAGGCGTCCGATGCAGTCGAGCTGGGACGCTTGGCCGCGCGCCATCCGCAGGTCAGCTTTATTCTCGCGCACATCGCCGGCGGCGGCGACTGGATTCACTCACTGCACGCGGTGCGCAAGCTGGAAAACATCTTTGTCGATCTCTCGGGCAGTGGTGTGGACGGAGGGATGCTGGAAGCATGCCTGGATGTTGTTGGTGTGGGTCGACTGCTCTGGGGTTGTGATCTCACGATCGACACCGGCTGGGCCAAGCTTCGCTATCTCCAGCATCTGCTCAGTGCAGACGACCTCGCCCGCGTTGGTTGGAGGAACGCCGCGGCGATCTTCCCCTCTGGGTCGTTCCCTGCCGCCTGATGCGGATTGACGTCAACGTCTTTCTGGGCGCATATCCTTTTCGGCGGGTGCCGGGCACCTCGCCGGATGCCGTTGTCGGGGCGATGGATCGCGCCGGGATCGACCGAGGCTGGGTCACCCACCTTCCCGGACTCTTCTGGCGTGATCCAGCCGAAGGTAATCCCTGGCTCTACGAAACCACCCGCCGCCAAGTCAGACTCCAACCGATTCCGGCCATTCACCCCGGTCTCTCGGGATGGGAGCGAGTCCTCGATGAAGCAGTTGCGAGCGACGCGCCCGGCATCCGCTGCGATCCGACCTTCTACGGTCTCGACCCGGCAGGTCCAGCAATGCGAGATCTGGTTTCGGCCTGCGGCGAGGCCGGCATGCTCCTGCTCCTGGCGGTCAGGCTGGAAGACGGCCGACAGCGGCACCTCAACGATCGCGCGCCGGAGCTTCCGGCCGCGGCCGTGCGTAGCTTGATCCGCTCCCATCCAACCGCGCGGCTCCTGGTAACCCACGCGCATCGGGGCTTCGTCGAGGAAGTCCACTTCGGGTCGACCCCGCCCGAAGCAGCCAGGATCTGGTGGGACGTGTGCTGGCTATGGGGACCCCCGGAAGACGATCTGGCAACCCTGCTCGGCTCAGTCGGGGCGGACCGCTTCGTGTTCGGAACCGGTCAGCCACTCCGGCTGCCGGAAGCGAGCGTCGCCAGGCTCGACCTGCTCGACCTGAGCGCCGATGACCGTGCCCGGATCGAGCAGGGCAACGCCCAGCGCGCGGCGGCCCGATGAGCAGCTCGGAGCGCCAGCACTATCGAATCCAGTATCCGGTCGCCGCACGACCCCACATCACCATCGAAGGCCGGTCCTTCGAAGTCATCGATCTGTCCGAGGGTGGCGTACGGTTCAGGATCGAAGACACGCCATCGTTCGCAATGGCGGACAATGTCTCGGGGAGGGTTCGGTTTCAGCGCACCGAAGCGGTTGAGGTCAAAGGTGCCGTCGTGCGCCTCGGGAGTCGCGAGGTCGCCCTCAAGTTGAACGTCGCCATTCCGCTTCGGGTCATCATTGAGGAGCAGCGCTACTTGCGGGAGCAACATCGTGGACTGGCATGAAGTGAGAAGTCCCGCGTGCCCGCGTCCGTAGCCGATCTCGTCGGGCGCATCCGCGGAGGATTGCTGCCCGCTGTTCCGGTCCCCTGGAGCAACGGACGCCTCGACGAGACGGCATTGGCTGGCTACGTCGAATGGATGGCCCGGCATCCGGTGGCTGGAGTCGCGGTGGGTGTACACACGGGTCGCGGACGCCATCTTGATCCCGCGGACCGAAAACGGGTCCTCACTGCCTGGCGCAACGGATGTGGCGACCGGGTGATCGTGGCTGGGGCTTGGGATGATGCGAGTGCGGCCGAAGCGAAGGATCTCGGCGCAGACGCGGTCCTCGCGTTTCCCCGACGGGACGATCCGGTCGGATATCATCGCCGGCTGGGCGAGGCGCTCCCGGTGATCGTCTTTTATCTCTACGAGGCTGCCGGCGGTGTGGCCTGGCCGCTCGATACCGTTGCCAAGCTGCTTTCCCTGCCGTCGGTGTTGGGCATCAAGATCGCCACGCTCGATTCGGTCATGACCTTCCAGGATCTGGCGGTACGCCTGCGAGAGCAGCGCGGCAAGGTGCTCATCACGGGCGAAGATCGCTTTCTCGGTTACTCGCTCCTGCTCGGCGCTGAGGCGGCCCTTATCGGGATGGGCGCAGCACTCCCCGATCTTCAGGCTGAGCTGCTGCGGACGCGGGCGAACGGGGAATGGAGCCGGTTCATTCGACTGTCTGCACTCTGTGACGAGCTGGCTCGGGTGACGTTCCGCGCGCCGATGGAAGGATATGTCCGCCGGATGCTGTGGGCCGCGGCGGCGGACGGCGCGATTCCGCGGGAAGCATGCGAAGACCCGTGGGGTCCGGCGCTTCCAGCGCACGAGCGCGATGAAGTGGAGCAGGTGGTACGCCGTGCGCGATCGGCTTTCGACTGACTTCGAGCGCTTCCGGCGCGAGTTGCCGCGCGATTTTGCCGACCACGTGCGCCAGAGCTACCGCATCGACCTCGCTGCCCGTTATCTCGGATACCGGATTCCCCATCCATTCGGCAAAGGCTCCGGTCAGCTGTCCCTCAACTCTGATCAACTGGAAGCCGACCGCGCGGCCGGACTCGCATTCGTGGTGCTCAAGACGCTCATCGCGGAGACGTCGTCCGGCCAGCGCTCCATGGGTGCCTGGGCGATTCACGAGACGCGCATGGCCGTGGAACGTCGGACCGGCGGGAATGGACGCGAGGGATGGACGGTAACCTGGAAGGGAAGGGGCTGGGATCGATCCCTGGAGGAATACCTAGCCCTGGTACGCGCGGCCCGAGATCTGACCAATGCGGGCAGCGATAGCATGCTCGCCGTTCCCTCCGTCAAATACAACTTGCCGCGGTTGGACGAGCCGTTTATCGGCGGGGAGTACGCGCATACCACGGCTGCCCTGGCAGACGCATGGGGAGAACGCCGGCTTCCGCTGGAGAAAGATTTTTCTCCCACCCTGGCTGGTGATCCGCTGTCCGACGAGCGCGCCCAGATCCTCCGCTGGATCGGCGAAATCCCGGAGCTCATCCGGGCAGCTGCCCCACGCGGCGCACGGGTCCAGCTCAAGCTGATGAATGCGCGATTCGACGACGACTTCCAGATCGAGATGTTGGCAGCCGCGCACCAGGCTGATGGACTCACGGTCTTCAATCGGCTGTTCGACCCCCAGCGGCGGGTAGCATACGGCGGCTGGGACCTGAGCGACCGCAACCTCCGGGTCCTCCAGGCCGCCGGCGAACGGGGTCTTACCTTGAAAAACCTCAGCGGCACGGGAAACATCTGCTCGGGCCGCATGATGCTCGAGTATGCCCGATCCGGCTGTGAGAGTGGCCAGCTGCACACCTTCTTCCAGCTTCCGCTCGGAGCGTATCCCGCAACCGCCGGTTCCCGCACCGCCCGGGCGCTTCACGCGCTCGTTTTCGATCCGGTGGATGGAATTGTGGCAGGGATGCTGGAGCTCGAGAAACAGGGACTGCTCCAGCGGCAGAATGGTGAGCTCCGCTTCCTTGACGTAGTCTCCCCACCATCCGAACGCTGATTCCACGCCGATGAACATCGAGTCTGCCGAGCTTTACGAGCTGAGTTTGCCGCTCAAGGAGCCGTTCGCAATTTCCGGCGGAGTCATGCGCGATCGCCGGTCGCTCATCGTGGCGCTTCACGACGGAGAGGGACACGTCGGCTACGGCGAGTCACCGCCGTTCGAGCTGCCATTCTATTCCGGCGAGACGCTCACGAGTGCGCGCGACCTGCTCGAGCGCGTGTTACTTCCTCGGGTCATCGGAAAGACCTTCGATCGACCGGAAGACGTGGATGCCGTCCTCGCGCCCGGTGTACGCGGCAATCGGTTCGCCCGGGCGGGGCTCGAGACTGCTGCCTGGGACCTCGAGGCCGACCGGCGGCGCACTGGAGTGGCGGTGCTGGTCGCGGAACGCCTGGGCGTCACACCAGCCGGTTCAATCCAGTGCGGCATTGCACTGGGAATTCCGGATGATCGGCGCTCCGAGTCACTGGCGCGCTCGGTCGAAGAAGCGGTTCAGGAGGGATATCGGCGGGTGAAAATAAAGGTTGCGCCGGGCTGGGACGTCGTCCCTGCTCAGGCAGTGCGGCAGGTGCTTACAGGAACCGACATCCCGCTCACCGCGGACGCCAATGGGGCTTATGAATGGCCGGAACATGAGCCCAACCTGCGCGCGCTCGATGAGCTTGATCTCCTGTACCTGGAGCAGCCGCTCGGACCCGAGGAGCTGGTTGGGCATGCGCGACTCGGCCGATTGTTGCGCACGCCCATTTGTCTGGACGAAACGCTCCACGATGCTGGCTGGGCCCGGCAAGTTATCGAGCTCGAGGGTCCGAGGGTTTGGAATCTCAAGGTGCACCGGGTGGGAGGACTGACCGAGGCCATGCGGGTCTATCGCGAAGCCATGAGCTACGGAGCCAAGCTCTGGGCCGGCACTATGCCCGAATCGG
>JBKPOS010000178.1:0-13170 GCA_046733215.1 Gemmatimonadota bacterium
CATCCGAAAGCCCGTGGCCAGCTCACTCACGGGTGACCCGCCCCGCCGCAGCCGATCCAGAATCGCTCGGCGGGTGGGATCGGCCACGGCGTGATAGACATCGGCATGCGCGCGCGAACGGGACATCGGCTCTCCGGTTTAGGGCCCCGGCTACTGCAGATCCGTAACCAATCGGTTACCTAACATGCCTGAAAGACCGCCGGCCGTCAAGCGACGACCGGCGCCCGATTGCCGTCCCTTCAGCCGGCGGCTCAGCTCGTCCCGGCGTGATCCGCTACCAGCTGGCTCGAATACGGCGCGCCGCCCCCCGTCGATCCCGGAGCCCCGATCAGGAAGAGGGTGACCCCTTGTCCGCTCGTAAAGATGAACGTCCCCACGTCACGCAGCACCGTCTTCGTGCCCGCCTCGGTAAGCTGAAGCCTCTTGTTCCCGATCGGCGCCGTCACGTACGTGCTCGCCTTGGTGTACGCGATGCCGGTCATCGCCGGGGTTGCGCTCGTAAGGTCACCCGCCGCATCGGTAATGTAGAGATCCATCGGCGGGCCGAGCGGCGCGAGATGAAGCAACCGAACTTTGAAGTTGTTGTTGGGCGCAGCCGTGGTATCGTCCGCCAGAAAAATCGGCTGAAGCGAATTGGTGAATCCGGTGATTGCAAACGTATACGGCGTGCCTTGCGCTAGATTTGCGTTGTAGTCCAGCAGCACCTCCGCCGTGTTGGTGTTCTGGACCTCGATGGTCCCCGGCCCGGCATTGACGAGGACGTAGAGCCGGCCAAACGCATACGGCAATCCCTGCGTCACCTGCCCTCCGCGAAGGAAGATGTCCACCGGCGGGCTGTCGGGAGAGGCATTGTAGACCCGGAGCGCGGCAACACTGGACGGTTCGACCGCCCCTCCTGTTCCGCAAGCAGTGATGAACGTGAGAGTAAGCAGCAGCCAGCCGGTCAGTGATCGTCGCATCGAGTTATCCTGAGAACGGGAAAGAGCGGCAAACCGATTTGCCGCGAATAGCGTAAAATACCAGCACTACACCCAGGAGATGCTATGTCCGCCAGCACTCGGCCTGCCTTCGGGATTCTAGCCCTGATCTGCGCCGTGTTGGCCGGCTGTAAGTCCCGGAGTGAAGCGGTTTCCAGCGCCGAGTCGACCCCGCTCTATGACGACCTCGGCACCCATCACCACACAATTACGGCGTCGGCCGAGGCCCAGAAGTACTTCGACCAGGGGCTTCGCCTGGTGTACGCGTTCAACCATGACGAGGCAATCGCCTCCTTCAAGGAAGGCGCCCGGCGTGACGCCAACTGCGGGATGTGCTGGTGGGGCGTAGCGCTTGCGCTGGGGCCCAACATAAACCTTCCGATGGATTCCAAGTCGGTACCCGATGCATGGGACGCAACCCAGAAAGCAGCGGCCCTGGCCTCCAGACTCAGCCCGGCCGAGCGAGACTACATCGCGGCCATCACCCGCCGATATGCCGCCCAACCCGTCGACAACCGTGCCAAGCTCGACTCGGACTACGCCGGCGCAATGAAAGAGATCGCGAGCAAGTATCCGGACGATCTCGACGCAGCCACGTTGTACGCCGAATCCCTGATGGACCTTCAGCCCTGGAACTACTGGACCGTCGGCGGCGAGCCGAAGGGCGCAATCAAGGACATCGTCGCGACCCTCGAGCGCGTCATTGCCAAGGACCCGAACCATCCTGGAGCTTGTCACTACTACATCCACGCGGTCGAAGCGTCGCTGGAGCCTGAAAAAGCTCTCCCCTGCGCTGATCGCCTGGCCCAGCTCATGCCCGGCGCGGGGCACATCGTTCACATGCCGGCGCATATCTACATGAGGGTGGGACGTTACGACCTCGCGGTCCAGCACAATCAGCACGCGGTGGTCGAGGACGTGTCGTTCATCGGCCGGCGCCATCCCGCCGGCATGTATCCGTTGATCTACACAACGCATAACTATCACTTCTTGTCGGTCGCGCTCGCGATGCAGGGCAAGGCCGATGAGTCCATCGCCGCCGCTCGCAGCGCGAGGAAGTACGTGCCGTTCGATCTGATGAAGCAGATCCCGCCGCTCGAATACTTCTCCCCGGTGGAGTATTCGTCGCTGGCCCGGTTCCAGCGCTGGGATGACATTCTCAAGGAGCCCGCTCCGCCTCCCCAGCTGCCCTACTCTTCCGGCTACTACCATTACGTTCGCGGACTGGCGCTGCTCGCGACCCGCGGAGCAGAGAGCGCGAAAGTGGAGCGCGATAGCCTGGCGGCGATCCAAGCGGTGATGCCGCCCGGCCAGATGGCCAACCTGAACTCGATGAAAAGCATCCTGACGATTGCGCTCCATCACCTGAACGCCGAGATCGCCCTGGCGCAGAAGAAGACCGACGTCGCCGTCCGCGAGCTTCGTCAGGCGATCGCGGTGGAGGACGGCCTCACCTATGATGAGCCGCCGGCATGGTATCTCCCCATGCGTCAGGTACTGGGCAATACCTATCTCGGGGCACGACGTCCCAAGGACGCCGAAGCCGCATTCCGCGAGGACCTGAAGCGGAACCGCGAGAACGGCTGGTCGCTCAAAGGACTCAAGGCAGCACTCGAGCAGCAGGGGAAGAAACAGGAAGCTGCGGAAGTCACGACGCGCCTGCGGCAGGTGTGGCATCAGGCGGCCATCTGACCGGAAAAGTGACGTGACAACCGCTCAGGTCGTTCAGACCCGCCCTCCACTTGCCGACGCTCGAGCTGCATCGAGTGCGCCGGCTCTTACCTGGCCGCTCTACGCCGTGGTCCTGTCGTCGGCCGCCATTGTCATCGGACTGCTCTGGGACATTTCCTGGCACAGCACCATTGGCAGGGACACGTTCTGGACCGCGCCCCATCTGCTTGAGCAGCTCGGCGCCATCGTCGCAGGGGGAAGCTGCGGCTGGCTCGTGCTTCGAACCACGTTCGCTGGTACTGCGGAGCAGCGAGCGGAGTCGGTACGGTTCTGGGGATTCCGCGGGCCGCTCGGCGCGTGGGTCACGATCTGGGGCACCTTCGTCATGATCACCTCCGCCCCGTTCGACAACTGGTGGCACAACGCCTATGGGCTCGACGTCAAGATCGTGAGCCCGCCGCATATGGTGCTCGCACTGGGGATGATCTCCGTCGAGCTGGGCGCGATGCTGATGGTGCTGGCGGCGCAGAACCGCGCTACCGAACCGGCGCGCATCAGGCAGCTCGGCTGGGCCTACGCGATCGCCGGCGGGATCCTGGTCACGATGGTTGCGACGGTGATCTCCGAATACGCTGCTCGTCCCAATCACATGCACAGTCCGCGCTTCTACCAGGTCGCGGCGGGAGCGTTTCCGCTTTTCCTGGTAGCCTTTGCCAGGGCGGGCCGACTCCGCCTGCCCGCGACGTCCGTCGCCGCCGTGTACATGGCGATCATGCTCGCCATGATCTGGATTCTCCAGCTCTTTCCCGCTCAGCCCAAGCTTGCGCCCATCTACGTCGCCGTCACGCACATGGTGCCGCCGTCGTTCCCATTGCTTCTGGTGATTCCGGCACTCGCGATCGACCTTCTGCTTCTTCGTATGGGACGCCGTCATGATTGGCTGGCATCCGTCGCGCTCGGCGTTCTTTTTGTGGGGCTGCTGCTCGGGGTCCAATGGTACTTCGGCGAGTTCCTGCTTTCGCCCGGCGCCCGAAACTATTTCTTCGCGGGCGACCAGTGGGCCTACATGGCGCAGGTAGCGGAGTGGCGCTACCGCTTCTGGCAGGTGCCCAAGGACGCGCTCGGCAATCTCGATGGTGCCAGGCTCGCCCGCGGACTCGGCATTGCTGGGCTCATCGGGATTGTCTCGGCTCGACTAGGACTCTGGTGGGGCAACGGGATGTCGCGAGTCGTTCGGTGAGCGTCAAAGCCGCACGGCTGCTTGCCGTCGCGAGTATCACCCTGCTCTGCTCGGCTCACGTTGGAAGCCCGGACGTTTGGTACGAGGGGTCCGCCGGACCCTACCACGTCGTCGTGTACGTCCGGATGCCGGGAGTAGTGCCCGGCGTCGCCGACATCAATGTGCAGGTCGCCGGGCCGCCGCCCGATCAGGTCACCGCGATGGTGAACCTGTTCAATGCCAACGCCGGCACGCCCCCTCCCGACATTGCCAAGCCTTCGCCACCCGGCGCAGGATGGTACCACGCGCCGCTCTGGATCATGGCGCCTGGGTCGAACAGCGTGACGGTAGCAGTGAAGGGCTCGAGGGGCGCGGGCTCCGTCGTCGTCCCCGTGACAGCCGTGGCCAATCGCCGTCTTCCGCTCGGGCGCTCGCTCGCCGGTATCCTGGCAGCGGCCGGCATCTTCCTGTTCGTCGGACTCGTCTCGATCGCGGGAGCAGCAGTCCGCGAAAGCGTACTTCCCCCCGGCGACGCGCCGAGCCGGCGCCGGATTTGGGGAGCCCGCGGCGCCATGACAGGAAGCGCGGCCTGTGTGGGCATGGCTCTGTTCGGAGGCAAGCTGTGGTGGGACGCCGAAGACCAGGCCTTTCGGGACGAGATGGACCGACCCTTCACGACGACCGCATCTGTAATTACGGCTGCATCGAGCCCACTTCTCCAGTTTGACATCACCGACTCCGCGTGGGTCATGAGGGGCGACTCGATGTGGCTGCGCGAAAACCACAAGCATTCCTGGAGCCCTCTCGTCACCGATCACGGCAAGCTGATGCACCTGTTTCTGGCCCGCGAGCCGGACATGAGCGCGTTTGCCCACCTTCATCCCACTACTAAAGATTCGGTCCACTGGATCAATCCGATGCCGGATTTGCCCGCGGGACGTTATCGGGTGTTCGCTGACATTGTGCACGAGAGTGGGTTCGCTCGCACGCTCGTGACCACGGTCGACGTTCCTGCCAAGGCCGGTGATGTCTCCCGCGATTCAAGAGTGAAAGCATCGCCCGTGCTGGGCGAAGACGACGCAGCGTTTATGGGCCGAGCAGCAGCAGGCGACACCGCCAGGCTCGCTGATGGAGGAACCGTCGTGTGGGAGCGTGGCAACGAGCCGTTAACTGCCGGCGCTCCAGCCCCGCTCCGCTTTTCGATCCGCGACCCAGCCGGCGGTCTTGCAACGTTGGAGCCGTACCTCGGAATGGCCGCTCATGCTGTGGTGTTGCGTGATGACGGTAGCGTGTTCATTCATCTCCACCCGATGGGCACGATATCGGCCGCGTCGCAGGCCACCTTCGCGATCCGCCAGCAGGGCGATACCGCGACCGGAACCATTGGCCGGCGAATCGCTGCCGATGACTCCGCCATGGCCGGCATGTCGCACGCGATTACCGGTGGTACCGTCGCTTTCCCTTACGCCTTTCCCCAACCAGGGACCTATCGGATCTGGGTGCAAGCCAAACTTGCGGGGAGGGTGGAGACGGCAGCGTTTGAGGCCAGAGTAGCGGGAGAAGGGGGAAAGGGAGAAAGGGGGAAGGGGGTCGTTAAGCGGACTGCTACCCCTTAGTCAGCCCCTCTTTCCCCTTTCCCCCTTCCCTGTTCTCCCCTTCTCCCGGCGTCGCGCCGTGCCAGCCAGGCTGCGTCAGACCCCACGCAGTTCGCGGTCATGCACGCCGCTCAGCATCACCAGAGCGACGATCGCGCCGATGAAGGCGAAGAACATGTCCCACTGCGTATCCCAGGGATCGCCTTGAGTCCCCAGGAAAGCGTCGGCGGCGGTGCCGGTCGCAAGGGCCGTCCACCACTCGATGAACTCGTAACACGCGCTCAGAGCCAGGCAGAAACAAACGACCAGAAACGGAAGCCAGCGGCTCCCGCGCAGCGGTGACTGCCGGCTGAGAATCTCCCGAGCCACGATCGCCGGCACGAAGCCCTGAGCAAAGTGTCCGATGCGATCGTAGTGGTTGCGCGCGAATCCGAACGTCCGCTCCATCCAGAAGCCGAGTGGGACCTCGGCGTAGGTGTACTTGCCGCCGAGCATCAGAATGCAGGCGTGGACCGCGATCAGGGTGTACGCGATGGGAGTGAAGCGAAACCGCCGGTAAGTCAGGATGAAAACGGGAGCGGCGATCAGGACCGGAAACACTTCCATCAGCCAGGTAAAGCGGTCGGCGGGATGGATTCCCGACCAGACCAGCACGGCCAGGACGATAACCAGGAGGGTACTCTCGTAACCGCCAGGCCGGCTGTCGTTCATCGAGCCTCTCCTGTATCAATCGGTAAACGGCACCTCGATCGTGAGCCCGTCACGCGCAACGATGGAATTGGGGAAAACCGCCTTTGCCTCAGCGAGCAGCTCGGGTGCATCGCGGGTGTAACGCGGGCTGATATGGGTCAGCACCAGTTGACGCACGTCCGCTTCGCGCGCGATTTCGGCGGCCCCCGCTGCCGTCGAGTGTCCGGTCTCGACTGCCCGAGCCCGCTCGTCTTCGCCGAATGTCGCGTCGTGCACCAGCAGATCGGCGTTGCGTGCTGCTTCCACCACCACGGGTGACGGACGCGTGTCCCCCGTGTACACCACGGTCCGCCCCCGGCGCGGCTCACCCACCAGCTCGGCAGGCCCGATCCGCCGCCCGTCGGGCAGCTGCACGCTTTCACCACGGTGCAGCCGACCCCACAGCGGCCCCTCAGGTATGCCGAGCTCCCGGGCACGGTCGGGATTGAAACGCCCGCGCCGGATGTGCTCGACTACGGCGTAGCCGACAGTGTCCGCCCGGTGATCGGTTGGGAAGATCACGATGTCATACTCGTCACGCCGAATCCGGTCGCCCGCTTGCAGCTCGACAATCGCGATGGGGAACCGATTACGCTCGATGCCTAGCTCGATGGCCGCCCCGAGCAGCTTGGCGGCACCACGGGGACCGTACAGGGTTACCCCAGCGCTGCGATCCTGCAAACCCATGGTCCGCATCAGTCCGGTGACGCCGAGCATGTGGTCGGCATGGTAGTGCGTGAAGAAGATCTCCCTGAAAGCAAAGCTGGTCCCGTAGCGCATCATCTGGCGCTGGGTTCCCTCGCCGCAATCGAAGAGAATGGTCTCGCCCTCTCGCGCGAGGGCCAGCGCGGCGACATTGCGTTCCACGCTCGGGCACGCGGCGCCGGTGCCGAGCAACGTGATGGATAGCATGGCCGGGAAGGTAGCTGGAACACGGTGAACGGTGAACGGTAAACGGGGGTTTTCTACGAGCGGCGAGCGGGTGCTGCCCGGGGCGCGCTGGGGTTGGCGGGGCTTGGCCAGCGTGCCCTGGGCAGTCCCGCGACGCCGCTCCCAGTCCCGTTCGCCGCTCTTAAGAACTCCCGTTCACCGTTCACCGTTAACCGTTTAGGGTTTTACCTGCCGTTGACCGCCTGCTCCAGCTCGAACACCACCCGCTCCAGCTCCCGCACCAGCGCGCTTGGCCGACGGCGGCCCTTCTTGAGCACATCCACCAGGCTGCGGTAATACCAGAGCTGGTCTTTCTTACCGGCATTGAACCGGCGCCAGAGTCGCTCGCCCTGATGGCGATAATCATGGAGGACGGCGCGGGCGTTGTGCAGCTTGTCGGCGGCGGAGACCCGCCGGATATCAGGCGGAGCGGAGGACAGATGGTCCAGGTACTCGAGCTTCCGTTTTTTCCAGGGCGGCTTCGGGTGCGAAAACGCGTCGGTGCAGCCAAGCACGATCTTGACGACCCGCTCGCCAAAGAGCAGCCTGATCTCCTCCTCGGTATGCCCCTCCCGCGGGTGATCCTCGACCGAGTCGTGCAGCAGTGCCGCAATCGCCTCGTCCTCGCTGCCGCCGTCTTCCAGCACCAGTGCAGCGACGCCGAGCAGGTGCGCGATGTACGGCGTCCGGCTTCCCTTTCGAGTCTGCGAAGCGTGGAGCTGACTGGCATAGCTGAAGGCCTGATCGAACCGAGCTGAGAGTTGACGGTTCTTGTCGAAGGTCGGCATGTCAGAACGCCTTTACGGTTACTCCCAGCTTACCCGGGTTCTTCCGAAGATCGGCCACCAGTCCCTTCATTGCAGTGGTCAAGTCACGCAGCTCGTAATACAACGCGGTATCCGTCGCGAACTTTCCGATGGTCCCCCGCCCTTGATTGACCCCGCTCAGGAGCGTGTCCAGACGGGTACTCGCAACCGTGAGCTGGTTGGACAGCCGGCCCAGATTCTGGGCCAGCGTGTCGGTGTTGTGCAGCATCGATGCGATGGACGGATTAGCGAGTGTGGTATCCAGCCGCGCGGTGAGTCGCTGCAGCGACACGAACGTCCGGCTCAGCTCCGCTGTTGTCCCGTGGCTGGAATCACCAAAGCTCTTGAGGGTCCTTTGCATCTGGACCATCGTCTGCTGGAAGGACTGCAGCGCACCGCGCAGGTCTTCGGCCGTCTCCTTGTTGGCAAACTCCTGAAGCCCCATCATCAGACTGTCGGCTCGGTCCCCCAGACTGGCGGCCCGCTGCTCGAATCCGCTCTTGGTGCTCCCGATGACAACCCCACCTTTGGCCAGCGGCTGTGGGTCCCGTCCCGGATTGAACTCCACCGAGTAGTCACCAACCAGTCCGACTGCAGAGATCCTGGCGGTGGCATCGCGGCGGGGCCGGAAGGCAGGTGGGACACTGATCGCTACGATCACCCGTCCCACGTCCTCCAGATCGATGCGCTCCACCCGGCCCACCTGCACGCCCGAGATCCGGACTGGCGACGCCCGCTTCAACCCGCTCACATGCGGGAAGCGGACCAGTACCAGCTCTCGGTTCCCCAGCGAGCGGCCACTGAGCCACATCGTTCCCAGCACGAAGATCACGATGGCGACGATGACCAGCGTGCCGACGATGGCTTCCCGTCCGTAGCGAATGTCCATGATGGGCTCAGGCTGCGAATGAAGGGTTGTCGAAGTCGCGCTCCAGGAATTCCTTCACTTGTGGATGCTGCGAGGCCAGGAATTCCTGCGGGGTGCCCTGCATCACGAGCTTTCCGCTCGTCAGCAACGCCAGGCGATGGGCCACCCGGAACGCGCCACGTACGTCATGGGTCACCATCACGCTGGTGACGCCCAGCTCGGCAGCCAGCCGTTGCACCAGGCTGTCGATGATATCGGCATTCACCGGGTCGAGCCCGGACGTAGGCTCATCATAGAGCAGGTATTTCGGCTGACCCGCAATCGCCCGGGCGATGCCCACCCGCTTGCGCATGCCACCCGAAAGCTCGGCCGGATACTTGAGCGCCACCTCCGGCTGCAGGTTCACCAGGTTCAGACACTGCTTCACTCGCTCCGCCACGTAGTCCATATCGTTGAATTGGTCTTCGTTCGAAATGCCAAGTCGGATGTTTTCCGAGACGTCCATCGAGTCGAACAGGGCGCCGTTCTGGAACACGTACCCAATGTGGGAACGGAGCTCGGCGAGATCCCGCCGCTTCAGATGGCCGACGTCCTTGTCGTCCACCACCACTGTACCGGCATCGGGCTTGATCAAGCCGATGATGTGCTTGAGCAGGACGCTCTTTCCCGTCCCCGAGGGACCCATGAGCGCCACCGTCTCGCCTTCGGCGACGTCGAAGTCGACGCCGTCGAGCACGACCTGGGAGCCGAACCGTTTCTTCACCCCGCGCAGCTGGATCATTGGTTGAGCAGGAGCCGGGTGAGGACGGTGTCCAGCAGCAGAATGAGGATGGAGCTCACCACGACTGCGCCGGTGGTCGACTTGCCCACGCCTTCGGCGCCCTGCTGCGTACTGAACCCCATGTAGCACGAGATCAGTGTGATGGAGGCGGCAAAGAAGAAGGACTTGATGACCGAGTACCACGCGTCCCATGGACGCCAGTAGGACTGGGCACCGTAGGTGAAGTCCGCATCGGTGATCGGGAGCACCAACTTGACCGAGATCCAGCCTGCAAGGATTCCGGTGAGATTGGCGAGAACGGTGAGGGTCGGAATCATGATGAGGCCCGCGATCACGCGGGGCACCACGAGGTGCGAGGCAGGCGAACGGCCCAGACTCTCCAGCGCGTCGATCTGCTCGGTCACTCGCATGGTGCCGAGCTCCGCCGCGTAGCGGGCGCCGATCCGCCCTGCGAGGATGAGCGCGGTAAGAACGGGGCCGAGCTCGAGCACGATCGACGAGACTACCAGGGTGCCAACCACGTAATAGGGCAGCGAACCGGTGAACTGGTACCCCGTCTGGAGCGCTGTCACAGCACCAGCGAACGAAGAAATGAGGAGCACGATAAAGAGGCTCCCCACGCCGATATTCCAAGCCTCCGTAATCATGCGCGGCCACCAGATCCGCACCTCGGCCAGTCCGCGAATCGCATCGAGGGTGAAGTAGGTGAGCCGGCCGACGTGCGAGGCGCTGTCGAGCACCCGGTTGCCGATGAGGCGATCGATGCCGAGAGTACGGGAGGCCATGTGAAGGGTATCCGCTATGCGCTATCCGTTGGCAAGCAGCTTGGCTATGGCGCGGCTCGCCGTATCTTGACCCTCCATGCCCTCAAAAGCTACCCCCGAGCGATATTTGCGCTTCCGCCGTCTGGTCGTCCGCTGGTATCGCAGGCACGGGCGTGACCTCCCTTGGCGGCGCACCCGCGACCCATACCGCATCCTGGTCTCCGAGATCATGCTCCAGCAGACGCAGGTATCTCGGGCCCAAGCCTACTACCACCGTTTCCTCGAACGCTTCCCGTCAGTTCAGCACCTGGCTGCGGCACCGGCACCAATGGTGCGCGAAGTATGGGATGGCTTGGGCTACTATCGGCGCGCCGCCAATCTCCATCGGCTGGCCTGCGAAGTCGTCCAGGGACGCAACGGCGTGATCCCGACTGATCCATCGGAACTGATCAAGCTCCCGGGAGTCGGCCGATACACTGCGGGAGCCGTGGCGAGCTTTGCCTATGAGCGCGCCGCGCCGGCCGTGGATACCAATGTCGCCCGGGTGATCCGACGCGCGTTTCACCCCGGGCGCGACAGCCACGGTGTGGATCGCCGGATCTGGGCCACGGCGGCGCTGCTGGTTCCCCGCCAAGGCAAGGCGGCGTGGGCATTCAATCAGGCGATCATGGAGCTGGGAGCAATCGTGTGCACAGCGAAAGTGGCGAAGTGTGGGCGCTGTCCGGTGCGAGAGAGCTGTCTAAGCGGGAGAAAGGGGGAAGGGGAGAAGGGGAGAATGGGAAAGAATCGGTAAGATCCCCTATTTCCCCTTTCCCCCCTTCTCCCTTTCCCTCTTTCTCCCACATTACCGCACCAGCGTCCCCCCCACCAACGCCAGCAGTCCTAACGACCCCCAGATCATCCCCACCACTTTCTGGCGTTTGCGAAGCTCGTCGAAGTAAGCCGACTGGTTGCCGGTGGGATCGAGCCGGCTGAGACGGGTGGCTGTGGGCAGAGCGATGAAGAGGGTGAGCAACGCGGCCACGAGCCCGGCGCCTTGCATGATCATGAGCCATACGTTGCCACCGGCCATCCCGGCCAGCGCGAAGGTAAGCATGAGTCCCGACAGCACCGTGAGAAGTGCCCCAGGCGCAATGACCATCCGCTGGACGGCCGATTGCGCCCGGACGACCGCGCCCAGGCCGACTCGACTCTCTGACTTGGAGGCAATGCCTGCGAACATCGACGCGATGCCGCCGCCGAGCCACATCACGAAGCCCAGCACGTGCAGGAACACCCAGAGGTGGCTCACGTAGATACTCCGGAAAATGAAGAGTCGATCGGCTGTCGCCCCGCGAACCCGGCGTCGATCTCGTGCCAGTGACTCACTCGATCTTCGCCCAATCGCCAGCACAGAAACACGACACGATCTTCCCGCAGGGTATAGAAATCGACCAAACCCGCATCGAAACCCTTGAATACGCAGCCGACCGATTCCAGCTCCTGGAGGTATTGATTGATTCGCGCCGCATGCGCGGTCACCGCATCGCGCGCCGCCACAAGATCGCGGGTTTCTCCCCAGTCTGCCCGTGCCCCACCGGTGATGATCTCGAACCGGGCGACGGCCTGTCGCCAGCGGGGGTATTCCTCGAGCAGGTCGTTCACGATCCGCCGCACCAGCGGTAGCGTGCGATTCGCTTCGTCGATCGTGAAGAGTTTGAAGTCGGGCATGATAAGAAAGGCGTGAACGGTGAACGGTAAACGGTGAACAGGGAGCTCCGTGGGACACGGAGACGCCTGTTTACTGTTCACGTTCACTGTTCACGCTGTTCATCCCTCCAAACGATCTTGACCCCCTCCACCAGCTCCGGATGGCTGATGAATCCCACCACGCAGCCGTCCTCCAACACCGTGATCGTGGGACGCAGGTGAGACTCGCCTGGCACGAGATCCATCCGCACCTCGTAACCGGTCAGCTCCTCGTCGGGCCCGACCACCGGCGAATTGCTTCGCATGAGTGAATCGGCCCGGGTATGCCAGGGATGCTTCCCTTCCGCCAGACAGCGAGTTACCAGGTCGCGGTCGCTCAAGGTACCCAGAAACCGCCGGGTCCGATGATCGTCCACCACCGGGACGACCGAGATGTTCCTGGTCTTCAACATGATCGCGACCTCGCTGGCCATAGCGCCTGCCACAGCGACATGAGGATCGACAACCATGACGTCTCGTGCTCGCAAGGAGGCTCCGCGTCCAAGGGTGGGGTCTGCAATTTGGTGCGGTCAGGGGGCGGGTCAAGTGCGAGCGCGTGTCTCTCGGCTCGCAAGCACCTCCACCGCCGCACGATAGCCGTCGTCGGCATACTCGCGCGTACGATCGACCCGAAATGTCGCCTCGCGCTCGACGCGAGGCCGCACGTACAACAGCTCGGGTCGTCCCGGCTCGGCCCGCCAGCGGGCCAGCTCGGCCATGGTGAGAGCCCCCATCAGAACGCCGGTGGCACGGTTGTGAGCCTCGACCAGCGCGGGATAGCTTGCCGCCGTCGGAGCCTCAGCCTCGTCAAGGCCCGGGCCGACGTCGATCGCCACAACCAGGTCCGCCGCGATTCCCGCAGCGCCGCCGAAGGGCACCACCCCGCGCAGGCCGCCGTCGACCAGGCGGCGACCACCGAGGAGAACCGGCGGATAGAAAAGCGGCAGCGCACACGAAGCCCAGAGGGCATCAACCAACGATGCGGCTTCCCCGGCTCCGCCGAAGAGAACCAGACTCCCGGAATCGAGGTCGACCGCTGTCACGGTAAGCGGGATGATCAGTTGGTCGAATCGGTGTACCGGGAGCAGTTCGCCGATGGCGG
>JBKPOS010000179.1:0-22258 GCA_046733215.1 Gemmatimonadota bacterium
CACTCAGAATCTTCCGCACGTCGAAACCAAGCGTTTCCATCTTGTGCAGACCCGTTTCCAGAATCCGAGCTGAAATCTGCACGCCACCGGCTAGGCTGGCGGTGGGCGCAACGACGAACGTGAGCTGGTTCGGCTTCAGCCCTGCTTTGCCCGCCACCCACTCGGCCACCTCCTCCGTCGGGAGCGTGCGACCCTCCAGAACCAGGACGCCCCGATCGGCGGTCTCGGCGTACTCGAGCTTCGCAAACAATTCCTTTTCGACTCGCGCATGCGCCCGCAGCGGCCCCGACCCCATGGCGAAGAACTTGTTGACCGAGATGGCCCAGCCTGCGTACTGAGAGGCCATGCACGACACTGCCGGATGATCGGTCCAGACCGTAAGCCCGGGCCACGTCTCGCCGCCGATCACCACCGGCGCACAGGTCACAGTGCCGAGTCCGCCCATGCAGATCTCGGATAGGGCAAGCCCGGCGTCGAGCCCACCTGGCATCTCCACGCCCGCGTCGATGACGCGCGCTCCATTGGCCAGGCGTTGTCCCTGTACCCGCAGTGGGCCGGCGTGCTTCTCCATGTCATCGGCGATTGCGGCGGCCAGCGCGTTCAGGTTCGGTGGGGTCAGGCCCTGGTCCATGCGAGAATCTCTCCGGCGCCAAGCTCGGCGAGATCGCCGCTGTAGCGCTGATAGGAGCCCCTGAGGTGCTCGTCGGTCACGGGAAGCCGGCGATCCGTTGCGAGATGCCGAAGCAGCACACCGAGGTATTGTGGCCGATAGGTACAGGCGTAGCGATATGTTGCCGGCGGCGTGACCGGGCCAAGGGCGACGATGGTCCCCCGCTTCGCCCATTGCCCGGGATTGGCACCGGTAGCACCAAAAACCACCACCGTTCCGGCGAGCGTAGTGCGACCAGCGCCCTCTCCAGCATTGCCAGCTACGGCGATCAAACCGCGTCTCATTCCGGCGCCAGCTTCCGTCCCGGCGTTCCCGCGGACGATCAGCTCACCGCCGGTCATGCCACGCTTGGCGCCTAGTGGCGCGCCGCCGGCTCGAGGTCCGGCGTCGCCGCCGATGTCGAGTACCCCACCCGCCATTTCGAGACCGGCACCCCACGCCGCATTTCCGCTTACTGTGAGCTGTCCTCCGCGCATTCGAGTGCCAACCCGATCTCCAACATTCCCCTCGATCACGACGTCTCCCCCAGCAAGCTCGGTCCCCAACCCCTCGAATGCCATGAAGTCGCCCGCGAGACGCACGCTGGACGAGCGCCCGCCATCGATCCGGAAGAGGTCGGCCAGCGCAACCGGGCCGGCCCCGGCAACGCGCACCGTCAGCCGCTCGATGTCGCTGTCTGAGCGCTCGCTCCAGTTATGGAGCGCGAGTGCGGAGGCATCGACCGCGCCCGAGGGCCGGCTGCGGAGCGTCAATACAATCCGATCACTCACGATCCGTTGCCCTCACCCATGATTTTGCGGAGATAAAAGTGGTGAGGGCCAAGCTTGCCGGCGTAATTGCCGGCGCTGATCGACACGACGTCTGGCCGGCATGCAGCGTCTATTCCGACACGCATGGCCTGGGAGATCGAAGGTGCATCGACACCGTTGATCACGATCTCGAGCACCGAATTCACGCCATCGGGCAGGTCGCTTTTCGTCACCGCGCGAAGCGTGGGACAGAATGCGTCGTTGGTGGAGGCGATCATCGTCTTGGATCGACGGGAGCCCACTTTGCTTCCACTCCGGACCACACCGCCTGGAAACGGCAGAAATACGCCAGGCGAGCCGGCCATGGCATCTACCGCGGCCTCTGCGGCGGCCAGCGCCGCGTCCGCCGTACGGGCAAGGATCAGGAAGTTGCCCCCGCCTACGGCCTTGATCATGCCGAACTTCTCCTGCACCAGGAACTCGCCTTCCATCACGGGCACTCGCCAGTACCGTTCGCCGCTGATGACCTTGCTCGCCTGGAAGCCATCGCCGAAAAATCGTAAAGCCGAGCCGACGCCAACCCGGTCCGGCGCCGTGGGGAGACCGTCGAAGCAAGCGGTGGTCGGACAGGTAAGAACAGTCTGTCCCACGCGTTCGATCAGTCGCTTGGGCAGGTCGTCCTTGCTCATCGTCATGAAAAGCACGCTCACGCCGGGGCGACCATCGGGCGTGTCGCTCGGCGCGAGCTCGCGTTCGATACCTGCCTCGCACTTGCATCCAATCACGGACGTGGCGAACCCGGTAAGCTTGAGCGCCGCCGCCATTACCCAGCGGGGTGTGGCGCCGGTGATCACCAGGCGCGCCGCCCGCATCGTGAATGCTTCGGCGAACGTGTCCTCGATGAGCACACCGCGGATCTTCATGATTGGAGCGCTGCCGGAGCGCCCGGTACGTCTCTGACAGCGTAATTGTCGAACGCCACGGTCGCGTAATTATCGAAGTGCTTTCGCACGTCGCGCAGAATGCTTTCGTCGAAGGGAGGCCGAACGTGGAGCCGCCGTCCCTGTGGCGCGCGCCGGAGGTGGCCCTCCTCGACGACGAGTTGCCCACCCTTCAGGACGAAGCGTGGGCTCGAGAACATCTTGGCGATGTCGGCATCGCGCGCGTAGACCGTAATGTCCGCGTCGGCCCCCACGCCCAGGTGCCCCTTTTGTCTGAGGCCGAGGATCCGCGCTGGTCCGGCCCGGGTAACGATGGCGATTTCGTTCAGGGTGTACTCACGGTCCAGTCCATCGGCCAGGGCACTTCCGGCTAGCAGCTTCGGATTCGCCCGTTTGAGTTGCTCATCCCGCGCCTCGCGCCTCATGAGCAGTTGGATCAACGCAGGGTACGAGAGGAAAGACCCGCCGTTGGGGTGATCGGTCGACAGTACCACCCGCCACGGATCGCGAGCGAGCAGGAACAACTCGAGCCCGACGGCCCATTGCAGCGTGGCGACCGCAGCCTTCTCCTTGTACGAGTAAGGCACGATGCCGCATCCGGTCTCCAACTCCACATCGACGTTGACCCATTTGCGGCCGCTGGTGGAGTAGAGCAGATACTCCACCGGACCGTCCGCCGTGAGCGTAGTCGCAGGTCCGAACATCACCTGGCCCACGTCGACGGTATGCTCAGGATGGGCATTGACGTGCTCGATCACGCTCTTCGCCGCTGAGCTCCAGCCCTTGCCTGCTTCGCCACCGTAGCAATGAAATTGCAAGTGGGTGAAATGAGCTCTCCGACCGGTCAGCGCCCCCATGGTCGCGATGGTGGTGGTGCTGTTCCCAGCCTGCCCAAGGTTGTTGCAGTGAATGTGGACGGGGTGCGGCAGCCGCAAACCGTTGGCGGCATTGGTCAGCGTTTCCAGGATGGCCCGTGGCGTCACGGTGGTGCCCGCCAATGCCTGATCAATGTCGGTCAGGTTGCGCTGCCCCGACTTCCAGGCCTCGATGCCTCCCGGGTTCACGATCTTGACCGCGTAGGCGCCGGTCGCTCCCAGCATCCACCCGACATAGTGTGCAGCCCGCTCACGTTCACCGGCGGCGATCTGCCGATGGAGATACTCATCGTTACCCAGGAGCACGAAACACCCTGCGTCCAGGACCGGAGTATCGTCGAGCTCCGCGTGGGTGTGCCGCGCCATGATGGGTGCAACTGCTGCGTCGAACGCCGTGGTGTACCCGAGCCCGGTGTAACGGTACGCGGTGCTGAACGTTGTCGGCACCGTTCCACCTGTTCCGGACCGACCTGCGCCATTGAGCAGTGTTGGCGCCCGGACCGGGTCGGCGCTGTGCTCTTCCGGAACCAAGCGTCGCGCGTGATTGCAGGACGAGCTGGCAAAATGAGCGTGGATGTCCACGCCCCCCGGCATTACGATCATGCCGTTCGCATTCAGCGTGGGCGCGCCACCGGGCAGGCTCGCGACGATCCGACCGTCCTCAATGCACACATCGCGAATTTCACCGTCGATGTTGTTGGCAGGATCGTGGACTGCGCCACCGACGATTCGGAGCTGCTCCCCCGTTGGCATCAGGATTTCGCTCCTGTGGCCAGGGCGCTTGCGACTCTGCGGAGGATGTCGGCCGCCGACGCCGGCCCAGCCAGTATGCTCGGCAACGGCAACGGCACGTCATCCATTCGGTAGCCGATTCCGGCTTCGTGAATGCCGGCGATCCCGGTATCAACTGCCACTTCAGCGTCAGCGACCTGGGTGGCACGCGGCCCGATGACGGCAATTCGCTTTCCGCTGAGCACATGGGTTACTACTTCCGGAATCCGATGAGCAGCTCCGACGATAAGCGCGCCGCCAACGCCGTCTATCGCGAGGGAGGCCGGCTGCTCAGGGCGATATCGTGGGGCACCGGCCGCGAAGTCGACGGCAAACGGGAATCCGGTCTGCCATACCATCGCTGCATCGGCGCCTGACCGATTCCCACCCGCTCTGAGGCTCGACAGCGCGCAGCGAGTCGGTCCGTTGAGCGCCTGAGCAAGCCCAACCAACCCTTCTAACCTCTGAGACTCGCCGGCTTGGCCTTCCAACTCGGAGTCGTGGATCAGGGCGACGTAACGAGCCTTCGCCATCTGCCGGGCGAGGTCCACGGCGGCCTGAAGCTCGGAAGACAGCCCGGGAAGTTCACGGCCCAGCACCATGGCCCGCATCACGCCCAGGGCTGCGGCCTCGTGCTCATTTGATAACGCGATTCGCGTGCTTGCGGTCCGTGGACCGGTTGCGCCCCCAACATCAACCGCGACAACACGCCGGTCGGACGCGCCGTTTGGAACTTGCGTTCCTGAGGGGTCGACCGCGTAGCGTACAAGAAAGCGGGGATACCGGGATGCTGGGTCCACTGCCCAGAACACCACCAGGTCGGCGCGATTTCGGATCTCGCCCAGCGTCGCTGTTGCTCTACCCCGCCGCTGACCCACGAGAATGCCCTGTGCAGCAGTGTCGGACGTGACACTGTCGAGTCGTGCGCCGCAGCGATCGGCAAGCCCGATCGCAGCCCGTTGCGCCTCTGTCGTGATATCGGGAGCAAGGTAGATCAGAGCCGGGCCGGCTCGGAGCAGGTCGGCGATGGCGCGGGTTGCATTCTCCATCGTTGCCTGAGCTCCACGCACCATGATCTTGCCCGGCACGTTGCCGTCGCCGTACCACTCGACTCCGATCGGACATGCGTTGATGGCGGCGGTAATGCGCCCGTTGCGCACCGTGACTTCGATGTCGTCACAGGCGCAGCCGCAACCTAGGCACACGGCATGACTGACTGTCCCGTCAGTCATGCGACACCTCGCCGGATTCTGCTGGTTGCGTGATAGACGGAGTTGGCCGCAACCGCCAAGGCTTTCCTGCAATCCCCGGCGGAGCGCCCCCGCGCGAACACAGTGCAGACCGGCCCGCCGGCGGCGATCCGCTCGCCCTCGTGAGGGATGTCGGCTATCGTACCGCTCTGCCAGATCGAACTTGGCCTCACGGTGATGGTCTCGCGCGCGTACACGATCCCCTTGCCGCACACGTGTGAGAGACGACGACAGTAGGGCGATCGCTTGGGAAGCGATCCGCGGCACGCGCTCGCATGCAGGGCGAACACCGAAACACCGTGCTGGCGCTCCACCAACTCCATCGACGCGGAATACCGGGGGTTGATCTCGACGAGCCAAGGCGTCCCATCGGCCGTCGCGATGAAGTCGATCCCATTGACGCCGACCAGGCCGAACGACTCGGTGAGCGCAACCGCAAGCGCTTCGGCGGCCTCACGGAGAACCGACTCGCGCTCGAAGAGGGCAGGCCCGCCACAGAGCAAGTTTCCGCAGTAGCGAAATCCGGACGCGCCGAATGTGTCGTCACCCACCAACTGCCGCGAGAGGCCCAATGGGACCGCTCGACGCCCATCGGCAACGAATGTGATCGAGCCAGGCAAGCCGTCGATTTGCTGCTGGAGATACATAGACCGGGCGACGGGTTTGCCCCGCTGCCAGCCACGAATCCCCTGGCCGCCGCCGGAGCGGCGCGGCTTGAGCAGCCACACGTGTTCATCCGATACCACGGGCCCCGCCGACAACCCTGGTACTGGTATCCCTCGTCGCCGCAGAACGGCCGCCACTCGAAACGGGTTGCGAGCGTGTCGAAGGACGCGAGGCGAGTTGCCCAGCAGGCGTCGACCCCGCGCCAGTCTTTTCACTGCCGCGGGGTAATTTTCGAGATTCGAGACGTAGGCAACGCCCGATGCTTTGAATTTGGCTGCTTCACGCGCCGCACTCGCAGCGGACCACGCCCTTCCTAGATCGCGGCGGAAAGCGACGGTCCGTGCGCACGCGAGCAGGTCTCGATCTCCATAGGCATCGAGCGCGCCGACGCGAAAGCCGGCCCGCGCCGCGGATTGAGCCATCGCCCGAGTGGAAGCGCCCACGATCAGGACCTCGTCCGCCCGCTCATTCACCTTGACCCAACCCCAATCGGCGGCGCGCATGCTCCGGACGCACGACGAAAAGATGATCCAGAACGCTGCCCGCAGAGTGTCGCAGCCGCAGTGACTCTACCAGGCTCTCGTGCTTCCCGCCCACCAAACCATCCGCGACTAGCGCTGCGCCCTGTGCTCCTTGCTTGGCGAATCGTGCGAACCCTGGCAGGTCGATCAGCGGCGCGAGGCCTCCAAGACGCGCCTCGAGCGCACTCCGAAGCTTTGGGTCCGTCCCACGTCGGCCGGAGATGATGATCTCCCGGGCGCTCGGTGCGGAAAGCAACATCAAATGCACTGCCTTCACGGCGCCTTCGACGAAGCCGTCGAACGCCTCCTGCTCCAAATCGGGCCGCTGCGCGACTACGGACTCGACACCGCCCTCGAACAGGAACGATTTGTCGATTGTGCCGGCGAGGAAAGCGACCTCACCGTCGAGAGCTCCCGCTGCTCGCCAACCGATGGGTCCGCTGGTTCCTCCCAAGCCGTCCACAATTCTGCCCTGTGCGACCGCCAAAGCAGCGCTGAAGGCGCCTCCCAACTCGAGCAACACAAACGACGTCTGCCGCGCATGGACGTCGAGCCGCGTAGCCTGCTCGGCGACGGCGAGGGCCGCGACCGAAACCTTGTCTGCTGTACCCAGATCGACCCGGTTCAACTTGCGATGCGCCGGCACCGTATCCAGATGAACGACTCCGGGCAGAAATACGACGGGTAGTCTTGCGGCGCAGAGCTGACGGGTCAGCCGACGCAGGCCCCCAATGCCTCCTTCGTCGCCGGGGGCGGCCAGAAATGCCAGCCGCCACTGCTCCTCGGTTACTTGGTCCGCGCGCACCAGCGGCAGGCCATATCCCGAAATTCCCGCAACCAGTGCCGGCTCACCGGCCGAGCTGACGTACCTGACGAACTCATCGGCCTTGGCCAGGGCCTCTGCCGTAGGCCACGCCCGGTCCAGCACCACGCGCCCTTCATCGAGACCACAAACGTCGATCGATAACGTGCCGGGGTCGATCCCGACCACCCTCGGCATGTTCCGTCAGTACCGCGGCTCGGTAATCAACTGACGGGCGAAGTCGGCGATCGTCTCGGCGTCGAGCACCAGGTCGTTGCGCTCGAAAAGGCGCGCGACGCACGCTTTGTGAAGCTTGGTCTTGAAGCCGCCAACCCCGAACGCGCCGTAGACCTTCACACCATTCCGCTCCGCACCGCTGTCATTCAACTCAATTCCTTCGATCCCGAGCGGCGGCACGGCGTTCAGATCCACGGCGACTTTGAGGGTCGACGACTTGTTCCACGCCGCTTTCGGGACCATTAGTACGCCCGCCGGCCCCGAACTGAGCAGGATCTCGGCGTCGCCAATGACATCACCTGAGGCGGACGGATCGGCCATGGTGAGCGCGTTCACCTCGACGCTGAAGCGCTCGCTGATAGCACGACGGGCCTTGTCTCCCTGTTCAGGTTTCCGCGACGTGATTGTGACCTTGGCACCGCCCTTTGCCAGCAACCCGGCTGCTCGCTGGCCGACGGGCCCGGTGCCGGCCAGGATGATCGCCTTCTTCCCCCGCACGTCACCTACCGCCTGTTCGATCCGCACGACGGCCGCGACCGCAGTCGTATTGGAGCCGTTCGAGTCCAGCATGATGGAGACCTTGAAGGGCGGAAACAGGGTGTCCTGGGCCATCGCCAACAGCTGCTCACCGGCGGACATGTTGTTCCCGCCGATCCATACCGCGGTGTTTTTCAGGTCTTTGGGAGCGCGCGTGAAAATGCAGCCGAGGATCAGGTCGCGAACGTCATTTTCGGTGACGCCGCCATAGCTCATGATCACATCGGCGCCCGCGTCGTACGCGACTACCTGGTCGAAGACGCTGGGGAGGCGAGAGCTGTCGAGCTGAAGCAGGACCTTGCGCATCGAAGATTGAGACTCCTCAGAAGGAGGAAAGCGACAGGAAACAACAAGGGGCGCCCCGACCGCGGGCCGCCCCTCGTGTGACTCCGAGTACCGGCGCTCGCTTATCAGCCCTCGGCGCCGCTTGCGAACGGATGCCGGGCGCTCTTGTACTTCGCGAGCACGTCGTCAACCGTTGGCTTGCCCGCCAAGGCGCGCTGAATTGACTCCTTCACCGCCTGGTAGTTGAAGTCGAAAATCTTCTTGTCGCTCTCGGCCTGCCAGTGGATGAACACACCGGTCAGAATGCAATAATCGTTGGCCTTGTCCTTCGGGATCACACCCGAGGCGACGCTGTCCATCACCGCCCGCGCAACCGCGGCCTGTGCAGGACCGAACATCTGGACCGCCTGCTTGGCGCCCTTGATGGTCACCTTGTTGAAGAGGAGCGTATCCGGCTTACAGGGCAGGTTCGGCGTCACGACGGCTAGCAATGTGGAGAACCCGTCTTTGTTATTGGAGAGCGCATGGACGAAGGCCGCCCCGGCGGGCCCGGACTTGCTGCCGATGATCAGGTCCACGTGAGCAATTTCGTTCCCGTCACCTACCAGGGACTCTCCAATGAAGAAATCCGCGGCCATAGCTGCCTCCGTTGTCGGTTTAAAAAGGTGCGCGAAGAAGTCGCGAAGCATGGCTGAACCCGGGCGCAATCAGTGGGAGGACGCAGGAGCAGCGACAGGCCGTTGGAGCGACCACACGTCGCAGTCCCGCCGGGGCGGGTAGCTCTTCACTGGAACTTGGTCCGCGCGTCAAAAGCGGCCCCTAGTATGCGGTTGGCTCGTAACCCTGTCAAGCAGAGCGCCGCGGCATAGTTAAGCTTGTATTCGGGACATCTTCGGGCGCCCAAAGCAAGCCAAATCCTTAACGGGCTCTGCGCGAAAAGCGTCCTCCGGCTGAGACGTCGCGATCCGGTCGGCGTCGATGCATGTGCCGTCAGGGCAACCGATTCGGCTGCTGGCATGTGCCTAGCGAATCCAAACCAGGTGCAGATCTCCCTTTTCCGAGGAACATATGAAAGCGCACGTGGTGGTAGGCGGTCTCGCCTTCGGCATCCTGCTCGCTGCTGCTCCCGCCTCCGCGCAGGTGGTTCAGGCGGGCGTGGCGATTCGAAGCGGCCCTGTTACCGGCCATGTGATCGTCGGTGAGCCTGCAGTGGTCTATCCCAGCCCGTGGCGGGTCGTCGTGGTCGAGCGCTACGCACCCCCCATTGTGGTAGTCGAGCGAATTCATGCTCCTCGGGGTTACGCGTATGGCTGGTGGCGGCGTTACGGATATCGTCCAGTGGCGGTGTATTACGGTGGTGGCCGTTACTACCAGCACTGGTTCGATGGACGCCCGCTTCGTCGCGTGGAGGTCTACGAACGCAATGGCCGCTACTATCGCTGGGCCGACAACCGGGACCACTATCGCGACCGGACTCGCGAGTATGAACGCCGGAGCTGGGACGACTGACCAGCGATTGCTATGAAAGGTGAAGGCCCCCGCGTGTAGCGGGGGCCTTCCCTTTTTGCATTGTTTGCTCCCGTCGCATGGACTCGGTCTATCTTCCCCGCGATGCACCCCAGCCGGAATCACCTGCTCCCGCCGGATCCCGAGGCGTATCGGAAGGCCGCGCATCCGCGAGGCCGCATCATCGTGATCGCGCCGACGCGCGCCGCGTGCGAAACCATCGAGCTCGCCCTGGGACTTCACCTCGATACGCTGCTCGAGCGCGAGCACGGCGACGAGCTTCGGGTGTGGGCGGTGCGGGGCAAAGGATTCGGCATTGTGGCCGGTACCGGAGTCGGCAAGACGCTGGGTATTCGTCCCATTGCCGAAACCATTCTGGCCGAACCGTTGCGGGTCGGCGTGGTCAATCGCGAGCGCGAGGCTACTCCGGAAACGCCGAGCTGGAATGTGGTCATCGTGACGACCGGCATCGCCCGTCGCTGGTTCGAAGACGGGCTGATCACGGGCACGGACACGCTCGTCGTCGACGAGATTCATCAGACATCAGCGGAGCTCGAGCTTTGTCTCGCGTTAGGCAAGCGGGCGCGATGCCGCTTCATCTGGCTCAGCGCGACCGTCGATCCGAGCTTCTACGCCCGCTACCTGGAGAGCGCCGACGTTCTGATAACGGACGCGTTCGACCCGAAACTTCGCGCCAGCGTTACAGTGGTTCCCCTGCGACCCGATGCTTTCCT
The DNA here is from genome assembly GCA_046733215.1 of Gemmatimonadota bacterium. Lineage (GTDB taxonomy): Bacteria > Gemmatimonadota > Gemmatimonadetes > Gemmatimonadales > GWC2-71-9 > DASQPE01. The sequence continues at coordinate 10,545 of JBKPOS010000179.1, forward strand.
GGACGAGCGCTTCATCCGACACGTGATCAAGGAAAAGCGCGGGGTCGCAGTCTTCGTGCCCACCCGGGCCGAGGTCGAGGAGCTTGCTGCTGGATTGGGCGAGCAATGGAAACGGCTGACGACCGCGTTCTATCACGGAGGGGAGCCCATCCGAGTCATTCGACCATTTCTTGAAGGAGACGTGGCGCATCCCTGGGTCCTCGCCATGACGGCGGCGGGTCAGTCGGCGCTCAATCTGCGCGGGCTCGACACGGTCGTGATCTACGACGCGCGCTACGGCAACGTGGTAGATCGGGGTCGCAATGTGCTTCAGCGCATGTATCTGGGCGCCAACGAAATCCTTCAAATGGCGGGGCGAGTCCACGGACGCGTGGCCGGGAGCGAGGTCTACATCCTGAGCGATCGCAGCCTCGAATTCGACAAACTTCGCCCCGGTCCGCCCGAATTTCAGCTGGCCGGCGATGCGGAGCGGGTGGCGGTAACCTGCGCAGCTCTCGGTGTAGACGCGAGCGATCTTGATCTTCCAGTTCCACTGGATCGGGTCGCGTACCGGCGCGCCGTCACCACGCTGACATCACGAGGGTTGATTGAGAACGGACGGCTCACCGCATATGGCAAACAGGTGGAAACCATGCCGGTGGAGCGCCCCTGGGGCGAACTTCTGTTTCACGCCGACGCAGACCTCATCCCGATCGTCGCCGTCTGCTCAAATATCGAGTCGCTGCACCGGATGACCCGGGAGGAGCGCGACCTGCATGGAGCGCTGGTGAATGGGAGCGATCATCTCACCGCGTACAATCTGTACGCCGAGGCAGTAAATCAGCACGGACACCTCGGAGAGGTCTACGGATTGCCGCGCCACCTATTCGACGAGGAAGGCCTCGCGGCCTGGGCGGAGGCGCGCGGAGTTCTGATCAAGGCGGTAGAGGATGCCGCGCTGGGAACAGCTTCGGTTTACCGCTCTCTCGAGCTGCCCCTCCCGGCGAGGCTGCCCTATGCGTCACGCGAGTTGCGGCAGCGATGGGCCGAGCTCATAGCGCGCATCATGCCTTTCGAGTTGGTCATCGACGAAAGAACCGCCGACGGTCAGGAAGCGCGGGTCTCGAAAACGTCTGTTGCGGGTAGTTGGGGTGCTGTTGCGGGCAATCTGCGTTACTTCGCCGATCGCTTCGGAATAGCGAGGGCAGGAATTGAAGGCACCACACTGCCCTATGAGCTTGTGCGCCGGCACGCGACGTGGGGCGCTCCCAGCATCTCGGTCGGGGGGCCGAGACGCCACCAGGGCCTGCTCATATCAAGTGGCTTGACCTATTTCGGATTCGATCTGGACGCCGAGACGGAGCCGCTCGAAGGCGAGTTCCCTTCGAACTTGCGGGAGCAGGCGCTCGACGCCTTGGCGGATGCGCTCCTGACAGGTAGCACGACACACCCGGATCAGGGACGGATCCGTCGAGCCATGACCGAGCTAGAGGATCTCTGGCGTCGCTCAGGCGGCACGCTCGCGGCTCTTGACCGCACCCGATTGCATAACATTGTCAGGGCTCAGCTGGAGCGCGTCACGAGCTGGGACAACTTTTTGGCCACGCGAGTGACGCTCAATCCCCTCGAATTGGTCGACCCGGACACGCGATCCCGTCTGGCGGACCTACCCGCGTCGGTCCGTGTGAAAGGAGATGTCGTCGCCCTGGAGTATGACATCGAGGACGGAACGGCTGTCGCCCGACTCCGGCTGCGTGAAGGCCAGGCCCGACGACTGGACCAACGAGATCTTCCAGTGCTCGACCGGCCTCTCCGCTTCGAGGTCATTCGCGGCCGGCACTCGCCTGTTCGGGCCGCTTCCCTTCAGGATCTGCAGAAGGAACTCAACCGATTGGCCCGTCGGGATCCAAGATTCAGAAGAAAGGCGAAGCGCGGCCGGTTCCGCGACTGAAGGGTTCGGCTTGAAGAAAACTCAGTGATGCCGGGCGCCATTATTGTCGCCGGAAGCTGAGGAGGATTTACCTGCGAGCAATGTGGCCAGATGGTCGCCCAGCCGCGCCAGGCTCTCGGCGCTTCCGCGCAGCTCACTTGCCGTTGAGACCTGCTGGTCGACCGTCAGGGCCGCACCTTCGGCACGAAGCAGCTGCGCTCGCGCGGCGTGATTGCTGCGAGCTACGGCGGCCTCGAGACTTCCGGTTGCCGCTTCGAGACGATCCGCGCGATCCCGGATGACCAGCGCTGACTTGAGCAACGCATTCAAGCGTTGGTGCGCGGCTTCCAACAGTAGCCCGCCGGCGCGACCACGCGATGCGGCATCACGCATTTCGTCCAGGACGCGGGCGAGGGCGGACACGGCGCGTTCGATTTCATCTCGAATACCGGTTACCAAGCGCCCGATGTCACGGGCCGAATGGCCGGTATCCTCCGCCAACTGCCGAACCTCTTCCGCCACGACGGCGAAACCCTGACCCTCGGCGCCGGCACGCGCCGCCTCGATCGCGGCGTTGAGCGCCAGCAGGTTGGTCTGGAACGCAATACCGTTGATCGCGGCGCTGATTCGCTGTATCTCGTCTCCGCGCGCAACGAGGGCGTCTACCTCGCCTCGCACCAGACCAAGCGCGCGCATGCTGCGCTCGATCTCATCGGCCAGCTCCCCGGAGCTCTTGATCAGCGCTTCGCCTTCCGCCTCCACTGTCCGTCCTACATCGGTGCTGCGTCCCGCTTCGGCTCGGACTTCGGCCGCTACGCCGGCGGCGCCCTTCACAGCCCCTTCCACCTGGCCCAGATCGGCCAGGTGAAGCCGGGCCCCGTCGGTCGCTTCCCGAACACTGGCGCTGACCGATCGCGTCGCTTGCTCCAGTCTCGCGCCGGCTTGAGAAAAGTTCGATGCCAGCTGCGCGAGCTCACCGGCCGTCGCTCGGAGTCGCTGGTCGGCGAGTTTGCTTCGAAACACCGCGGCCACTGCCCGAGCCACGCGTGCGAGCGAGCCGATCTCGCGGGAGCCAAAGGCCCCCTCGACCCTGCCGGCCAGCCTGATCTCCCCCAGTAGTCCGGCGTCGTCCGCGAGAGGGAAGGCGACCACCGGAGGCTCGGTCGTTCGCTGGACTCCCGCGACAAAGGCAGCGTCACGCCATGCGTCGGGAACCGGGCCGGTCGCAGCCAGAACACGTGGGGAGCCACTATCAGTGGCACGCACCATCGCCATTGTCACATCGAACGTCTCGGAGAGGTACTGCACAAGATCCGCTGATGCGGTCGCAAGATCCCGCTCCAGCAGCAGACGCACCTGAAGATCGCGAAGCTCACGTCCCAACCTGGGATCGTTGAACAGTCGATTCCGGCCCACCGCGATCGCCAGGCCGATGGGTAACGCGCAAAGCAATGTGCTGCCGAGCGGGATGCCCGGAAGGACCGGGTCGGTGAGCAGGGGCCACAGCAGACCCAACCAAGCCGGTCCCAGACCAAACAGGATTGCGGCAGCGGCTACATCGAGATTGCGCTGTCGAGGACCCGAGACTGCTGCGGCCCGCCTGGTCCAAAGGAGCACTATTAGGCTCACCAAAAACGCAGCGAGGCTAAGCAGGTTCGCCCGAACCACGACATCGACGAGGTCGAAGAGCGGCTCCTGGCCGCTGAGAACAGCCGCGAGGGCAACCAGGAAGAGGATAGCCTGCAGTACATACCAACTGAGTATCGAAGGCTTCCAGCGTTCTTCGCGCTGCGGCCAGCCCAAGGCCAGCGCCACGTGAACGAGCGAAGGCGCCTGCACGTAGGACCCCAATCCGTAGGCAACGAACAGACCGGGTCCCGGTAGACCCGAGAACGGCAGGAGCGAGCCAAGCGCGAGGGTGATGGTCCAGGCGGCACACTGCAACAACAAGGGGAGCGCCGCGGGGGCTCGGGTGGCTCGACGGAATCCAGTCACCCCTGCCACCCAGAAGACAGCCCCCTCCAGGGTAATGAGCAGCAGGGCTTCACCCTCGGGGCCTGACCTGATTCGCCCGGCGCTGAGCACCAAACCGGTCCCGAAAACGACCAAGCTCAGTGTCGCGGCCAGGATGGCGAGGGGGAGGTGTGCACCGCGGTCGGACGCGCGCGTCCTGCTAAGGGAAGACGTCGTCACGCTCGCATTTGGTTGGAGATCGCAGGTGGCCGGTCCCGACGGTGACTGAATGGTAGTCAGTTGGGACGCAGGTGGAAGCTGGACTGGTTAGAGACGTCCCGGATTGAAACTTTCCCCCTTCGAAGCCGTATCTCGTTGCATGACAGAGACTATCTCGCTCGACAAGCTGCCGGCTGTCTTCTCGCCGCTCGCCAAAGCCGTCCTCGACGGATTCAGCGAAGGGGTTGTTGTTTTTGATCATGGCGGTCGGATTCTCTACGCCAATGAGCCGGCCCGGGAAGCGCTCAAGGATTGGGATCTGACCGAGGGCGCCCCTGATCTTCAGCCGCGACTGACTGCCCTGGGCGGGCGGTTACGTCCTCTTCGGATCGGGGCCATGGAACTGGGAGAAGCGATGTTTATTCCCGGGATCGAGGGACCCACGACGTTGGCGGCGCGGGAGAAGGAGGCTATCGTCAAGACGCTGGACGCTCACGGCTGGAAGCTGGCGGAAACCGCCCGTCAGCTGGGCATCAGCCGGACCACCCTTTGGCGCCGGCTCAAGGCGTACGGACTGCATCGAGACGGCCGGAGCAAATGGTCGCAAGCCTCTTAGCCCTTCTTCTCTTCGTAGCAGACCCCGCTTCTTCCGACACCAATCCACCATTTATCAACGCCATCACCCGCGACCTCATCGCGCGGGCCATGGTGCGTCATCGAGCTCAGGATAGTGTCGTCAGCGACTATCAAGCCCGGATCCGGTACCGTCTCTCCGCGGCCATGGGGCGCGGCAGATGGGCACAGGTCCCTGTGACGGCTGTCGAGGAGCAGGAGGCGTTGATCCGCTGGGCGCTGCCGAACGACCTACGGATCGACGTGGTCGGGCGGCGGTTCCAGACCCGCAATCCGGATTGGGTCTTTTCGAGCGTGTTCTACCGACCGTGGTTCGTGCCCCGCGGCGTCGGCGACTCGGTGCGGATCTTCAGCGACAACTTTCCGGCAACCGGAGCGCTCCATCCGCTCGCGCCAACCGGTCCTGACTGGTATAGCTACGCCCTCAGGGACAGCATCACAGTCGCCACCCCTCGAGGTGAGCGGATCAAAGTCTATCAGGTTGACGTGGTACCCCGGCGGACCGCTCCAGCGCTGGTAGCAGGCCGGCTCTGGATAGAGGCGGAGAGTGCTGAGGTAGTTCGCTTCACCTTTCGTTACGTCGGCACCCAACTGTTCGTCCGACCCTCCCGCTCGCTGCGGAGTAAAGCATCGGCCCACCGGCTAAACCAGCTCGCTACCCGGCTCATCAGCGTAGACGCCGATCTCGAATACGCGCTGCAGGAGGGGAAGTTCTGGATGCCCTATCGGCAGGCAATCGCCGGCCGAGTCGAGTTGCCGATGTTGGGCAATCTGGTCGTACCCTTCCGGGCGGTTACGACGTTTAGCGATTACGAGCTCGATACAGAAAAGCCGATTGCGTTCACGCTGCCGCTGCCGGACACCACTCTGCCGTGGGATTCGGTTAGAGTGCTTCGCAGGATGCGGCGAGACTCGATCCGGACAGAACGGCGTCAGCTCGACGTGGCGGCGACCCGCCACCGGTCCTGGAACTATGCTGATCGATGGCCGGGGGGCCGTTACGAAATTCACCGGCCGCCCAATGACTCCCTGGCGCGCTACGCCGCCTGGGACGACTCGCTCTCGCTGGGTTCAGCAGCCGAGGAGATGGCGCAGTTCCGCGAAATCGACGCAGACCTGAGCCGGATGACCGACACGCTACCCACCGAGCTTACCGGAGGCGGCGATCATGGCATTGCGTACGAACGACTGGTCGATGCGTTCCGGTATGACCGAGTGCAGGGATACTCGCTCGGCCTTGGCTACCACGTACGGGTGCCGTGGATCGAGTTCGCCGATCTGGTCGGGACGGTTCGCTATGGATTTTCCGACGACCGTGTGACGGCACGCCTCGCGTTCATTCGTGACGCCCCTGCCGGTCAGCTGCGGGTGATAGGGTATCACGACATCGTGAACGTTGATCCGATCGCCGTAGGTCCATCGTATGGAAACACGTTCAACGCGATCTTTGTGGCGCACGACGACGCGGATTACGCGCTGGCCACGGGTGGCTCGGTGACTTTCCAGAAGGCTGTCGGCATCGGCTTGGAGATCACCGCCTCTGCACGAGTGGAGCGCGAGGAGTCGGTTCCCCGGAAGGCCACGTCGGGGGTGAACGATTTCCTTGGTGGTGATGGTGTCTTTCCCGAGAATTCGCCCGTTACCGAAGGAACTTTCGCGGGGGCCACCGTTCGACTGCAGTATACCGGCCGCACACGTTGGGCCTTGAACGCCGATTTTCTAGCCGGTGCGGATACGGCGACCTTCCGTACCTGGGCCGAAGTCCGGCGTGACATCGGCTTCGACGCGGGCGCTACCATCCGGGTGAAGGCGGGCATTGCGACTAGCCCGGTACTGCCCCAGATGGCGTTTCGTTTGGGTGGTATAAACACCGTTCGTGGTTTCGACTACGGAACGATGACCGGACAAGCCTTCTGGGCGGCTCAACTGGATATGACGCCCCTGGGCGGCCGGATCCGGCCGGTCGCGTTTATCGACGCCGGACAGGCGGGGACAGCGGGCGATGTCTTCGATTCGAAAGCACTCGTAGGAGCCGGCATCGGTTTGTCGCTGCTCCGGGGGGCACTGCGCTTTGACCTGAGCCGGCAACTCTCGCCCGATAATTCGGGGATTCGATTCGACATCGTCGTGGGTGGTGTTCGGTGAGACGATCGGCACGCGACCGGGGCCGGCGATCGGCAGCGGCAGGGGTCGTTGCGTTAGGCCTGGCCGCGTGCGGGGCGATCCCATGGGACCGTGGCAACGGACGAATCAATGCCACGTGGACCGGGGCGGAGAAAGGAAACATGAGCGCCAGCGCAGCAGCAGTCTGGTGCTCCGCCCCGCGGACCGCTACGCTCACTGCCGTGGTGGGCGACACCGGAATCGGGATGCTGATTCGCCCCGCAGATTCGCTCGTTGCCGGACGGTACCCGGTCATGCAGCCAGGCGACGCGCGGACCAAGGCACCCGCCGCAAGCATCGGTTTGCGTTTGATAAACCCCACCGCGGTCTCGGGCTACCAGAGCCAGACCGGCGCCCTCGTATTGGAGCAGGTGGAGTCCGCGCGAATCTCGGGCCGCTTCGAGGCCACCGCCCGATCGGCAACCGGCGTAGTAGGAACCATCCATGTGAGCGGACAACTCGTAAACGTGCCGCTTACCCGCGGGGGCGCAAAGTGCGGTCGCTGAGGTTTCCCATGGCCCTCCTCGGTGGAGTGTAGCTTTCGGCATGGAGTCCACCTACTTCCGCAAAGGCTTCGGGCTCAAGGGGGCCATCGAAGCGCAGCGCACGCGCGACTATCACAGCGAAGTCGTCGAGCTGTTTCGCGCCAACGACTATCGCCTGGTCGTCGGTCCCCTGACGTTCCGGCTGGCGCGTGAGTTTGGGTTCTGTTACGGGGTCGACCGGGCGGTGGACTACGCCTACGAGACACGCCACAAGTTTCCCGACCGTCGCCTGTTTCTCGCGGGTGAGATCATCCACAACCCCCACGTGAACGCCAAGCTTCGGGACATGGGAATTTCATTCCTGAGCCATGGAGCGGACGGCGACTTCGACTTCAGTGTGCTGCAGCCCGACGATGTGGTCATCATGCCGGCGTTCGGCGTGACGATCCGCGACTTCGAGCGACTCCGGAGCATCGGCTGCGTGATGGTGGATACGACCTGCGGGTCGGTGCTCAACGTCTGGAAGCGCGTGGATGGGTACGCCCGGGACGGCTACAGCGCGGTCATCCACGGTAAGTACTGGCACGAAGAGACCAAGGCCACGGCCAGTCAGGTCATGAAATATCCCGGGGGCCGGTATTTGGTGGTGTTCGACATGGCGGAGGCCCGCCTGGTTTGTGATTTCATCGAGCAGGGCGGTGACGCGTCCTCACTGGCCATCCGCTTCGCCAAGGCAGTTTCGCCCGGTTTCGATTTCGACAGGGACTTAGTGAAGGTCGGTCTGGCGAACCAGACCACAATGCTTTCAGGCGAATCGCTCGCTATCGCGGATGAGTTCCGGAAGAGCGCCGAGCGACGCTACGGCGCAGCGACGCTCGCCGACCACTTCCGGAGCTTCGATACGATCTGCTCGGCCACCCAGGAGCGGCAGGACGCGGTGCTCAAGCTGCTGGAGGAACCGCTGGACACGATGGTCGTCGTTGGTGGCTTCAACTCGAGCAATACCTGCCACCTTGCCGCGCTGGTTCACTCCCGCGGAGTGCGCATCTTTCACATCGAAGATGCCGAGGGCATCGATCCGGCCAGCGGGCAAATTCGACACCAGCCGGTCGGGACGAAGCAACAGCAGCAGGATTCGGCGTGGCTGGGCGAGGCGGCCATCATCGGTATCACCGCGGGAGCGTCGACCCCGAACAACAAGGTCGGTGAGACGATTGCCCGAATCTGCCAGACGGCAGGATTGGAAGAGCAGTTGCAAGCTTTAACTGTGTAAACGGTGAACGGTAAAGGGTAAGCGGGGAATTCCGTTGACTGCGATCCCCCCGTTCACCGTTCACTGTTCACGCTTCTAACATGTTTATCGACCTCTCCCACACCATCGAACACGGCATGTCCACCTACCCGGGACTCCCGGGGCCGCTCATCTGCGACTATCTCAGCCGGAAAGCTTCCCGCGAGCGATATGCCAGCGGCGTGGAGTTCCAGATCGGCAAGCTCGAGATGGTTGGGAACACGAGTACGTATCTCGACAGTCCCTTCCACCGCTACGCGGATGGAAAAGACCTGGCCGCCTTGTCGCTCGACGTGATGGCGGGTCTCGAGGCGGTGATGGTCCCGATTTCATCAGGCGCCGGTCGGGGAATCGACTGGCGTTCGTTCAAGGGGCGCAACGTCCGTGGTAAGGCAGTGCTGGTGTGCAGCGGTTGGGATCGGCACTGGCGAACTGAAGCCTACGCAATCGACAATCCATTTCTTACCGCGGCTGCGTGTGAGTGCCTCCGGGACGCTGGTGCGCGGCTGGTGGGCATCGACTCGGTCAACATCGACGATCTCGGAGACTGGGCACGGCCGGCCCACTCCCTGCTGCTCGGCGCCGACATTCCCATCGTGGAACATCTATGCAACTTGTCGGCCGTGCCGCAGCAAGGCGCCCGATTCTTCGCGGTACCGCCGAAGGTCGTGGGGTTCGGGACGTTTCCGGTGAGAGCGTTTGTAGAAACTGTGTGAATAGTGAAGGAGTGAACGACAGCGGGCCCGTGGGGGCTGGCCAGGCCCCGCCAACCCCAGCCCCCCACGGGCCCGCTGTCGTTCACTCCACCGTTCACTGCTCACCCCTTTCCTCCAACAGTCTCGCAACTTCAAAGATCGTCAGCGGCGCGCTTCCTTCCACCCGATTGTTGACGAGTATGTAGGCTGGAAGGCGCGTCGCTTTCGCGGTTTCGGCCACGCGCACCAAATCCCGCCGAAGGCCCGGGTTGGGCTCCTGAATCCGATCGTACGGAGCAAACTTGTCAACCGCCTGCTCGTAGGTCCGCCCGAGCCGGAGCAGGGCGCGGGCAACAATGAACGAGCCGCCGAGCACTCCCGGCAAGTCCAGCTGTTCCCCGATCGTCGGCATGCGGGTCCAGTTGTTTAGCACGTGAGTCACGCCGTGCTCCCGCAGGACCGCGAAATACGCGGGGGTGAGAAACTCATCGTTCCGGACTTCGACGGCATAGGGTAGATCAGGAGGGATTGCGTCGAAAAATTCGTCCAGCCGGTCGGCGAAGCGCTGGGGCGTGACACCACGGCGGGCGCCAATCTGTTGGAACTCGAACACCAGAGGGCCTGTGTGATCTTTGAACCAGGCCTTGTACGGCTGGTAAATCGATTCGTGAAAAACGTCCGGACTGAGAAAGTCCGGATTCTTCTTGCCCGCTTTCGCCGGGTCCTGCGCCTTGGTCCAGGTGTGTACGGTCAGTTGTTGCCAGACTTTGGTCACGCAGGGAAACCCCGCGGGCAGATGCCGAGCCCACCCGGTGAGCACTTCTTCCGTGGGTGGAGCGTAGAAGCTGGAGTCGATTCCTACGGTGCGGAACAAGGGGAATCTCGCATACTCCTCGAGCATTCGGGCTGATGCGCCCTTGCCCCGATATTCGCGATGGTAGACCAGCCCGTTCCAGCCGGCATAGTTCCACGACGAGGCGCCGAACAACACGACCCGAGGCAGTTCGGCGCCCAGCCTCGCGATCTCCGCGGGATCGGGAAGTTGCGATTCCGCCAGAGCCTTCACCCTCCTGTCTAGGGCCCCGTTCGCAACAGCGTGCGAACAGAGTCGAGAGTGCCATCGTTGGGCGCCGGTTGAAGACCGAGGATGTGAGCCATGAGGGCATACAGGTGCACGTTGGTGAATGCCGGCACAGTGACCCCACTCCGGAACGCCGGCCCTCGTGCGATAAACAAGGCACGCATGGAAGGCAGCTCGGGATCGTAGCCGTGCGTGCCGCGTTCCGGATGGAGGCCGGGGGCACTGCGGCGGCCGTGAATCGAGATGAGCCAGCCTTCGTCGGCCACGGCAAGAATCGGCGGGATTCGGTCGTTGTTACGATAGTGCCATTGGACGGGCGCCTCGCCTTTGCGATAGACCGTCAAGTGCGGATTGGCCCCATCCAACCGGCGGAATACCTCCTCGCCTCGGCCCTCGCGAGGCAGGATGGCGGCGACGGGCGACATGTCGACGATGGATACGTCGCGGAGATCGATATAATCATCGAGGAAAATCGTACGCTCAGGCCCGGTCGCCGTCATTCCGTGATCCGAGACGACCATCAGGTCGACCCGTGCGGCGAGGCCACGCTGATCTAGTCCAGTCAACAGCTGCCCGATAGCGGTGTCCACCCGGGCGATGGCGGAATCAGTCTGGGGCGCGTCAGGACCGTATTCGTGCCCGGCATAATCCACGTCGCTCATGTATAGCATGGCCAGCGACACGGCTTGCGGCGCCGGAGCGGACAACCAGTCGAGCACCTGTCTGACGCGAGCCGAATTCGGGGTGCGGGCATCGTAGCGCTTCCAATAGGTTGGCCTGACCCCCTCGATCGCGGCCTCAGACCCGGGCCAGAAGTACACGCCGCTTTTGCGGCCCTGCTCCACCGCGGTTACCCAGATCGGCTCACCCTTCCACCAGCTCGAATCCCGCACGGCGAGCGTATCGCGGATCTCGAACCGGCGGTGCGTCGCGGGATCCATCATCGAATTGGAGACGATGCCGTGGTGCTCGGGGTAGAGACCGGTGACGATGGTGTAGTGATTGGGAAACGTCTTGCTGGGGAAGACCGGGGTGAGCCATTGTGCCCGCACTCCCTCGCCGGCCAGTTGGCGAAGGTGAACCGCCCACGTACGATCGAGATAGTCGGCCCGGAACCCGTCGATGGAAACCAGAAGAATGGCGTCCCGTGGTGGGGCAGACGCTTGCGGGCTGACGCCGGTGGTTCCGCATGCCGCAACCAGTAGCAGCCAGGAAGCGCGGACCATCCGGCCCGCGCTTCGCGCCACCTCTCTGCCGGTCACGCAGGAACGCCGAGGGGCGGTAG
>JBKPOS010000180.1:0-15450 GCA_046733215.1 Gemmatimonadota bacterium
CGCCTGCCGTCTGCGGTCGGTTTAGCCAGTCGACATTGCCATCAGGACGGGCAATGTAACCATCCGCGCTGGTCGCGATGTAGACGATGATCTTGCGCATCCAAACCAACGTTTTCTTGATCGTTCCTAGGTGGCGCTCCACGCTACTCCATTCTATGAGCTCGATCCGATTCCCGAACGGATCGGCCACCTGCACCCGTTCCCGGTGCGCGAGAGGCACCACCGAGCTCGGGTCCTCGGCTTCCATCACCTGGAAACACCGGCGAAAGTCCTGGGTCACCCAACTGGACACGTATCGGAGCTCTTCGGGCGCGAGACGACCGTGGTCACGAAACCGACGATAGCCGGGAAGCGGGTCCCCGGCCTTGAACGTCTCGATGATCAGGTAAAGCACGCAGGGTCTCTAATCTGACTGAGCGTTGTGAACCCAGTGGGCATAGTCGCCCGACTCCCACTGGTGGACGACCTTGCCTCCTCGCACTTCGTAAATGTCCAGGATCACGTGGCGCCCGTCCATGACAGCCTCGTCCACAACGACAAAGGGGCCGACCACGAGGGATTCATAGCACCTCGCCTCTGGTGCGGGTCGGCCCAAGGAGGGATGCCTTCCTTACTCCCGTTCCAGCGCCGACCGATCCCACCCGCCGAGATCGGCAGCTGCCTCGTAGCTGCTTTGGAGGAACTCCAGCAACGTCCGATCGGGCGATGATGCCCGTCGAACCTCTTCATAGGGCAGGATGAACTCCCGCAGCGTCGCGTCGTAGCGCGCACCGGCCGGGCGCAGCGACGCCGACTTGAAGCCCTCGGGCTCAGGATAGGCGTAAGCATAGAATACCGGGTAAGGCATCACTTCACCGCCCGGCCAAAATCCGCAGCTGCTGACCTCGTGCGAATACGCCTCTCGGGCGACCCAGTCGGGGAGGTTCGGCACACCACCCGGGTGCTGGGGTGCCCGACGGCCTGAGAAGCGGGTGACGGCAAGATCGAAGCTTCCCCAGAAGAAATGTACCGGGCTGCACTTGCCGACAAATCGCGATCGGAAAACCTTGAACACCCGGTCGGACTGAGCTAGTGCGTGCCAGAATCGTGTGGCCTGCTCCGCATCGTAGGTGGCATGTTTCCAGTCCTGATCGAGCGGCGTTGCATCCGGAATTTCGTTCGGGGTCGTTCGGATACTGATCTCAAGCCCAAGCGCCTTCAGCCGAGCAAACAGCTCCTGATAAAAGTCCGCGACGGCACGAGGCGCTAACCGGAGCGTTTCAGTCCGTCCATCGTTGGTCTCGATGCGGAGTTGCTGGTCGACGAAATCGAACTCGATCGAAAACAGCCGAGATCCGTACGAAATCGGCGAAGTCGTGAGCCCGCGCGCCGTCAGGTAAAGCGGGACGTGCCAGGAATGGTTGACCCAGGGCGTCTGCACCAGGCGAATCTTGCCTACGATCTGGGTCCATCGATGCAGGGTAGCCTGCGTGTCGCGCCACTCGTCGTATTCCAAGACTGGCCAGGGCGAGTGGGCGACTTGTGTGGCGGAGTTCGACATAAAATGTCCTCAAGGTGCCGCAGCCGGGTCTTCGCAGTACGCCTTTACGGCATCCAGGTCCGTGTCGAGCGCCTTCTGAATAATCCCGGCAATGAGACGGGTCATCAATCGTGCAAGCAACTGCTCGGCCCGCGCATCCATTGTTAGCGTCAACACCGTCGCCCCGCTCTCCGCTCGCACACTGAAGGTGGTGTCCCACACGGTTCCGTGCGTAACGTTGACCAGACGGATGTGCTGGTTGGGGACGAACTCGGTGACCTCCTGCTCAAACGTGCTGGGCTTCCCCTTCATCAGCCGGGTCGCGCGAAACTTCACCCCCACGCCGTCCGGCTAGGGGTCAGGTATTCGACCTGCGATCCGCCGGGAATTGCCCGCTGGAACTCTTCGGGATCGGCAACGGTGCGAAACACGCGCTCTGGCGTTGCATGGATTGGGCGACTGGAGATCCACCGCATTGGATGGTTCCTGTGGGCCTCTCTCGTGGTTCGTCGGATCGCGCTGGATTCATTGGTGCACTTCAACAGTGTCGTGGACCGTGAGACCCGCGCCCGGGTCGGAGGCCTGCCCACTATGCTGAAACATGATGATGGCTCGGCCCGGGGTCTCCGCTCGGAAACGGAACCGTTGGGTCACACCGGCAGGCACGGCGGGCGTAACGAGCGTCACGTCGACAAAGCGGACCGAGGTAGAGGAGACACTGGGCGGGCTGCCATATTCGCCCGGTCCGATGGTCTGCAGTGTCAGCTCCAGCGTTTGGCCCACAGTGAGCGACAATGTCCGGCTTGGAATCCCATTTGCTCCCAGGACGTCATTCGAGCACGCCGCGAGCCCTGCAGCAGCGCTCAACAGGTAAGGGATTCGCATCGACGAGAGCACCATCCAGCTCTGAACTGCGCCGGCATCCAGAAGCGCCCGATAGACCAGCCGGCGGGGTGCGTGTACGTGCTGAGTGACGTGCGTCGCGGTCATTGGTTCGGGGCCCCTAGTGATGCACCATCCTGGTGGCCATTTCGTGGAAGCTGTACGGACCTTCGGGGCACTTTATGTTCGAATTCGTCGGATGCATCAGGCCGTTCGGATTATCCTTCCATAGCCATACATGCAGGTCCCAGTGGTGTAGCTCGACGGGCAGCAAAGGCGCGTGTCCCTCCATGGGGCCGTCCAGCTTGGTGCCGAAGATCATCGGTGGCTCCTTCGAAACAGCCGTCGGCATGAACCACTCCGCTGCGACGAGCTGCAGGCGATTGCCAACGGGTTCGTAGATCAACACCTGTGGCTTGAGTGAGTCGAGCTTTGGCCCGACCAGCGCGGGGTTGAGAAAGTGCACACCCATTCCACCCGGCTTGTAGGGCATTTGGCCCTCTCCCTCGCCACCCTTTGGATAGTCCACGCAACCAAGCGTCGAGAAGTAGCCGTCGCGGATGGCCGCGATGGGATCCTCGTACTTTTGTAGCGCAGCCCGCGTAGCCGTCAGGTTTGGGGGCAGCCGTGGCGGGACCGCCTGTCGGGTTTGCGCATGCAAGGTGGTCGCGAGGAACAATCCCGCGAGGCCTATGACTGCCGGCTTCAACGACTCCAGGTGGATTCGCTTGGCCATCTGTTCGCCTCCAGGCGATGGGGGTATTGAACGGACCCGCGGACAACTCGCCTCCACAAACCGTGGAGGACTGAGCCACACTCTAACGGACTGTGGGTGTGTGTGTCATTTCGCGACGGCAATGGCGTCGATCGAGAACTTAAGCCCTCGCGGCAAGGCGACAACCGGCGTCGAGCGCACTGGGGGTGCAGCAGGGAAGAATTCAGCAAAGAGCTCGTTGAGGCTGCCGAACGCATCGGCTTCAGTTACGAAGCAGGTCACTTTCACGACCTGATCCATGCCGCTTCCCGCATCCTCCAGAAGCGTGCGGAGATTGGTGAACGCCTGGCGAGCCTGGGCCAGGAAGTCGTCGCCCGCGACGTTGCCTGAGGATGGGTCGATGCCTGCTTGACCCGCTGTGTAGATGAGATCCCCTACTCGGACGGCCTGGGAGTATGGCCCCAGGCGCGGGACGCGGGGACTGTCGATGACGCTCTTTACGGGCATGGGCTCCGAAGTTTCGTGGAAGGTGAAATGGCGCGCGCGACCTTAGTGCTTCGGGCAAACATCCTCGCAGAGGACCTTTGAAACTACCGCTTGCACCGGGCGACGGACACCAGGCATCGGCGCTGGAGCCTTCGACCCCTGATCAGGAAAGATCAAGCAGACGCCCGTACCCAACGTCGCCAGAAGCGGTGCCTGCAGACTGAGCCCGAACAACCCCAAATTCAAAAGCCCTTCCATTCTGTTCCGCGACCAGCACGACGAACAAGGCGCCGCCTGTCAGCAGACCGCCAAGGGGGAGGCAGATCCTCACTCGCCACGCCACAGCTCCCCCAATCGCACCCACCACGACGCCAAGGAGCGCGGCGGTTCCGACCAGGACCATGAAGCCAACGGCAATTGGTTCCATGTGGTGTTCTCCTGCAAGCCGCATGGCCGCCTGCGCTGAAGCGCGAGGGAACGGCCTGGTCGAACGGCCGCCCCGCGTGCTCCGGGCGATTCGGTCCGGACAGGTAAGTCTCACTCGCGACGGCTCATAGACCGAGTCGACAGGGTCCCGCCAACCGCACCATCCCGCCGCGGTACGGTCGTTGCTCCCTACAGTACGACCCTTAGCGCCAGAGCCCCCGATGTACCTGGTCGATCGCTACCTGCGTCTCGCACTGATCCTCGGCTGCGTCAGCGCGGCCGGCTGCTCTTCCGAGCCGATAAACCCTTCGCCCTACACAGTGGACGCGTTCATCAGCGCGGTCACCGCACGCAACGGCGCGGTGGTCGCGACGATGCACGAAAACGCACCACCGCCCGCAGGGTCCGGACCCTCGGCGCAGGTTTCGGGGATCGCAACGGCAGTGAACGGCGGTAGCGCTCAAGTGAATCTCGCCGCAGGCAGCACGTTCAATCGCGTGTACGTCTCCACGCCGAACGCCCAGGGATACTGGGACGTGCTGCTTCCCAGCGGGACCACGGCCGAAGATCTGATCGTCAGTCTTGCGCGCGGTGTGCGCTCGGGCTCGCTACGCGTCCGTTACCAGGCCGATAACGCGGGCGTCACCGGACCTTACGCAGAGCAGACGCTGCAGGTCATTGGGGTTGGGACTGGCGACGTGCAGGTCAGCATCGCATGGACCGGCGCAACGGACGTGGATCTCCACGTGATCGATCCGAACAACGAAGAGATTTACTACGCCCACAGGACGTCAGCGAGCGGGGGGCAGCTCGATCTCGACTCGAACCCAGCGTGCGACATCGACAACAAGAACAACGAAAACATCGTCTTCCCCACCGGCGCGGCGCCGCACGGCACGTACCGCGTGATGGTGTACTACTACGCCGCCTGCCAGCAGCCGCGGTCGGACTGGGTGGTCACGACGCTCGTGAAGGGCCAGCAACCGCAAACCTTCACCGGGAGCTTCGTCGGACCCGAAGGCTCCGGCAATCCACCGGTCGAGGCTACGACGTTCACGTACTAGCGTTTCGGCTGCTCGGGGAGCCCCCACACTGCCGCCGTAGCGAACTCGATGCTGTTGCCCGCTGGATCCCGCACGTACAGGGAGTAGCCGCCCTGGGGCCAATGTATTTCTGCCTCAATCGGCACCTTACTCGCTCTTAGCTGGGCGAGCCAACCTTCGATGTCGCGCTCGGGGAGCCGGAACGCCACATGGCCTGGCCCGTGCGCGCCATGCCGCGGGACGGCAGGTCCACCCGCCGCTATCGTAGGGTCCGCGGTAGCCTCCGGGTTGAAGAGGAGGAGCATACCCTCTCCGCAGCGCAGAAAGACATGCCGCCCGGCTTGCCTACCGATGACCTGCAGGCCAACGACATCCCGATAAAAGCGTTCCGCAGCGTCCAGGTCCGGACAGTAGAGGGCCGTCTCGAGGACGCCCGGCGGTTGCAGGCCCGACTCGGGCACTCTCGCACTCGCGATCGGACCTCGCCGCGATGGGTCAGGCAATACGCTCGTCGGCGTCGCCCTCCAATGGCTCAACCGTTACGGCTGTGCCGTAGCAAAGAACTTCCGTAACCCCTGCCATGACCTCTGCGGCATCGTACCGCACGCCGATAATGGCATTGGCCCCCCGGCGCTGGGCATGGGCCCGCAGGATTTCGAAGGCGTCAGCCCGAGCGGTCTCGCAGAGCGACGTGAGGGTGAGGATGTGTCCGCCGAAGATTGTCTCGATCTTCGCCCCGATCGTGCCGATGATGGAGCGCGAGCGGACAGTCACGCCTCGCACCAGGCCAAGTGATTGCACGACCCGATAACCTGGCAGGTCGAAGGTCGTGGAGGTCATCGCTTCGTCCATAGTAAGTCCCCGTGTGTTGCATGGGTCAGGCAGCCCTCTCTCGACTCCGGAGCAGCAACCGTGCAAACGCAGTACCGGCAACAAACATGATAATGTTTCCGATCTGGCTGAGGAGCACTTTAGCTAGGATGATCTCGCCCAGGATCAGGCTGGCGCCGAGCGCGTAGCCGAGCGCCGGCCAGCGAAACGGATCTCCAGCGGACGCGAGCGAAACGACAGCCAGCGCAATGCCGATGAAGAACGCGAGCAGGCCAGGCACGAGCGCCATCCAGATCTCGGGAGATTGGAAAGTGTCGAGCAGAGCGGCTGCGGCCGCCTGGTCGTTGCGCTCGGAGATGAACCGCCCAAGCAACATTTCGAACGCGATCACCGCCGAAAAGGCGCCCACCCCAACGAGCAGGAGAAGGCGCGCAGCATAGCCCGCCGCAGGCCGGCGATCCATCGCCACGTTGGTTATGGCCAGGAAGCCCGGCACCAGCAGGAGAAGCCCGGCAAACAAGAGGAGATGAGCGGCGTACCATCGCGAGGCTGAGTGCACAATGATCGCGACTTGGGCAGCCGCCCGAGGGTGTTCTGCGGGATGGAACAGGTCCCCGATGCTCATCAGCGCTGGGCCTACGATCAGGCTCGTGGCGCCTATCGTCGTACGGTACCGGGAGGGGGCAGCATCCATGGGATACCTCCCTATGAGGGAGTCGCGGTCGAGCGGTGCGAGACAACCCTTATAATGATGATGCCTTGCGGACTAGGCGCGAGGGCGCTCAGGAGCGCCCCACCGGTTCGAACAGCTCGACCAGGTTTCCCGAGGGATCCTCGAGCAAGGCTTGGGTACCGCCGACGCCGGTGATCTGCTCGCTGCGAAAGCGTACGCCGGCGCGCCGCAAAGCCTCCACCATCCCTGACAGATCCGCCACTTCCAGCTGGAAGCGATTCCAGCCTCCCGGCTCCGGACGTCGGCCATCGGCCAGGATTTGCCCGCCCCCGCCCTGGGTGCTCGGGACGCTCAACAACAGGCGGAGGTCTCCGCGCCGCAGCATGGCAAACGTGGTGGCCGGATGCAGCTCGATGGTGAACCCCAAGTGTTCGGTGTAGAAGGTGAGTGCCGGGTTGAGATCGGCAACGATGTAGCGGACGGTTACGATGGCCATGGGGAGCTCCCTGCTGACAACGAGCGCGCCAGAGACCTGCGTCGCGCCGAGCCCTCAGGGGATCGGCTGGACCTGGGTAGCAATCAATGAGCCTCGTGCATCCGGCGCGCCGTCGAGATCCATGCGTCGCGGGTAGCTCAGTTGACCGTCGAAGCTGATTGCGCGCAGACGGTGGTCACGAGCGGCATCTGCAGCCTGATCGAAGAGTTTGTCAATGGTTGGAAAGTCGGTGGGTGATGCCGACGCTGGCTCACCAGTAGCGACAAACGTGGCGGACACTACGACACCACTGCGGACCGCGACCCGAATCGGCTGAGCCTCCCAGCTGATGAAAAATCCTCTGGTCTCATAGATGTAGGTGTATTCAGTCAGGTGGTGAGCCAACCAGTCGGCGCGATGGGCAAGCACATCCTCTGCCGTTGGGCCACAGGCATCGCTACAGGCCGCAAGGGCGACGACGAGGGGTAAGAGAGCTGCAAGTCGCTGACGTAGTAAACGCACGGCTGCTCCGCTGCAGACTCTGTTATAGGACGGGCCGGTGATGGCAGCCCTGCACACTCAGTGGTGCTGCCTGAGCCATTGCTTTCGCCCCATCGACACCAATGTCACCGCCGTGCCGATGACCGTGCCCCATAGCACCCCGTTCAGCGACAGAGTCAGCAAGAGTAGGAGCACGCCCTCGCGCGTTCCGCCTTGAACCCCCAACCACTCGATAGCCGGTACGATTGCAAAGAGCGTGGGGAAGCCGACTAGGAGCAATGAGTAACCGAGCGATTTGTTGACCTCGGTGTTTCCGAGAGCGCCGATCGCCAGGTACGGTGCACTGACGCACAGTCCGGCGAGCAGCCCGACCTTTGCGCCCTTGAGAGGTCCGCGCCAGATCTCCGTCTTCACGAGCGACTCCGGGCCCGCGCCCGAGCGCGCATCTTGGCCAGCGTGGGCCGTAGGTACCGACGATAGCCGGCCGGGCTCATCCAGCCGCGGGGGCACGCCACCTTGCGCACCTCGCCAGGAGCGACCAGCAGGAACTGGTGTGTGGCGCTCGTGTGCCGGCGTACCCGCACTCGGAGCTTGCGTCCGACTCGAGCGCGCACCCGTCCGATCCGGCCGTCGGGCACCCGCACGCAATCACCTACCTGGAGCT
This sequence comes from Gemmatimonadota bacterium, assembly GCA_046733215.1. Taxonomy (GTDB): domain Bacteria; phylum Gemmatimonadota; class Gemmatimonadetes; order Gemmatimonadales; family GWC2-71-9; genus DASQPE01. The sequence continues at coordinate 8,216 of JBKPOS010000180.1, forward strand.
TCGCCGGCATGCAAGACTCACCTGCGAATGATGAGCGCGCCGAGTTCTATGGTCCAACCCGTGCCCAGGGCACACCATGGCGCAGCTCCCATTCGAGGCCGTGAAACGGTTCGGCTCAGGCGGCATCAGTCCCCGACACTGACCGTAGAAGGATTAACCCCACCAGGCTCACCAGAGCCCAAGTTCCCTCCAGTAGAATGAAGCCGTACTGATGCTCGAGGACGGCAACAACAGTCAGGGCAGTCGCTCCAATGAGATTCAGCAGCTGATATGCCAACGCGGTTGTCTGCAGCCGACCCAGTTGGCTCGCGGCGAACGGAAGAAGGATGCAGACGGCTCCCAGCACCGAAATGACTTGGCGCATACCGTTGGTCCGATCAAGAGAGCTGTTTGCGAGAGAGCTTAGGCGGCGCTCTCCCCGAGAACGCGCAGCACATGCTCGGCTCGCTGTGCTACAGGAAGGCGGGGTACTTCATCGAGAACGTAGCCGCACGAACGGTACCAACGGACGATCCTGGCGTGGACGTCAACCGCCTCAGCAAACGATTGGTCGCGTTCGGCGTCGTTGGTGTAGATAAGCTCCCACGGCGGCAACACGAAGACGGTGGCATGGAATGGGTAGAGCGCGAGCATGGATTCCAGCTCGTTGGAAGGCAGGTGCGATGCCTCGTGAAGCATCCGAAAGCGAGAGCATCCGCTCGACGAGTCGCGCCGGACGCAAGCCGTTCTGCGATGATCGCCCGAGCGGATTCTGCGACGGTTGCGTAACCCATGGTCGCAAGCTCAGCCAGGAGCGTCGTCTTGCCCACACCCGGGCCGCCGGTGACGATGACATGAGGCATCGATCCCTGAAATCAGCAACGGCTGACAGTCCGTTTCAGTTGCAGCAAGCCGGCGTCAGTCCCACCAGAAGTACAAGTACTGCTGTCCGTGATCGCGATCCGGATCGAAGCCCTCACCTCGGGCCTCTCGCTCATCGACGGCAAAGAGCCCAGCACGCAGCGCCGAATCGGTGGGCAACCGGATCCACAGCGCATCGGCGTAGGGCCCCCCTTCCTGCAGAATCCAGCTCGAGTCCTCCTCGACATTGACGACGTACACCGTCTCGGCCCCGAGCTGGTAGAGGGAGTCGATGAACGCAACCGCCCTCGGGTTTGGACCAAACCGGTTGGAAGCCAGGGGCGAGGGATTTGGGTTCGCCCGAAGCCAGGCTTGCGCTTCATACTTGGGGTCCCTTGGGCTCGGTGGGATCCTTGGACTCGGGGCCGTCGTGTTCGAGACCGCAGGCGACGACAGCCAGCACGCCGGCCAGGTGCCAACCTCGTCTTGAACGGCGTTGGAGGGACATGACTCGTGCCCCTTCGTGCCGCCTTCAATGCACCAGAGGAATACGCGACGCTATTTCCATTTGGGCCGCCAAGGATAGGCGGCGATCGATCTGCATCGCTCGCACGGCGAGCTTTGTGGGCAACACCTTCTGGAATTCGCCGAGCCACTTCTGACGCAGGGCGTTCATCTTGGCGTCCCGGTCCAAGTGGGCGCGCATGAGGGAGAGCGCGCCGGCGTCGTCCAGGGTCTCGGAGCTGTCCACATACTTCTGGAGGCCCTTGAGCTGCTCATCCATGATGGCGTTCTGCTCCTTCTGGTAGGCGTTGAAAACCGGCCAGAATTTTGCCGCCTGCTCGGCGGTGAGCGACAGGTTCTTTGCCATGATGTCCGCTCTGCTGCTCTGCATGTCCTCGCGTAAGGCTTTCAGGGTTTGCTCCACCGTCGCCGGTGACGCGGTGGTGGTTGAGGCCTGCTGCGCCGGCGCCTGGGCCTGCGCGGAAGCTGTGACGAAACACACGACCAAGAGGGGGGCCAGAGTGCGGTACATCGGTATTTCTCCGGGTGGAAAGGGGGAGCAAAGCTACCATGAAGCCTACGGCGACGGGCCCGCGCCGGCAATCGCAAGGCGCTTGCGCATCACCAGGTGAGAATGCCCGCGGGGGTAATCGTGGAGCTCTGAAATTACATCGAAGCCGAGCTTCCGATAGAACTCGGGCGCCTGAAAACTGTGTGTCGAGAGAACGAGCTGCCGGCAGCCGCGTCGCACTGCTTCAGCCTCGGCCTCGGCAATGAGGCGACGGCCAAGACCTTGGCCGCGAGCGAACGCCGCCACCCATACCTGACGCAGCTCGCAGGTTTCTCCCCACGTGTGGCCCGCGGCACCTGCGACGATGTTCCTGGATTCGTCTCGCAGAAAAATGCCGAGACTCAGACCGTCGTTAATACCAGTCGTACCAGCATTGAACTCGTACAGTCGTTCCTCGAGAAACTCGATGTCGGCGGAAGATGGTTCTTCGATCTCGAAGCGAATCATCCGGTTAGGCCTCGGCCGCAGCCGCATAGAAGTAGCCGACCGCTACGATTCCTGCCTCGGTCTCAAAAGGGGCGAGCAGCCGCTGGTACGCCGCCCCCTCGAAGGCGTCGAGGCGATCCCAGGCGGTCGGCAAGACAGCGGAGCAGAGGAGCCACGCCGGGATTCGCTCGCCCCCCGGGCGGCGACGAATCGCGGCGTAACCCAGTTCCGTGCCCCACCCGATCGGCACCCGGTCACCGGTAATCCAGCCCAAGATCCAATCGCCGCCCAACGTGGCGACGTGATGATAGTTCGCACGGCCCGGCGCCAAGCTTCCGTACACGATCAGACGTTCCGAAGCGCCGAAGAGTGTGGCGGCGCGCTCACTGGCTTGCACCCGTGCTGATCCGGCCGGCCCGGCAAGGTCGGCATTGAGCTCCTGCAAGATGGCCTCGAGTGATTGAAAGGGCAGACGATCCACGGCCGCCGCCGATTACTAGAGTCGATCAGAGATTCCGCCGTTGTTGAACCGTCCACCTTGCGAAGCTGAACGCGGCGACGCCAGAGAGCACCAGGAGCACCGGATAGATCAGGAGCAGATCGACCCGAATATTGCACTCCCCCGTGCAAAGCCACCGCAGGTGCATGGCTGCCTCATACGCTGCGTAGGCCAGCCATGCCACTGCGGCGACCCCGATACTTAGCCTTCGGGATCTGGCATAGAGCAGCAATCCCAATACGCCGAGGCCGCCTGCGAGAATCGGATACTCTATGAATAGACTCATGAGGCGGCCGAGGCGGGGGGACGACGATTGTGCCGCAGGTGCGCTATCAAGTAGGCGACGACCGCAAGGTTCAAGACCAGAGCGCCTGCCCGCACCGCGGTTACTCGCCGCGCGAGCTCAACGGCCTCTAATGGTACGAACGACCCGGTAGCGACAACCGTCAGGTACTCGGCCCACCGGCGTCCCATCCAGAGTCCAACGCCCTCCGTGCCGAAGAGTCCCGCATAAAGGAATGCACCGATGCCCAGCTCCTCGAGCCGATTAGGCGGCAGGCTCATCCCGTGCGCGACCAACCGCTGAACCAGCTGGCGATCCGAGCTCATGGCCATGGCAGTTGCCCACTGTTGTGCCTGCGCGGCCACATCCGGATCCAGAAGTCCGAGGGCACCGAGGCCGATGGCGAGCAGCAACGCCGCCTTGGCAAACTTGACCAGCGCGATGAGCCTGAGTAGCCGAATCGATCGTTCCGGTCTCACATCGTCCGAAGATGGAGTCGCTCCGTACCTGCTCCGCAGGTCGTCAGCTGCGCTCAAAATGCTGCTGGATAGAGCGCGGCGCTGTCATCCATGTCGCCGGTTGCTTGGTAAATCAGCGGTGAAGCAGAAGCGTCGAGAATACGACCGTCAACCACTCGCCCAATCACCAGCTCGTGATCTCCGGTTCGCATTTTTGCCGTAATGTCGCAGTCAAAGTAGGCCAGGCCGTCCTGCAGTATCGGTGCACCGCTCCGCGCCGGCCGCCACCGAGCAGCGGCGAGCTTGTCACTGCTTCCGGCCGATGGGGTCCCGAACTGACGGGCCAGCTCGAGCTGGTGGGCCTTGAGTACCGTCACGACGAAGGACCCGCTTTCGCACAATAAGCGGTACGAAGCACTCTGAGGATTGATACTCAGGGCGAGGAGCAGCGGGTCGAAGGACACCTGCATGATCCACGCGGCGGTGAACGCGTTGCGCCGCCCGCCCTGTGCGACGCCGACCACATGCACCCCGAGGGTCAGGTAACGGAACAGCGCTGCCATCTGGTTAGTCATGCTGCTCATGGCGCTCCCGTCTATCCGAACACGTCGGCCTGAGGGTCCCAGAACGGATCGTTCAGCCCGACTCGCGCGAAAATCTGGCGCATCTCGGCGGGGCCGGGGCGCCTTGCCTCCGGCGTGAGACGCGTGGCGTACCAGGCGACAGCGAGCTCCCAGAGCTGGCTAATGGTTACGAGCGGTCGCGGTTCGATCCCTCGCGCTCGGCACCAGGCCTTCACAAGATCTTCCGACCGGAAGAAAAGCATGGTGCTTCAGGTGAAGACCAAGTCCGCCCACCAGCGGGCCGCGGGGACCTGGCAGTGAAAAAGCCATCGGCAGGGCTCCGGCCCCTCGAGCCCGACTTGCAGGCGGAGGGGCTCGCCGGACTGGCCGCAGCTCGAGTGCACCAATGCCTCCTGATGCAGGGCAGCGGGAATGCCGAGTGCGTCCCAGGCGCAGTTGGCGAAGTACGTTTGCCGTCCCACCTCGACTCGATGAGGCGTGGGAACACCCGAGAACGGGGGGGCCATGCGGATGGTCTCGCGATCCAACTCGAGAAGCAGGACGCGATTCTGTTGCAGTCGGGCGAAGGCCGCGCAGACATCATCGGTGGAACACGCCAACTGGGCGGCTAGCTGATCCGGCGCCGGCGCTGTACCTGTGCTGGCGAAATGCCGGTAGACGCTCTGCTTGACGTTGCTGTCGAAATCCATGCGGCCCCAATCCCTTGAGTTCGCGGCCTAGCGGTTAGGCCGCACCCCTGCGATGACGCACGACTTCGTCGTCGTACGTCGTGACCTCGAGGTGATGACCAAACGGATCGGTGAAGTAGACCGACCAAGCCCCGACGTGATCCACCACCCGGGCCGCAGCGGTCCCCTCCCCTATCCCGAGCTCCGTCAGGCGCGCGATGAAGACCAACCACTCCTCGCCACTGAGCCGAAATGCCACGCGGTGAAACCCAGCCGTCGGCCGACTACCCTGGGGCTCACCGCTAAACAGCGCGAGCTTGGTTCGGCCCCCATCCGGAGACAGCATGAGCGGGCCCTGCGGGTGGGCCGCCCATTGCTCGGTACCGTGAACGGGCCGGCATCCGAGGACACGCGCATACCAATCGGCAGCTTGGGCCCGGTCGGGCACGAACAACTCAACGTGATCCAATGTGAACTGGAGGATCTCACGGTCGCTCATGGCGAATACCCGGTTTCTCGGTGTCGGGCCGACGACCTACGCTTCAGCTGGGTTGCCACCCGATGAAGGCCGCCGCCGACGACTCGCCGCTCTTGTGCGACAGCATCGTCTGCTCCCATCTACGCGTGGCGGCCACGCGGCCGCGGCTCCGGACTCTCGTCCAGATCACAATGGACAGTGTGTAACAGACGGTGGACCACCGGCGCGAGTAGCACGCCCGCTGCCACGATGAAGACCAGTCCCGAGTAAAGCGCGTAAACGCCGGCGAAGAGCTTTCCGGCCTCACTAAGATCGGTCTTGATGGGGCCCATCCCGCCCAGAAGCATCGCGGCATTCAAGAATGCATCACGCCAGGCCAGGTGCTCATAGTGCTCGTACCCGAGGATCCCACCCAGCAAGGACACTGCAATGATCGCCGCCGCGATCAACAGATGCCGGAGGAGCCGCAGCGCAAATCGATGACGCGAGGCGAGCTGATGCGATCTATGCTCGTACAAGCTGCCCTCCTCTGTCTCCAAAGGTCGCGCGTCGTTCCGCTGTGCGCCATCCGCGACAGCGCCGAGCCGAGCTCAGCCTTGAAGCGCCCGCCAGTCGGTAACCTCGGCCAACCCTGTCTGGCGATCGTCGTAAATGCCGCATTCTCTAATAGAGAGGCCAGCCAAAGGCCCGATGGCTTTCACCAGGTGCGGAGAGGAGTCACCCATGCTCGCAGCGGCTCAGGGTTTACCGGCGGCCATTAACCTCCAGCAGGCGATCCTGTTCGCGCAGCTCGAGATTCTTCGCCGCCTCGAGGCGGAGCGAATACGATCCTAGGTGTTAGAATAACGCGGGTCCGCATTCGAACTCCGGCGAGCTGCCCTACCCGCTAGGTATGAGAGGTTTCTATGAGCCCAAGGAAAAACACGCGGAAGGCCGCCAAGAGCGCCACCGCGAGCGGCAAGAACTCCAAGGGGTTTACGGACGAGGAACGACTCGCGATGAAGGAGCGCGTCCAAGAGCTGAAGGGCGCTGACAAGACGGACGGAGAAAGCGCCGTGCTCGCGAAGATCGCTGAGATGCGGGAACCGGATCGTGCGATGGGCAAGCGGCTCCATGCTATCGTCAAGGCCAGCGCGCCAGCCCTCTTGCCGAGACTCTGGTACGGGATGCCTGCGTATGCCAAGGACGGCAAGGTCGTCTGCTACTTCCAAAGCGCGCAGAAATTCAAGAGCAGGTATGCGACGTTCGGCTTCAGCGACACGGCAAACCTCGACGAAGGCGCCCTGTGGCCGGTCGTCTTCGCGCTGAAGGACTTGACTGCCGCTGAGGAGACAACGATCGGCGCGCTCGTGAAGAAGGCGGTGAGCTGAGGACTGAGCTCGCCACTGGGCCTCGCCCTAACGTCTTCCGTAGGTCCGACCAACCCAACGATCTCATCCTCATTGGTCAGTCAGTAACGCGATCAAGGTAATCCACGAATGCCGAAGCGGCGATGAATGTTGCGGTGGCAAGCGCGCTAATGAGAAAGGCGATTCCGGCCACGCGCCAGAATGTGGCGTGATCGTACGAGTTCTCGATGTCCTCGACTCCCATGCCCTCGTCCACGACGCCAAACACGAGAAGCATGCCAAGTACTGCGAGGGAGGAGAGCCCAAGTAGCCGGACGAATATCCAACGCCCGTATGGCGGATGCGGGATGAGCGCCGTCGGGTCGTGCAAGAGGTTCACCGTGAGAGCGCCAAGGCCGACGGCGATGAAGATGACGGCAATCAGGAGGCGGATTGGCATCTGACGTCGGGGCCTTCGCGAAGCTCGTCGATCAGATGAGGAGGTTTATGCAACGGGTCACCGAAAAGGGAGGCGATCGCGCGGCAATGTTCTCGTCAACCTCCGCAGTGTACGGCAGCGCGCGAGATGCTGAGGC
>JBKPOS010000181.1:0-35571 GCA_046733215.1 Gemmatimonadota bacterium
AGCGGCTGGACCGTGCGCTCGACCTGATCGACACCGGGATCCGTAGCATACGAGCAGTGACGAACGATCTTCGGCCGTCGCTGCTGGACGATCTCGGGCTGGTGCCGGCGCTCCGTTCGCTGGCCTCGGAGTTCGCCGAGCGAAGCGGTATCAGTACCGATCTCACGATCTCCGGCGCCCTTCCCGCCCTATCGAAGGACGCCGAGTTGGCTCTGTTCCGGGCCCTCCAGGAGGCGTTGTCGAACGTGGCCCGGCACGCTCAAGCGCACACGGTCGTCATTCAGTTTGCGACTCAGGAAGGCGCGGTGGTTCTGTCCGTGCACGATGATGGACGGGGGTTTCCGCCAGGGGCGAATCCGCACGATTTCGAGCGCAACGGACACATGGGGCTGGCTGGGATGCGCGAGCGAATCGGCGCGCTCGGCGGGAGCATAGAGCTGGCCCACGAGTCGGCCGGTGGCGCCCGTCTCACCGTCCGAATGCCGCTGGCCCGGTCGAGCCCGGCATGAGCGAACCGACCATACGTGTCCTGGTAGCGGACGATCATACCGTGGTGCGAGAAGGAATCCGGTATGTTCTCGAGCGCGAGCCAGGCTTCGAGGTAGTCGCAGAAACGGCCAGGAGCGCAGACGTGGTCGCCCTGGCGGAGCAACACCGTCCTGATGTTGCGGTGCTCGACATTTCGATGCCCGGCGAGTCAGGCATTCAGGTCACGGCTCAATTGCGCCAGCGCGTACCGGAGACGCGGATTCTCATCCTGAGCATGTATGAAAACGCCGAATACGTACTCGAGAGCGTTCGCGCCGGGGCCCACGGCTACATTCTGAAAGACACCGCAGCCACAGAGCTGCGCCGGGCGGTTCGGGCAGTGCAGGAAGGGGAAGCGTTCTTCAGCCCGCCGGTTGCCTCGCGACTGACTGCTGCAGTGCGGGGGGAGCTCGAGCGGGAGCAGCAGAGCGGCAACCTTGGATCGCTCACCCCGCGCGAGCGCGAAGTCCTCCAGGGAATTGCGCGGGGACTTACCAACAAGGAAATCGCGGCGACGCTGGGAATCAGCCACCGCACAGTCGAGACTCACCGGGAATCCGTGATGCGTAAGCTTCGAATTCGCACGGTCGCGGGCCTGACCCGGTTCGCGCTCGAGACTGGATTGGTCAGTGAATAGGCATATGGCAGCCGATCCCACAGGTGCACCGCCGGTCAATCGAAATTCGGCGGACCGACGCCGGATTAAGACCGGAATCGTAATGCTCAATTTGGGCGGACCGCCCACGCTCGACGCGGTCGAGCCCTTTCTGCTCGAGCTGTTCGCCGACCGTGAGATCATCCACCTTCCTTTTCAACAATGGCTCGGGCCTTTCATTGCTCGGCGCCGCGCGCCGGCAGTCAGGGAGCTGTACGCCTCGATCGGTGGCGGCTCGCCGATCCTTCGGTACACCGAGGCTCAGGGCCGCGGTTTGGTGGAGCGACTCGATCGCCTGTCGCCCGATACCGCACCCCATGGCTTCTATGTCGCGTTCCGTTATGTAAGGCCCAAGAGCGAGGACGCGCTTCTTGCGATGCAGGCAGACGGAGTGGAGCGCGCCGTCGCCTTTACCCAATACCCCCAGTTCTCCTGCGCAACCACGGGGTCGAGCCTCAACGATCTCTGGCGGACAGTAGATCGCCTCGGCCTGAAAGAGGCGTTTCACTGGAGCGTTCTGGATCGCTGGCCGATCCACGACGGGTTCATCGAGGCCGTAGCAGAGACTGTCCGCGAGGGGTTGCAGGGATTTTCTCCCGAGGATCGCGGCAAAGTGGTTCTGCTGTTCAGCGCGCATTCGTTGCCGATGCGCTTTGTCAATCGCGGTGATCCGTATCCCGCTGAAATCGGCGCCAGCATGGAGCAGGTGATGCGCCGGCTCCGCTATTCACACCCGCACCTGTTGGCCTATCAATCCAAGGTCGGCCCCGTCAAATGGCTCGAGCCCAGCACGGAATGGGTCATCCGCCAGCTCGCAACTAGGGGACACAAGCACGTGCTGGTGATCCCAATCGCTTTTACCAGCGACCACATCGAGACCCTGTCCGAGCTGGACCGGGAGTACGGCCATCTGGCCCACAGCCTGGGTATCACGCACTTCCGCAGGGTACCAGCCTTGAACGACCGCCCTGCGTTTATCGACGCGATCGCCGACCTGGTACGAGAGCATCTCTCATCCGGTCAGGTCTACAGCGCCAAGTATCCCCTTCGCTGCCCCGGCTGCGCGAACCCCGCCTGTCGTGGCATAGCCAACCCGATCCCCGCGCGATCGCAGCTAAGCGAACGGGGCGCCTGAGATCGAGGCGCCCCGTTGGCAAACGCTACTTGATGCGGTCCTGACTACAAATTCTCCCTGATGGTCTGACTTGCCGGATACAGCAGGCGGCGAACCAGCCGGCTCGCCATCCGGCGAACCACGTCGCGCTCTTCGGCGGAAAGGGCCTCGAGTTGGGCTAGCGCGCGCTCGGTCTCCTCTTCCGCCAACCTCTCACCAAAGGAATGCAGCTCGGCCAGCAGCGGAGCCGCGGCCCGCACCCGCAGGCTGCGTTCGAAACGTAAGATGCCATCATCGATCAACTTTTCGGCCTCGTCGATCGACGGGGCAATGCCCGAAACCGCAGGACAATACTCCAGTCGAAGGTCGTCGAGATCGAACAGCCGAAGCCCGGCGATATCCCGAGCCCCGGGGTCCACGTTGCGGGGAACTGCCAGATCCAGCACCACGAGCGGCCGTCCCGCACGGGATTCGACGACCGCGGCCAGCGTCTCGCTGTCCAAAATCGGGTGGGGCGCGGAGGTCGCGGCGATGACCACGTCGACCCGTGCCAACTCTCTGGGGAGCGCTTCCCAGAAGACCGTATCCGCTCCGTTAGCAATCGCCAGCACCTCCGCCCGATCCGCGGTTCGATTGGCGACGACCAGCGCGCCGTGTGCCTGGGACTCGAGAGCTCGCAGAACGCCGTCAGCCACTTCACCAGCCCCTAGCAACATCAGGCGGTGCTCAGCCAGCGAACCACCCCAGCAGAGAGCGGCCTGTGCCAGCGCAGCCGACGCGACCGAGCCGGGATGCTGGCCAAGCCTGGTCTCCTGCCGAACGCGGCGCCCGGCACTCAGTGCGGCCGACACCGCCGCATCCAGCTGCCAGGTTGTCGTCCCTGCGACTTTCGCCTGGTCATGTGCTCGCCGCAGCTGGCCGAGAATCTCGTACTCGCCCATTACCTGAGAGTCGAGTCCGGCGGCGACCCTGAAGAGGTGCCGCACGGCCGGAAGGCCGTCGCAGCGATAGACAACACCGGAATCGAGTGCGACGCCTTGCCGCTGAGCCAGGTGACGCAGGCTCATTTCCTGATCCTCGTCTCCCCACCAGTAGAGCTCGAGCCGGTTGCAGGTGGCGAGCACCATGAGAGACCGCTCTTCGCGGCGCTCTCGTTCGAGCCAGGCTGAGATCTGGAGAGGGGTCAGCGCCAACTGCTCGCGGAGCGCGACCGAAGCCGTGTGATGGCTTATGCCAACGACATGAAAGGGAGGCGAGCTGGACACGACGATACAGTAGCCTTGGCGCAACGGTAAGAGCAATCCGGTATGCACTGAGGGGGCCTCCGTATTGCTACGGAGTCCCCCTGCAACTCACCTGCTGATTGGAATCTAAGGATTAGGCAACCTTGACCGCGATCTCCCGGGGCCGGGCCCGCTCCGACTTCGGCAGCAGGACCGTCAACACACCGGCATCGACCTTGGCCTCAATCTTCTCGGGGTCCACGGTGCTGGGAAGAGCGAAAGAGCGCTCAAATACACCGTAGCTCCGCTCGTACCGATGCAAACGCTCGGTCTTCTCCTCCGCAGTCTGCTTCTTCTCGCCGCGGATAGTGAGGACGTTGTTCTCGACCGAAAGCTTCACGTCCTGCGGGTTGACACCCGGAACCTCGGCAACGATCCGGACCGCATCCTTATCCTCGAATACGTCGGTTGCGGGAATCCAGGTCGAGGTGATGGCGCCGAAATCGCTCGATTGCGCCGGCCAGTTACTGAAGGCCTCGTCCAGCAAGGTGTTCAGCCGCCGAAGGCTCTGCAACGGGTGCGCGATCCGCCGAGAGGTAGTGAGATACATCTTTCAATCCTCCACACGAAACAGGGTTTGATAGTCTGGGCGACCGGCTTGGCCGATCGACGCCCATGGCACGTGCAGCAGCCGTGCCGGGTGCCCACCCCCGATTTCGGTCAAAGTGGCGTACATCGGCAGGTAGCGTGAGCTCGCCGCCGAATTCAGGCTGCAATTTTGGCTGATGGGGTTTGGCCAGGACGGCGGAGAAACTTCTCTACCTTTACCTCCTACCGAACAGCCTTCCAAAGACGCCGGTAGGTCCGGTAACCGACGCGAAGGCGGCACCAAGCTCGTTCATCGACTTGTGCCGTTCTGTGGGCTCGACAGCCAGTGCTCGGTTAAGGATGTCTTCCAGCTTGGCGGGAAGATCGGGACGGACAGCGCGGAGCCGAGTGGGCTCGCCCTTGAGTCTGGCGAGCATCATCTCCTGAGGTGTTTTGCCCGCAAACGGCAAGCGGCCCGTAAACATCTCGAAGGCGAGAACGCCGAGGGCATACACGTCGCTCCGGCCGTCGAGCGGCTTTCCGCGGATCTGTTCGGGGCTCATGAACTCCGGTGTTCCCAGCACGATTCCAGTCTGGGTGAGCTTCACCACCTCCGGCTCGGCCCGCCGCTCCTTGGCCAATCCGAAGTCCATCACGACCGCGCGAAGGCCGCCCCCCACGGCGCGATCCGGTACCAGCATGACGTTCTCGGGCTTGAGATCGCGATGCACGATGTGGAGCCCGTGCGCGTGTTCCAACCCCCGGCACATCTGCACCAGGAGCGGAATGGCCTCGTCGATATCCATAGCGCCGCGGCGAATTTCGTGATCGCTCAGCGGCTCTCCCGGCAAATACGGCATCACCAGGTAGATGAGCGGGTGGGGTGTCTCGCCGAAGCCGAGAATCGGACAGACGTTTGGGTGGGAAAGGCGCATAGCGATCGCAGCTTCGCGCCGGAGGCGTTCCACCGATCCCGGGTCGCGGCTCAGCTTTGGGGAGAGAACCTTGAGCGCAACCTTCTTGCCGGTGGCGAGCTCCTGCGCAAGGTACACGTACGACATGCCGCCCTCACCCAGGCGGCGATCCACCAAATAGTGCTCTCCAAGAGTCTGTCCCGTGAGGCTGGTGTAGGGTGGGTCCGCGACTTCTGCCGCCTTCTTCACAGCGCGAAGCTTTGCCGTGTTGGCACTGTTATCCGGTGCCGGGGCTATTTCCACGAGCGGAGTGCCATCGCGCGGGCAGAATCGCGCCGGCGCGGCGTAGTTGGTGTGGCAGCGCGGACAGCGGCGGTTGCTCAATCGCTGAATCGGTTGCGGCCGTCAGACTTGGCGCGGTATAGGTGACTGTCAGCTAGCTTGAGCAGGGATTGGCCGTCGGTCACGCGGGCATCCGGATAGGACGCCATCCCCACACTGATGGTGACTCGTACCGCGTGGCCCGCATCACCGAAGTCGTAGGTTGCTACGCGGCGCAGAATGCGCTCGGCAAAGTTGCGTGACTCAGCCACGGTGGTTTCCGGAAGCAGCACCACGAATTCCTCTCCGCCGTATCGCGCCAGGATATCCACCGAACGCTGTTCTCGCTTGAGCAGGTTTGCAAGCTGCTTCAGCACTTTGTCGCCCACGAGGTGGCCGTGGGTGTCATTGATGTGCTTGAAGTTGTCGATATCGATCATCATGGCCGTGAGTCGCGTGGCGTAACGGGCGGCCCGATCCATTTCCTGCTCCAGCTTCTGCATCAAGGCTCGCCGGTTGTAAACGGCGGTGAGCGGATCGGTCTCGGCCAGGCGCCGCAACTGCTCCTGACCCAGCACGGCATGCTCCAGGTCGTACGCCTTTTCCAGCGCTGCGACCGCCGACCGGATCACCTGGCCGGCAAACTCGAGGTCCTGATCGGTCAGCGGTCCGTCTTCCGACACGGTTCGCAGGAAGAAGACGCCGGCGGGATGATCCTTGAGTGAGAACGCAATGCAGATCGCCGAACGGGTGGGCACTGCCCGACCTTCTGCCTCCCATGCGTCCCGCACTTCCTGATAGAGCGGGTCGGTGCACACGTCCCGCGCGAGCACGGTGTCACCGGTCGTCAGGCAATGATGGATTTCCGGATAGCGCCGGAGATCGATCGGCAGATTGTGCAGCGTAGAGTTTTCATACGCGGCCACTACGGTCGCCGTCTGCTCTTCCGGTCCGCTCAGAATAATCGAGCAGCGGGAAATGTTGAGCGCCTGGGCCACGCGCCGCACCAGGATCTGGTAGATCTCATCCGGCTTGAGCGACTCCGTGACCTCGGTCATGATGTCCATCATGGCCGATCGGGTCCGAGCCTCGAGTCGGGCCTGATTCAGCTGCCGGCCAACTCGAAGTTGCGCCTTGACCCGGGCCAGCAGCTCCTTCATTCGGAACGGCTTTGGGATGAAGTCATTGGCGCCCAGACCCAGGGAGCGAACCGTGGCCTCTTCGGGCGGCATCGACGAGATCATCAGGACGGGAAGGTCCTTGAAGCGGTCGTCTCCCTTGAGCCGACCCAGCAGCTCGAGACCATCGACCTTCGGCATCATGATATCGAGCAGGATCAGATCGAAGGGCTCGGTCTCGAGTCGCTCCAGCAGATGCTCACCGCCGGGGACGGTGGTGACGTCGTACCCATTTTCCTTGAGAATCCACCACAGGGTGCGGGAGAGGGCCGGATCGTCGTCGGCAACGAGGATCTTGGGGGCAGGGCTCATGCGCTCTCGTGCACCAATTGATTGAAGAGGCCCGGGTCTACGTTGCCCCCGGTCGCAATGGCTACGACGGATCCGTCTGAGCTCACGCGTCCGGCGAGCAGCGCGGCGGTGGTTACCGCGCCGGATGGTTCGACGACTACCTGGACTTGCCGATAAAGATGCTTCACTGCAAGCCCGATCTCCACCTCGGTCACCCGAACGGCCTCGCGAACCACGGGCCGAATGACCTGCCAGGTCAGGTCACCGATAGCGCGCGTCAGGAGTCCGTCCGCCAGACTCTCGGTTCGCTCCAGCGTCACCGGCTTCCCTTGCGCGAGTGCGGCTGAGAGCTTTGCCGCCCCCTCCGGCTCGACCCCGATAACACGTACCGATGGCTTGAGCGCGGAGACCGCTGCCGAAATTCCCGCGAGCAGACCCCCTCCGCCGGTGGGAACCAGGATGGTGTCGACGTCCGGCGCGTCCTCCAGAATCTCCAGCCCGCAGGTCGCCTGACCTGCGATCACATCAGGATGGTCGAAGGGCGGGATCAGATTCAGCCCCTCGGCTGCCGCGATCGCCTCGGCTCGCGCTCCCTGCTCAGGCGAGCGGGTTCGGCCGGCGAAGACGACCTCGCCACCCAGCCGACGAACAGTCTCGACCTTGATTCGTGCCGCTGTTTCAGGCATTACGACTATGGCGCGAACTCCGAACGCCTTCGCGCTCCACGCGATCGCAAGGCCGTGATTCCCACTCGAGGCCGTGACGATCCCGGTCCGGCGCCGGTCACCCAGCCGGGCTACGGCGGTGTACGCCCCGCGGAGCTTGAAGACTCCGATCGGTTGCAACTGCTCGCACTTGAGCCGGAAAGTTCGCCCAGCGAGCGGAATTTCGACCAGCGGGGTGCGGTTCACGACCCCCGCGAGCGTGCCGGCCGCGTCCCTGATGTCCTCCAGTAACGGGCCCAGTCGCCTCAGTCCTCGGCGCTCGGCGCTACTTCCTCGCCGGCAGGCTCGTCGGTCCCGCTTTCGTCCTCCTTGACCACCCTGGCGACGTCCACTACGGCGTCTCCGGATTCCAGATTCATCACCTTCACGCCCTGGGTGTTGCGGCCGATGACCCGGATACCTTCGACCGGAACCCGGATGATGATTCCGTGTCGGGTAATCATCATGAGCTCATCGTCCGGCTGCACTTCCTTGAGCGCAACGCAGGCCCCGGTCTTGTCGGTCACCTTGAACGTGATGATTCCCTTGCCGCCGCGCTTCTGCACGCGGTACTCGCTCAGCTCGCTCCTCTTGCCGAAGCCGTGCTCGCTCACCACCAGGAGCGTGGCATCACGGCGGATGACGACCATGCCGATCACGGCATCGGCCTTCTCCAGCTCGATTCCCTTCACTCCGGTTGCCACCCGGCCCATGTCGCGCACGTCGCCCTGGTGGAACCGGATGCTCATCCCCTCACGCGTCGCGAGCACGACGTCGCTGGTGGTGTCGCAGATCTGGGCATCCATCAGCTCGTCGCCTTGCTCGATGTTGATGGCCCGGATCCCGTTGGTGCGGACGTTTCCGTACTCCGAGAGCGCCGTCTTCTTGACCGTGCCCTGGCGGGTCGCGAACAGAATGAATTGATCAGGCGAGAATTCGCGGACCGGGACCAGGGCGGCGATCCGCTCGTCCGGTTTGATCGCAATGCAGTTGACGATCGGTTTGCCACGGGCCGCTCGACCGGCCTGCGGGATTTCGTGCACCTTGAGCCAGTAGAGCTGCCCGTTGTTGGTGAAGACGAGCAGATAGTCGTGAGTACTGGCGATAAAGAGGTGCTCGACCCAATCGTCTTCCTTGAGGTCGGCTCCGTTCAGGCCACGACCACCCCGCCGCTGCCGTCGATACGTGGATATTGAAATCCGCTTGATGTAGCCGGAGTGGGAGATGGTGATGACCATGTCCTCTTCGGCGATCAGATCCTCCACCGTGAACTCGCCCTGATCGGCGACAATCTCGGTGCGGCGGTCGTCGCCGAACTTTTCGGCGATCTCGGCCATCTCACCCTTCAGAATTGTCATCCGCTTCGGCTTGGACGCGAGGATCCCCTTCAGCTCCTTGATGGTCGCGCGGACTTCCTTGAGCTCGGCCTCGAGCTTCTCGATTTCGAGACCCGTGAGCTTGGCCAGACGCATGTTGAGGATCGCGTCGCTCTGCTTCTCGGACAGGCCGAACCGCTTCCGCAGGCGCGCGTCCGCATCGGGCACGTCCTTGGACTTGCGGATGATGTCGACCACGTCGTCGATATTGTCGACCGCGATCTTGAGGCCCTCGAGGATGTGCTCGCGGGCTTCCGCCGCCTCGAGGTCGAACCTGGTCCGGCGCACGATGATGTCGTGCCGGTGCTCGACGAACCGCTCGAGCAGCTGTTTCAGATTCATCACCTTCGGGGCACCGTGATCGAGTGCCAGCATGATCACGCCGAAGGTGGACTGCATCGCGGTGTGCTTGTACAGCTGGTTCAGGACGACGTTCGGATTGGCGTCTCGCTTGAGCTCGACGACGATCCGCATCCCTTCTTTGTCGGACTCGTCGTTGACCCCGCTGATCCCCTCCAGCTTCTTCTCGACCGCAAGCTCGGCAATCGATTTGACCAGGTTCTCCTTGTTCACCTGGTAAGGGATTTCGGTCACGACGATCTGATATCTGCCGCTCGACTCTTTCTCTTCGATCTGGGCCCGCGCCCGCATGACCACGCGGCCACGGCCGGTTTCGTACGCCTCCTTGATGCCCTCGCGTCCGTAGATGTAGGCGCCGGTCGGGAAGTCCGGACCTTTGATCGCCTTCCGGAGTTCGGCAATGGTCGCCTCGGGATCGTCAACCAGAAGCTCCACTGCCTTGGCCACCTCCCGCAGATTGTGCGGCGGAATGTTGGTGGCCATGCCCACCGCGATTCCGCTCGAGCCGTTGACCAGCAGGTTGGGAATTTTGGCCGGCAGGACGGTCGGCTCCTGGAGCCGATCATCGAAGTTGGGCTGGAAATCGACCGTGTTCTTGTCGATGTCCTCCAGCATCGCAATGGCAACCGGTGTCAGGCGGGCTTCGGTATATCGGTACGCCGCGGCAGGATCGCCGTCCACCGATCCGAAATTGCCTTGCCCGTCAATCAGCGGGTTCCGCAGCGAGAATTCCTGCACCATGCGCACCAGCGCGTCATAAACGCTGGCGTCGCCGTGCGGGTGGTACTTGCCCAGGACATCGCCCACTACGGTCGCCGACTTCTTGTAAGGCCTTCCCGGAACCAGGCCCAACTCATTCATCGCGTACAGGATGCGACGATGCACCGGCTTCAATCCGTCGCGCACGTCCGGCAGCGCTCGGGAGACGATGACGCTCATCGAGTAGTTGATGAACGACTGCTGCATCTCTTCCTCGATGAGCCGAGGCAGGATGCGCTCACGCGAATTGGGAGCGGTCATGAGTGAGTCGCGGTGGCGAGAAGCAAGAGCGGCCCGGGCCCGGCCGCGGTGTCTGATAAATATACCCGGGACCGGTAGGCGGCCGCAATCGCGGCCGCTGAATACAACTGATTGTGGTGCTTGACCTTAGGGGGGTGTCGGTGGGTCGATCCGGGTCGGCTCGAACGGGCGGCTACGAGCAGCGCGATCCAGTCGGCTGGGGGCGTGTCAGCAGCACCGTCGCAGCACCGTGGCCGACCAGCCGGTCCGACTGAGGCTCGAGAATCCTGCCGATGAATTGTCCCTGCCTGTCCCGCAGGCATTCGACCTTTCGGGCTTCCGGAGGCGCCCCAGACCCGATTTGCTCAAACCGCATGTGTTCCTCTCGATGACCCGGTTACGAACCTGAGATGCCCTTAGTTGCGGATTGGTTGCGCCGGCCCGGTCCAGACGCAACTCTCTTGTGAGCTTGAGTGTCAGATGACCGACGACAGGGACGAGTCCTACCCTCGACCGGAGCCCGGTGGACGACCGACTTCTGATCGCCCGTGTACAGGCCGGTGATGCGAGCGCCGCGCGCGAGCTGTACGACGCGCACGTCGATCGGGTCTATCGTCTGGTGTACCGGCTCGCCGGCGATGTGGATCAGGCAAAGGACTACACCCAGGAGGCCTTCATTCGCGTGTTTGACCGCCTCGGCCACTTTCGTGGAGAGTCATCGCTCGGCACCTGGATCTGCTCAGTCGCTTTGTCGGTGGCCCTGAACGGCCTGCGCAAGATCAAGCGGCTTCGGACCCGCGAGGTCGCGCTGGACGGCGCCATGGAGCTGGGCTCCACGCCGCGCGAAGCGGAGCCCGATCTCAAGTCCCGGCTCGCGCGGGCGATCGACCAGCTGCCCGAGGGTTATCGCTCGGTGTTCCTCATGCATGATGTAGAGGGATACACCCACGAGGAAATCGGTCAGATGCTGGGAGTGCAACCGGGAACGTCCAAAGCGCAACTGTCTCGCGCGCGAGCCAAGCTGAGGCAAAGTCTGGCCGACTTCGCCAGGGGATGATCACACCATGACACTCGACGAAGACGAGCCCCTCGAACCCGAGCTGCGCGATGCTGCGCAGTCATATCATCGGCCCTCGGATGCGCCGAGGGACCAGATGTGGGCGGAGATCTCGGCGCGCCGGCTTGCGGCGAGAGTCGCGCCTCGCCGGCCCCGCCTGCTGGTGTGGGCGGCAGGTATTGCGGCGGTTCTCGTGATCGGCATCGGGCGTCTGAGCATTCGGCAGCGGGTCCTGCCGGCTCCGACGCCGGCAGCACCGCAGGTCGCAACGACCGCGATGCCGAAAGAGGACGTCACGGCCTATCGAGTCGCGACGGCCGAGCACCTCGGCCAGGCCGAGGCCTTTCTCACGCTGTTTCGGGCATCGGTGCGACAGGGTCACCAGCAGCAGTTGGCCTCGGGCACCGCGCGGCAGCTTCTCGCGACGAACCGATTGCTGCTCGACTCGCCGGCCGCCGTCGACCGCAAGCTCAAGCTTTTACTGCAGGACCTAGAGCTCGTCCTGGCGCAGATCGCCCAGCTCGAGCCCGCACATCGAAACGAGGATCTGAGATTGATCACCAACGGACTGGAAGATGGGATGCTGGTACGGCTGCGGGCGGCGGTGCCCGCCGGCGGGGGCATGATTTCTCGGCAAGGAGCGCTCTGAAAATGCTCTGGGACTTTTCCTGGCTCACGCCGCTGGTCATGGCGATTCTGGCCGCGGTTCCCTGTGGGACCCCGACGGTGAGGGACGGCGGGCTACTCTCCGTTCCTCCGGCACCAATGCATCAAGCAGACCCGGCCGATTCGGTGTATCGGGCAGCCCGTGCAGCGTTGGGCCGGCGGGAGTACCGCCAGGCCGCGCAGCTGTTCGCCTCAATCGAGACCCGTTACCCGAAATCGCAATACGCAGCGGATGCGCGGTACTGGCAGGCCTTCTCTCTCTACCGACTGGGAAGCGATGAAAGCCTGCGCCAGGCGCTGGGAGCCCTCCGGACTCAGCGTCAGCGTTACCCGGCGGCGGCCACCAAGGGAGACGCCGCAGCATTGGAGCGCCGGGTGCAAGGTGAGCTGGCCCGCCACGGCGATGCCGACGCTGCAGCCGCAATTGCGGCCGAGGCTCAGCTCGTTGCCACACCACCTGCCCCACCAGCGCCGCCTGCTCCACCCGCTGCGCCCGCACCTCCTGCCCCTCCCGCGCCACCTCACCCGAGGATCACGGTCTCTTCGACCTCTGGGTCGCATGGGTGCAGCGAGGACGACGACGACATCAAAGTCGCTGCGCTGAACGCGCTCCAGCAGATGGATCCCGAGCGGGCCGCACCGATCCTGAAAAAGGTTCTGGCCCGGCGCGATACGCAGTCCGTGTGTCTGCGACGCAAGGCAATCTTCCTACTTGCCCAACAGGGCGCGGAAGGCGCCGAGCCGGCCCTGCTCGATGCGGCTCGTCACGACCCGGATGCGGAAGTCCGGGAGCAGGCAGTCTTCTGGCTCTCCCAGGTTGGCACCGATGCATCGGTCGCGGCTCTCGATTCGATCCTCCGGACGACCAAGGATCCCGCGCTGATGGACAAGGCGGCGTTTGCCCTTTCCCAGCAGGGAAGTGATCGGGCCATGCAGGCCCTCCGCGCGTTCGCGGAGCGGAGCGATGTATCCGAGGAGGGGCGAGAGAAGGCGATCTACTGGCTGGGCCAAAGCGGAAGCACCGAGAACATTGCCTTCCTCCGGGGGCTGTACGGCCGCCTCCGTGGTGAAGAGCTCAAGAAGAAGGTCATGCTCTCGCTGGCCCAGACCGGCACCAAGGAGAACGCCCGCTGGCTTGCGGGAATCGCACGCAATCCGCAGGAGACTGCCGAGATGAGAAAGCAGGCGCTCTTCTGGGCCGAGCAGTGTGACCTGCCCACCAGCGAGTTCGCCACCATGTACGGAACTACCACCGATCGCGCCATGCGCGAGCAGGTGATTTTCGTGCTCTCGCAACGGGGCGACAAGGCAGCCGCGGACAAGCTGTTCGAGATCGCCAAGAGCGATCCGGACAAGGAGCTTCGCAAGAAGGCGCTCTTCTGGTTGGGTCAGATGGACGATCCACGAGTGGCGGAGGTGCTGCAGGAAATTCTGGAGCATTAGCGCGGCGAACGCTGGCAACGATTTCGCCGCCGGCGCCGTCTAAGGGCAGCGTCCATGCTGCCCGCGATCCTTCTCCTTGTCCTCGGCTTGTCGGAGCCACAGCTCGACTCCGCTGTGACGACTCGTCCAACTCCGGCCTCGGCCGTTCCCGCGGCCCGGATGCGGAGCAGCATTACTATCGACGGACGACTCGATGATCCGGCCTGGAGCGAGACCACCCCAGTCACTTCGCTCACCCAGCGCGTGCCGCAGGAAGGCGCCCCGCCAACGCAGCGAACCGAGATTCGGCTGCTCTATGACGACGATGCGCTCTACGTCGGTATCCGGATGTACGATACGGCGCCGGATTCGATCAAGGCACTACTGGCTCGGCGCGACCGCATGGTCAGCGCCGACCGGTTCATCGTCTATCTGGATTCGTACCACGACCGGCGTTCGGGATTCTACTTCGGCATCAATGCCGCGGGGACACTCTACGACGGCACTCTATACAACGACGAATGGAGCGACTCCACCTGGGACGGCGTCTGGAACGCGCGCGCGGTTCGCGATTCGCTAGGCTGGACCGCTGAGTTCCGGATTCCGTACTCCCAGCTTCGGTTCGAACGCCACGACACCTATCGCTGGGGCGTGAACTTCAAACGCGAGATCGCTCGGCGCAAAGAAGAAGACTACCTGGTCTTTCGCCCCACCAACGGGAGCGGATTCGTCTCCCGATTCGTCGATCTGATAGGGCTGGAGCGGGTTTCACCACCACCCCGGCTCGAAATAATGCCTTACGTCACGGCCAAGGCCGAATTTCTCGACCACACTCCGGGTGACCCTTTCCACACCGGCGCGAGCGCTGAGCCCGGGGCCGGAGTCGACGCCAAGCTCGGCATTGGCAGCAATCTGACGATGGATGCGACCATCAATCCCGACTTCGGCCAGGTCGAGGTCGACCCTGCCGTCGTCAACCTCACCGACATCGAGACGTTCTACCCGGAGCAGCGCCCATTTTTCATCGAGGGCGCCAACATCTACAACTTCGGCTTCGGTGGCGCCAACGATTTCTGGGGGTTCAACTGGGGTGGCCCCGAATTCCTCTACACTCGGCGGATCGGACGAGCACCCCAGGGCAGACTCCCCGATGCCGAATTCTCCAGTGAGCCGGCCGGTGCTCATATCCTCGGCGCAGCGAAGCTCACCGGAAAGGTCGGCAGCTGGAGTCTCGGCGCACTCAACGCGGTGACCAAGCGAGAATTTGCAGATCTCGCGACCGGTGAGATCCGCTGGCGCTCCGAAGTCGAGCCGCTCACCTGGTACGGGGCCTACCGGCTGCAAAAGGAGATGAATGGAGGTCGCTCAGGCATCGGACTGATCGGCACAGGCGTGGCGCGATGGTTCGATGAGGACAGCCTCCCCAATCAGCTTGCCAAGAACGCATTCGGGCTCGGACTAGATGGCTGGTTCACGCTGGATCGCGCGGCCACGTGGGTGGTGTCGGGATGGGCCGGAGCGAGCAGAGTCGCGGGCACCCCAACCCAGATCGCCGACATTCAACGCAACTCGGTCCACTACTTCCAGCGTCCGGATGCAGACTACGTACAGGTCGACTCGACTGCAGGGTCGCTGAGCGGCTGGGTGGGGCGGGTGTCGCTGAACAAGCAAAAAGGCAACTGGATGCTGAACACTGCCGTCGGCGCGATCGACCCCGGCTACGAGGTCAACGATCTAGGATTCCAGATCTGGGCCGACCTGATCAACGCGCACGTGATGGGCGGTTATCGCTGGACCAGGCCGAGCCGACTGTTCCAGAGCGCGAGACTCAACGTCGCGGCCTATCGAAACTGGACGTTCGGGGGCGATCTGACGGCCGTGGGGTACTTCCTGACCGGCGTCTTCGATCTTCGCAACTTCTCGCACTGGGAGTGGTACGTCGAGTACGACGGAACGAGCCAGAACGCGCGCCGGACCCGTGGGGGTCCTCTCTCGCTCAACGCGCCCGGCGTCGACTGGGACATGATCTTCACCTCTGATGGCCGACGTCAGTGGATCTTCGGCATCGGGCTCCACGGTGATCATTATTCCCGTGAGCGACAGCAAAGCTGGACCGTGGCTCCGACAGTCGAATGGCATCCGAACACCCGCTTCTCTCTGTTGCTCGGCCCGAAGTTCAATCAACTCAAATCGATTGCACAGTATGTGGGGACATTCGATGACCCAGCCGCCGTCCAGACGTACGGGCAGCGCTACCTGTTTGCCGGGTTGAAGCAGACCGAGCTCTCGGCCAGCGTCCGGCTCAACTGGATTTTTACGCCCCGGTTGAGCCTCGAGGTGTACGCTCAGCCGCTTCTCTCCTCGGGCGAGTTTCACGAGTACAAGGAACTGGCGGCCCCGAAGACCTACGACTTCCTTCTCACCGGACCACCCACGGTGGCTCCGGATGATCCGAATCGCCTCAGGGTGACGCCGGCCACGCCTGGCGTCTCTCATCTCGAGTTCGACAACCCGAACTTCTCGCTGGCCTCGCTTCGGGGAAACGCGGTGCTTCGCTGGGAATATCGGCCCGGGTCCACCATCTACTTCGTCTGGACCCAAGACCGTTCCGACACGGTGACCGACCCGAGCTTCCGGGTGGGCGACGGCCTCGACCGCCTGTTCAATGCGCCGGGCAATAACGTGTTTCTGGTCAAGGTCTCGTATTGGTGGAGGCCTTGAAGGGCGCTTACATTCCCGCCCATGCAGTTCCCCCGACATCCCGGCGTCGCGCGGGCGGGCGGTGCAGGAGCCCTGTTGCTCCTCACCGCCTGCGGCGCTTCCAAGCCCGCCGCCCCGCCGCTGGTCCTCGCGACTCCGGCTGACACTATCCTCACACCCTTCGCCGATGCCGCCGGAGCTGTGTGGCTGAGCCAAGGGCGTTGGGCCCTTGTCTCCGAGGGCGGCGGCATGGTCGGGATCGTGGACTTCTCCGCCCACAGCGTGAAGCCACTCGGCGGTGCCAAGAGCCCGGAGCTCAAGAATCCGTTCGCAGTCTTCCGTTCCGGCGACTCGCTCTGGGTTGCCGACTGGGGACTCCAGCGCCTCACTGCCTGGACCCTGGACGGCCGGCTCGTAGCCAAGGTTCCCGCCCCGGAGCAGACTCGCGGAGCGTTAGCCCGTGTCCGGGATACGCAGGGACGTTTCTACGTCCCGATGACGCCGTCGCCGGGCGCGGACGGCAGCGGTAACCGCGACTCGGCCGCAATCGTTCGGGTTTCGGCCGCGTTGAGCCGCTTCGACACCGTAGCGCGGCTGGCGCCGCTGGATGTAGCAGAGGTCCAAGGCGATGCGGGCCGGCGGTTCGAGCGACGTGTATTCAGCGGCACGGATCAGTGGGGCGCCCTGTCCGACGGATCGGTCTGGGTCGCCCGGGTGTATCACAACCGGGTAGATTGGCGCGACTCCTCCGGCCACTGGCACTCGGGGGACCCGCTCCCCGATCGAGTGCTCGAGGTGACACGGGCTGATCGCGAGGTGTTCGTTCGAACATTCCCGCAGGAGCTGCGGACCAGCGCTGAACAGCTGCCCTTTGCTGCGATCAAACCTCCTTTCGTGTCGGGCTTCACCTCTGCGGATGGATTGGTCTGGCTGGAAAAGAGCCGAGCGGCATTCGACTCGGTCGGGAGCTGGCACGTGGTGGATCGGGAAGGACATCTCCTGCGCGAAATCCGCTTGCCAGGCTTCAGTCGTATTCTGGCAGCGGCCCCCGGCGCGGCACTGGCTATCGAATCAGACAGCGGGCACGTGAGAGCGCTGCAGGTCGCTGTCCCTCAACTCGTTTCTCCTGGAGTATCATGATGTCGATGGTGAGATCCTGGTGGCTGCTCTGCCTCGCGGTCGCTGCGACTGCTGCCTGCGCCAACTCGGAGCCAAGGCGAGGCGCCCTCACGCTGGAGAGCAAGCTGCCGGTCACGTTTTCCCAGCTCAGCAACGTGGTGGAGCTGCGCGACGGACGGATCGTCTTCGCGGACACCCGCGATCGACTCTTCCTCCGGGGTGATCTCAAGAGCGGCAAGCTGGATACGCTCGGCAAGCGGGCCGACACGCTCGGTACAGGCGCGGCTCCCTCGTTATACAAGCTCCCGGGCTGGGTCGCCCATCTCGCCGGCGACACGGTCGCTTTGGTCGACTTTGCAGCGGTTCGAACCACCCTCTGGACCGAGCAGGGTCAGCCGGTCAGGGCCCTCCCTCTCCCAGCTGCCGGGGGCTCAACTCCGGTGCTGGCCTACGACCAGGCAGGCTTCGGATACAAGGTCGACTACCAGGCTGTCATGGGCGGCGGCGAGCCGGGGCGGAGTTTGAGACCCGACAGCGTCGCCGTGCTTCGCATTGAGCTTGGCACGGGGCGGGTGGATACCGTCGCGCAGCTCGCGGCTCCCGAATACGGCGACGCGACGTTCGGCGAGCAGGTGCAGCAGGTCGCCAAGATCTTCGGGCCCAATGACGTCTTCGGCGTACTGCCGGATGGTCGCGTGTGGGTCGCTCGCGCGCGGGAGAATCGGATCGACTGGCGTGGACCGGGGGGTGTGTGGGTTCGCGGCCAGCCGCGTGCATACACCAAGGTCCCGGTCACTCAGGCGGACAAGGACCGCGTGATCGCACGGATCAGGCAGCAAGGGAAAGGCCGTGGCCTTCCGGACAGCTTGCACCTCGAATGGCCGTTCGCCGAGAACAAGCCGCCGTTCGAGGCGGGAACCAGCGATCCCCAGGGACGCGTCTGGCTTCAGCGCTCCCGTGAGATGGATGCCGATGAGGGCATCTACGATGTATACCAGACCGACGGGTCGTGGAAGGAAGCGGTCACCTTTCCCAAGGGCGTCTCGCTGGCCGGATTCGGCAGCGGCGGGACGGTCTACGGAATTATCAAGGAGGGGGACCTGAAGACAGTCGGGAGATACAAACTGCAGTAAAAGGGAGTTCAGTCCAACAATTGCGGCTCGTCCGGCGGCCCTCCCGGCTTCCGATCGGTCTTCCGGCGGTCGCGGCGCTGGCCCTGCTCGTACCATCGCCGGGTGATTTCCCCCGCCAGGTCTCGATTCCCCAGTCCGAAGGCCAGACCAGCGGCCAGTGCGACCGCGCCGAGTATCAACGTAAAGGCCGCCGTCACGATCTCCTGATCCACGCCCACCTGCTGCAGCGCAAGGAAAACCGAGACCAGAACCACGGCGCCCTTGGCCAGCTTGGCGAGCGTGGGCACGCCGGCCACGTTGCCCGCCAGCGCCGTAATCAGCCCGCGGACAAATTCGCCGACGATCATGCCCAGAATCACCACGACAATCGCGGCAATGAGGGTCGGCAGGAACGCGAGCATGGTCCCGAACATCTGGTTGATGCTCTCGAGGCCGAGTGCCGCGCTGGCGAGAAGGACCACAACCAGCATCACCAGCCAGAAGAGCAGCTTGGCGAGGGCCCGCACAGGATCGAGCCGCGATCCGCTGCGCTCGACAACCTGATCGAGCCCGCCGGCGTGAAGGACCCGGTCGAAATCGAGCCGCTTCCGACTGTCGTCGACCCACCGCTGGACCTGGTGCGCGAGGAAGTAGCCTGCGAGCAGAATGGCCGCGGCCGCGACCAGCGGCGGAAGAACATCCCACAGCTGTATCGCTCCTGATCTCAGCCGACCCAACATCTCATTCATGTGACACCTCGACGACCAGCTTGCCGAACTGCTCCCCGCTCGCGAGGCGACTGAATGCGTCGATCGCGTTCTCCAATGGGACGACCCGATCCACGATCGGCCAGAGCCGGCCCTGGCCGGCGAGTCGCACGATTTCCCGATATTCGCGCCGGCTTCCCATGGTCGAGCCGAGAAGGCTCCATTGGTGCCAGAAGAGTCGCCTCAGGTCCAACTCGACTCTGGGTCCGCTGGTCGCGCCGCAGGTCACCAGCCGCCCTCCCCGCTTGAGGGCGCGAAGCGTCGAGCCCCACGTCTTCTCGCCTACGCTGTCCACCACCACGTCGGCCCCGCGTCCGTCCGTTAGTCGGCGGACCTCGGCGACGACATCTACGTTGCCGTGATCGAGGACTGCATCCGCACCCAGACGTCGTGCGGCTTCGAGCTTATGCGCTGCTCCGCTGGTGACGATCGCGAAACCGCCAAGCAGCTTGACGATCTGCAAAGCAGCCTGGGCGACTCCGCCGCCGATGCCCCAGATGAGCACGGTTTCGCCCGGCCGAAGAAGGGCGCGGATCGTGAGCATGCGCCACGCGGTAAGCGTCGCAAGAGAGAAGGCGGCGGCGCGATCCCAGGGCATCGCGTCAGGAACCAGGGCGAGGTTGGGCTCGGGCACGACCACCAGCTCGGCTATCGTCCCCGAGACGTGCTCACCTAATACGCGGAACGTCCGGCACAGGGATTCCTCTGCGTCGAGGCAGGCGGGGCAGCGTCCGCAGGAGAGGCCGGGATTCACCATGACTCGGTCGCCGGGGGCGACCGTGGTTACTGACGGCCCGACGGCGTCCACCACGCCGGCTGCATCGCAGCCGACGACGTGGGGAAACTGGTAGTCGACGCCCGGCAGCCCATCGGCGACGAAGAGATCGAGACGGTTGAGGGCCGCGGCGCGGACCCGGATGCGAACATCGTCCGGCGCCCGGAGAGGAGGATCGGGCAGGTTACGTATTGCCAACCGCTCGAGTCCGCCCACGCCGTCAAGGGCGAGAGCGCGCATCAGAATGTGGCGGTCGGAAACTGCTCGTCGGGACGGAGCTTGAATTGGATTGGCTGCGCTCCAAGGGCCAGCCCGCGCAGCCAGGCGCGGTATTCGATCCGGCCCTTACCAGCGTCGCGGCCCGTAACGAACACCACGCGCTCGCCGTCGCGAGACGGGGAGAGGGCCACGACTGGCTGATCGGTTTCGAACAGCGCAACGGGCGCAGCACCTTCCGGCATCCGCATCACCCGCCAGTCCCGCGAGCCCTTCTTCTTTTCGACCCCGAAAAGCAGGTCACCGTTCGAGAAGAATTCGGGACATCCCTCCCGGAGCGTGCCGGTCGTGGCGCGGGCCTGACCGCCTCCATCTGCCGCCATCCGATAGATGCGGGGTGCCCCGTCACGGATCGAGACAAACGCGATGGTTCGGCCATCCGGAGAAACGGCCGGGTTCTGGTTTCCCCCGACCGACGTAGTGAGCGCCACCGGCGCAGCGTCGGCACTGTCGGCGGAGATGCTGAAGATCTGCGGCACCCCGTTACGAGTCCCGGTGAAGACCAGCCTGGTTCCGTCCGGCATCCAGGCGGGTTGCCCATCGCTTCCCGGAGCACTAAACACCCGGCGTATGTTGCTGCCGTCGGCGTTCATTACATAGAGGTCATAATTGCCCTCGCTGCTGCCGCGGTTCGAGCTGAACGCGATGCGAGTGCGATCGGGGGAAAGCGCAGGATCGATGTTCGAGCCGCTGTCCGCG
Source organism: Gemmatimonadota bacterium (assembly GCA_046733215.1). Lineage (GTDB taxonomy): Bacteria > Gemmatimonadota > Gemmatimonadetes > Gemmatimonadales > GWC2-71-9 > DASQPE01. The sequence continues at coordinate 20,845 of JBKPOS010000181.1, forward strand.
AGGACCGGCTTCAGCGAATCGGGCTGAGCAGCCTGCGTTTGATAGATGCCCAGCCGCCCTGTCCGATTGGACACCGCGAGCATATCGCCGACCACGAACACATCGGCATCGGCCGATGCGCCCCAGGACGTGGAGGCTGAGACTTTTGCTCCGCCGAAGCGCCGGGCTTCCATCGCACCCTGCGGGTCCACCGTGACGACGTCAGGATGATCGGACTTCCAGGTCAGCTGAGTGGACGATGCAGGGGACTTGCCCCCCTCGTCAGCCAGGCTCGCTTTGAGTGTCGTGCGTTCTCCGGGCGACAGCGCCAGACGAGATCGATCCATGCGGACCGCGGCCGGCACAACCTGGATAGCCCAGGTCGCGGGGGGAAATCCGGAAACCTTGGCGGTGAGGCTGGTGGTGCCAATCGCCTTTCCCGTAAGCTCGCTGGTCGCGCGGTCAAAGCTGGCGATGCTCGAGTCGCCCACTTCCCAGTTGACTGCAATTTCCGGGATCGGAGTCGAGTCGATGGCCTCAGCCGCGATACTGAACTTGTGCTTCTTGTCGAGGGGAATGACTAGCGGGCCGGCACTGGCACGCGGGGTCACGACGATCGCCCGCACCGTCTTGTGGACTACCACGGCGGCGCGTCGCTCCTGGCCGGCCAGCCAGGCAACGACTTCAGTCGAGCCCGGCGCGACGCCTTGCACGATACCGGTAGGGCCAATTCGCGCCACACTCGTATCGGTGGACTGCCAGACCACTCCTTCGGTCATCACCCGATTGCTTTGGGACGGGACCAACAGTGCGAGCGTATCAAGTTCACCCGGACCGACCACCACCTTGGGCTGGGACAGGGCAAGGTCGACCGCCTCGACTTCGACGGGTGCCGTAGCGACCATGCCACTTGGCAAGGCCGCCTGGACGATGCTGCGGCCGGTTCCCCGCGCCAGCAAAGCGCCGGTCGAGTCAACCGCGACCACGTCCGGGCGAAGCGACTTCCAGATTACCCGGCCCACCTCGGCAGGCGTTCCATCGTCCTTGAGCGCGTGCGGTTCGAGCTTGGCGGTCTCGCCCAGGACGAGTCGAAGCGACGCGGGTTGCAGTGTGAGCGCAGCTACGCCGTGGCCCCCTCCGCCGGAGGGCGAGTCGCCGACCAGCACCGCAAGCGACGCTCGACGTCCCTGAGTACGGGCTTCGATCTTGGCCAGGCCGGGCTTGACCCCGGTCACCGTACCATCGGTCTGGACTCGGGCGATGCTCGAATCCGAAGTCCAGAAGGTGAACTTGGCATTCGAAATCAGATTGCCCGATCGGTCAAACGCAGCCGCGAAGATGGTTTGCTTCTGTCCGACCCCGAGTGTCAGGGTCTGAGGTGCCACCTGCACTTCCGCGACGGATTGAGCTCGAAGTGACGGGACACAGACACACAGCAGGAGTGCGGCGGCGCGCGCAGCGGAAGGGACGGAGGCAATCACGATGGTTGGAACCCGTTCTGGGGAGATGATTTCTGCCAAAATACTTCCCTCGTAAAGGTTTGTCAAAGCACGACTTAGGGAGCTAGCACGATTCCGGTTCGGCCTCAGGAAGGAGCGCTTGCGATCCCGCTCCGCTGGCACGCGCGTCGATGCGGTAACGCGCGCATCCCCGTCTTGCAGAAGCATCGGTTCTGCGCATCTTATATCGCACTCGCGCCGTTGGATCTCCCGAAGGTGAGGTTGTGCCTCGATACCAGCGGCGGACCACCGCCGCATACGCGATCGGAGGAAGCATTTATGGCCGCGCTGTACTCCCTGGAGATGGGCTGGTCCGGATCGGGGTGGATGGATCCGCTGCCGCCGCAGAGCGAACCCACGCCGCCGGCTCCGGCTCCCACTCCGGCCGCCGCGCCCGCCGCCACTCAGGGCGACAGGGCTTCTGCGAGGCCGGCCGCCCGTCCCGCCGCGAAGAAGAAAGCCCGAGCCAAAAAGGCGGCCAAGAAACGGGCCGCAAAAAGGCCGGCTCGTAAAAAGGCGGCGAAGAAGAGCGCCAAGAAGCGCGGGGCGAAGAAGCCGGCCCGCACAAAGTCAGCCAAGAAGCGCCCATCGAGGCGTGCCGCGAAGAAGGGCCGTCGTCGCCGCCGGTAAGCCGGCGACGCACGGACCAAAGCGCCCCGTTCATCCGGGGCGCTTTGCTTGCCGGCATGACCATGCCTTGCATCACCTGAGTCGCTCGTCCAGCTTCCATCGACTTTTACCCGTCTCGACGATCCGGATGCTCCTGCGCTGGCTGCCCGCCGTGCTGGTCCTCGCGTGCCATCCGAGCACTCCAGCATCCACCGGCGGCGCCGACCCGGCGCTGACCTCGGAGCTCACGCGGCAGCTCGACCGCTCCGCGGCTGACTGGAATCGTGGCAACCTCGACAGCTTCATGAGCGACTACGCCCACGATAGCACGACCACCTTCGTGGAAGCCGGCCATGTCCGTCAGGGTTGGGATTTCATCCGGTCGCGCTACGCACCCAGATTCGCCCCGGGCGCAAGCCGGGACAGTTTGCGATTCGAAGAAGTGGCTGCTCGCCCACTCGGCGCTCGCCATGCACTGCTGACGGCCCGATTCATCCTCTTTGGGAGCGGCCACACGACGGCGAGCGGCCCATTTACCCTAGTGCTCGAGCGTCGCGCCGACGGTTGGAAGATCCTCCACGATCATACCTCGAGTGATCCGCAATAGCGCGGCGGCTCTCGTCCTGGCTGCAGTCGTCGCGTGCGGCACGCGCGGTCCGAACGGGATCGCCTTGGTGGGCGCGACCGTCATCGACGGAAGCGGTGGCGATCCGAAGCCGGACGCCGTCGTGTTGGTCCGGAACGGCAAGATCGAAGCCGTCACCCACCGAGCCGGCTTTTCTCTGCCTAAGCACACGACGGAGATAGACGTCCGAGGGAAGTGGATCATCCCCGGATTGATAGATGCGCACGCGCACGTCGCACCCTGGGCGTTGACCCGCTATCTCGCTTGGGGGGTCACCACGGTGCGCGACGTTCACGGTGCGCGCGACACCATCCTCGCGCTCCGGCAGCGCGCCAACCTTGGCGGCATCAGCAGTCCCCGGATCTACAGCGCCGGCGCGATGATCGATGGGCGCCCGACCACGTACGCCGATGCCATCGGAGTGGACGACGCGGCGGACGCGCGCAAGGCGGTCGACCAGGCGTCGGTGGCGGGCGTGGACTACATCAAGGTGTACACCCGCATCGATCCTCCGGTACTCAAGGCAGTCATCGACGAAGCGAAGACGTTCGGTCTTCGGGTCACCGCTCATCTGGGTCTCACTGATGCCGTGACGGCCGCCAAGCTCGGCATCCGCGGCGACGAACACATGACCGGCGTGCCCGAAGCCATAATCGAGGATCAAGCGTCCCTCTTCAGCGCGCATTATCGCGGCTTCTGGTCCGGCTGGACTGCGTTCGAACGAGCCTGGGCGTCGCTCGACTCGGCGTCGCTCGCACGTGTGGCAGGGGAGCTCGCCACCCGAAAGGTGTTCGTGATTCCGACGCTGGTCTTGCACGAGACTTTCAGTCGACTGGACGATCCGGCTGTTACCAAGCAGCCTGAGTTGAAGGACGTCCCACCGGCCGAGCAGGCCCGCTGGGATGTGCCGGGGATGATTGCCCGTGCCGGGTGGAGCGCGCTCGATCTCGCCCAGTTCCGAAAATCGCGTCCCCGCCAGGATCTCTTCCTTCGCGAATTCTTCCGTGCCGGCGGTATCATCGCGGCCGGTACCGATGCTTCCAATCAGCTCCTGATTCCGGGATTCAGCGAGCATCGCGAGATGGAGCTCCTGGTTGCAGCCGGACTCACTCCTTCCACCGCGTTGCTCGCCGCCACGCGAAACGGCGCATTGCTCCTCGGCGTCGACTCGCTGGGACGGATTGCGCCCGGAAAGGTCGCTGACCTGCTTGTGCTGGGCGCCAATCCACTGGAGGACATCCGGAACACCCGCAAGGTCGAAAGGGTCATGCTGCGCGGCAGTCTCATGTCACCGGATTCGATTCGACGAAACTGGTAGTGCGACGGATCACGGTGGTATGCTTCCATCTCCTCTTTCGTGTCGAGGTTAGCATGACCGACAAGCCTCAGGACCAGACGCCTCGTATCCGGTTGACGTCGCTTTCCCACGGCGCCGGTTGAGCCTGTAAGCTCGGTCCCGCCGACCTGGCGCAGGTCCTGCGCTTCCTCCCCCCTATCGAGGACCCGCGGGTCCTCGTTGACGCCGCCACCCGCGACGATGCCGCTGTCTTTCGACTGAGCCGGGATCGCGCGCTCGTTGCGACGGTGGATTTTTTCACGCCGCTGGTGGACAACGCAGCAGACTGGGGAGCGATTGCTGCCGCCAACGCCCTGAGCGACATCTATGCGATGGGCGCCACTCCGCTTTTCGCGCTCAACCTGGTCGGCTGGCCACGTGACACCCTGCCCTTTTCCGTCCTGGGCGAGGTGATCAGTGGCGCGGCCGATATCCTCCGCGAGGCCGGATGCCTGGCCCTCGGCGGGCATTCAGTGGACGACCCCGAGCCCAAATTCGGGATGGCAGTGGTCGGCGAGGTACACCCCGATGAGATGTTGACGATTGCGGGCGCGTGTGCCGGCGACCGCCTGGTGCTGACCAAGCCGATCGGCACCGGCGTCCTCGCGACGGCGCTCAAGCGCGACGCCCTCCTCGAGGCCGGAATGGCGGAAGCCGTTCGATCCATGCGCACCCTCAACGCCGGTGCGTCGAGCGCTGCGCGCGAGATCGGCGTGAGCGCTGCGACCGACGTGACCGGCTTTGGGCTCGTGGGACATCTCCTCAACCTTATCGAGGCGAGCCGAGTTGGTGGCGAGCTCTACTTCGACACAGTCCCGATATTCCCGCATGCTCGCAGTCTTGCGGCCCGGGGCTTCGTTCCCGGCGGCACGACGCGGAATCTGGAGGCCGCCAACGAGCGGGTACGCTGGGCCGCGGAGTTGTCGGAGACGGACCGCTTACTCGCAGTGGATGCGCAAACATCGGGTGGGCTGCTGCTCGCGGTACCACCTGAGAACGAAAGAGCGCTTCTCGAAGCCCTTCAGGCTCGGGCCACTCCGGTCGCCGCCACAATCGGCCGACTCACCGCAGACCATCCCGGCACGCTTGACGTTCTGGCCAACACGCCTGGTGGCGCGGCCTCATGACATCGACGTCCGAGCGATGAAGCGTGCGCTGGACCGCTGATCGACTGGACCAACTCGAACGCGCCGTGCGCGATGGATTGCGTGTGGCACTCACCACGAGGAAAGGAACCGAGTATGTGGTGGTCGCCGCACGACTCGCCACCGATGGGCCTCGCGAGGCCCTGGTCGCACGGCTGCCCATGACCGGTGAAGAGCTGAGCTTTGTGCTTGACGACATCGCGTCGTTCCAAGTGCTCACGGGAACCTGATGCCCCGTCCGTCGCCCATCGCCGTCCTGCACCTGGATGAGAGTTGCCTCGGAAACGGGCGGGAAGGTACCACGCCTGGTGGATCCGGTGGCCTGATCGAGGTACGCACCCGCAGCGGCATCCAGCGGCGCGACTTCTTTCTCGCAGCGCCCGACACCACCAACAATCGTATGGCGTTGAGCGGTGCAATTGCGGCGCTTCAGCTGCTCGCGGCCAAAGGCGTGCGAATGCGCGCGCTGATCGTGTCGGATTCGGAGTACCTGGTTAAAGGGATCCGGGAATGGGCACCCGGGTGGGCCGCGAGAGGATGGAGACGCAAGGCCGGCGAGATCGAGAACCTGGAATTGTGGCAGGCCTTGGTCCGGTCGAGCGCGTTACACGACGTGCAATGGACCTGGGTGCGCGGCCATCGCGGACACCCGAAGAACGAATACGCCAATGACCTTGCCGTCCGGGCGGCCGAGCGGCAGGAGACCTCGGCCGGCGCGATCGACTCAGGATTCGCCCGGTGGCTGGTGACCAAGCAGTCGCGTGGGCTCTTCTCGGGATATGATCCGGACGCGGCGTTCGCCGAGCTGGAGCGTCGTCTCGCAGCCGGCGAACTGTTGCCGGTGGCTGAGAGTCGAGCATAGCTATGAAGCGGAGGGAATTCGTCTCCGCTGTCGGTGCGATTGCTCTGGCGGGCGCAGCGGGCGTCTTCCGGACGGCAAAGGATCGGCTCGATCGGATCGGGCTCGAGCTGTACACGGTTCGCGACGAGCTGGCCAGGGACTTCGAGGGAACGCTCCAGCGGGTCGCCGGCCTGGGCTATCGTGAAGTCGAGTTCACCGATTACTTCGGGCGGTCGGTCGATGCAGTCCGCGCGGCGGTGGCGACTGCGGGGCTGTCCGCCCCTTCTGCTCAAGTGCCATCCTCCGACTTGAAGACCGCCTATACGGCCCGGATCGACCGAGCCAAGGCAATCGGTCACACCTACCTGGTTTGCGGCTGGGTCCCGTCGGCGGAACGCCGCTCCCTGTCCGACTGGCGCTTGCTGATCACGCTGTTTGACAGAGTCGGGCAGGCAGCGCACCGCGCGGGCCTTCAATTCGCGTATCACAACCACGATTTCGAGTTCGCCCCGGTCGAAGGCCGCGTACCGTACGATCTCCTGCTCGAATTCACCGATCCCGCTCTGGTACAGTTCGAGCTCGACGTATACTGGGCTACCAAGGGTGGTCGAAACCCGGTGGACCTGCTTGGCCGCTGGCCAGGGCGCTTTCCGCTGCTCCACCTCAAGGACATGGCTTCCGGTCGGCAACACGAGTTTACAGAGTTGGGCCGAGGAATCATCGACTTCCGGCGGATTCTGGCGCAGGCCCGCGACGGAGGAGTTCGTCACTTTTATGTCGAGCAGGATGAGGGCCGTGTCCCACCGTTCGAACGCGCCCGAGTCGGGTACGACTACCTTCGAGCGCTTCGCTTCTAGCGCACCCGCGTCAGTCGCCGGCGCCGAATCGCCCCAGGAGAAGTCCGACTGCGAAGACGATCGCACCGCCTCCAATAACCTGGACAATTGTTCGTCCCAGAGGCGTGCGCATGAACCGAAAGCGGATAAAGGCGATCGCCAGCAGCTCGATCACAACCACGATGTACGCCAGGGTGAGCGCGGCGCCGAGCTGCGGCAGCAGAAACGGAAGGGTATGACCCATCCCGCCGATCGCCGTTCCAAGACCGGTTACACTTCCCCTGATGAGCGGGTTTCCTCGACCGGATATCTCGCCGTCATCGGATAGAGCCTCCGCCAATCCCATGCTGATACCGGCGCCTAACGAGGCGGCGAGGCCAACCACGAAGGCATCGTGAGGTTTGCCGGTCATCGCCGCGGTCGCGAACAGCGGGGCCAATGTAGACACGGAGCCGTCCATGAGGCCAAGAAGTCCCGGCTGAACAATCTGAAGAATGAGCCGTCGCTCCTCTTTGGGCGCTCGGCGTGCTGTGGGCATGTCGACCTCCTGATGACCGGCTGGCCGGTCCGGCCGGGAAACCAAGCTTGCCGAAGCGGCGTTCTTTGGGCGGTGATATCAACCGTATAAGTTGGGTGATGATGTCCGGAGAAGCTAAATGAGACAGGCGATGGGACTTGTGGTTGCACTCCTGCTCGCGGTTGTGGGCGTGGCAGGAGCGCAGACCGGGACGGCCCAGGTGGCCACGAAAGGGTGGAATGCCGTGAACTATCGAAAGCCGACGGATGCGGAGCTGAAGCAGCGGCTAACGTCGACGCAATACGAAGTGACCCAGAAGGAGGGAACCGAGGCTCCCTTCCATAATGCCTACTGGGACAACCACGAGGCCGGGATCTACGTGGATGTCGTTTCGGGGGAGCCCTTGTTCAGTTCGATCGACAAGTACGACTCCGGTACCGGTTGGCCCAGCTTTACCAGGCCGCTGGAGCCCAAAAACGTCGAGACGAGGGTGGACAGGAGCTTAATGATGGTGCGAACCGAGGTGCGCTCGGCCCACGCCGATTCACACCTGGGGCACCTGTTCGATGATGGCCCTGCCCCGACTGGACAGCGCTACTGCATGAACTCTGCGGCGATGCGCTTCATCCCGGTGGATCAGCTGGAGGCCCAGGGATACGGGCAGTATCTCCACCTGTTCGAGAAGAGCGGCGCCAAGGGCAGCAAGTAAGATCAGGCAGACTGCCGCGAGCCATCAGCGCCAGCTGTAGGTAACGCCTACGCGGCCGGTGACGGCGTCGGCAGGGGCAGCGTAGATCTCACCGGCCAGGCCGAATCCGCTGCCCGCATCCCACGAGACGCCTCCAAATACCACCCCACGGGTCAGGTTGGTTTCCACCCGGGTGGTGTCGAGATCGCCGAACTGATTCACGAAGTTCACCTGAAAGCGCGGCCTCAACAGATTGACTCCGCCGCCAACGTAGGGGTGGACCTTGCCTTCGGCCAGATGCCACCCCAGTGACCCTTCTGCCCCGTATGTGTTGGGGTGGTAATGGTCCTCTGATCGGGTCCCTTGGAAGCATTCGCTGTTGGGGTTGGCGAGATCCTCATCGTCGCACGTGAACGGACCCTTGATCAGCCCAAAAACGGCGAAAATGCGAAGCCCCGCGGTCATCGATCCGTGGCCAAGACCGAAGCCGCGCCCCAAGGCAACGCTTCCCACATTCGGGGTCACTCCATTCAGCGAGATCGGCGGGACCCAGCTACCCTCGAGCAGTAATCCGTATGGAAGTCCGATAGCGATGCGAGGTCGGGGGAAAGCAGCCAGAAGGCCGGTGTTCTCCGGACCCTTACCTGGCCTGCAGATTGTAGCCATGCGGGTAGCAGAGTCGATCGTCGGAATGTACGTGCCTTCGAGCATGAGCTGGACCCAACCAGGCCTTGCCGCAGCCGGAGCAGCCAAAGGTCCGAAGGCGAGCGGCACCGCGAAGTTTCCGAAGACCTTGGCTTCGTTTGAATTGTCGGGTGGAATGCAGGCCTGGCCAAAGAGGGGGCCGGCCAAACCGGCGACGAGTCCGACACTCACGACCAGCGAGCGCATCAGCTCTCCTTGCTTGACACTTCCGGACCCCCCCCCGTAACCTGACCCAACACTAAACCCGCAAGTCCGTGAGCGATCTCGAGCGCTTCTTTCGCCAGCTGGTTGCCAATATCGTGGCCACCGATCCGCATCGGCTGCATCAGCAGCTCCAGGTCGCCGAAATCCTGCGGGACATACTGCCGTACCGGGTCAACCGGCGCGCGCTCGGACTGGAAAGCGCTGAGGATTACGAGGTCCTGCTCCTCAGACTCTGCTCGGGCGAAGGCGGGTATGCTCGAATAGAGCCGCCCGAACTGCAAGCGCGACTTCAGACCGAGCTCGCCGGTACCAATCCGGACCTGGGCCTCCTGCGTGCGCATGGCGACGCATTGGTCTGGCTTGGCGCTGCTGAAGTCGCCCGCGCCCTTGCCACCGAACCGGATGTTTCGTACGCGCCGCCTGGGCCACCTCCCCAGACGGCCCGGCAGGAGGAGACGCTTCGCAGGCCTTTCGACCACACGGAAACTCAGGTCGCGGCATCCGACAATGAATTGCCGCTCGATGCCGTCGTACCGTCCCCACCGCGATCAGACGCCGACCCGACAGCCATGTGCCTCTACTGTGGCGGCGCGCTACCAGCCGGACGGCAGGTGAATTTCTGTCCTCACTGCGGCCAGAGCCAGCGCCCGCTGCAATGCCCCTCCTGTCACGCGGATGTCGAATACGGGTGGCGCCACTGCGTGAGTTGCGGCGCAACCCTTGGCGAGGACTAGCCTTGCTTGAAGCGCCCTTCGGGCAGGGCCATATTGCGAGTCTCATGTCGTTCGCCCGTCCCGCCGGTTGGGCCCCTCCCTGGAGCATCCCGTGAGCAACGAGCGCGAGCAGCGCGTAGTTGTCCTGTCTGCCGTGCGCACCGGCTTCGGAGCCTTCGGTGGCGCGCTCCGGAGCCATTCGGCCACGGACCTCGGCGCGCTCGCGACGCAGTGCGCGTTGGCCCGCTCGGGAGTCGCATCCGATGAAATCGATCATGTGATCTTCGGCAACGTACTCCAGACGTCGACCGACGCCGCCTATCTGGCGCGGCACATCGGCCTACGCGCCGGCTTACCAGTCGATGTCCCCGCGGTCACCGTCAACCGGCTCTGCGGGTCAGGGTTCGAGGCAATCATCCAGGGCGCGCATCGTATCCTTTTGGGGGAAGCGACGGCGGTCGTTGCGGGAGGCACGGAGTCCATGACCCAGGCGCCGTACGTCCTGCGCGGCGCCCGATTCGGAAGCAAGCTCGGTCAGGCGCCCGTTTTAGAAGACAGCCTCTGGGACTCGCTGCGTGACACGTACTGCGGCCTTCCCATGGGCGACACCGCCGAAAACCTGGGAAAGCAGTACGGTGTCACGCGCGCTGACGCAGACGCCTATGCGTTGAGCAGTCAGGAACGCGCCAAGTCTGCCTGGGACGCGGGTGCGTTTCGGCAGGAGGTGATCCCGGTCCCGCTGCGGAATCCCAAGACCGGCACCACCACTGAATGGATGGCGGACGAGCACATGCGTCCCGACTCGACCGCGGAGGGGCTGGCGAAGCTTCCGCCCGTGTTCCGGAAGGACGGTTTGGTCACGGCGGGAAATGCTTCGGGCGTCTCCGATGGAGCGGCGGCACTCGTCCTGGCCGGCGAGCGATGGGCAGTCGAGCGAGGACTTCGACCACTCGGTCGCTTGATCGCCTGGGCCGTCACCGGCGTCGATCCGGCCCTCATGGGCATCGGCCCGGCTCCCGCTGCCCGCGCCGCGCTCGCCCAGGCAAATCTCTCGCTGGACGAGATGGATTTGCTCGAGGTGAATGAAGCATTCGCCGCGCAGTATGTGGCGGTCGAACGCGAACTGGGACTCGATCGGAAGCGAACCAACGTCGACGGTGGGGCGATCGCCATTGGGCATCCACTGGGCGCAAGCGGCGCTCGCATCACCGCACACCTGCTACACGCGCTGAGGCGGCGGGGTAAGCGGCTCGGGTTGGGTAGCGCATGCATCGGCGGGGGCCAGGGCATTGCCCTCATCGTAGAGGCCCTGCCCGCGTGAAGGAGCAGCCATGGAAGCGCTGATTGGTGGTCTTGCTGTCGTCGTTCTCTACTTGTTCTCCAGCCTGCGCGTCATCAGGCAATATGAGCGCGCGGTGACGTTCTTTCTGGGCCGCTTTTGGGGCACGAAAGGGCCCGGGCTCATCTTCGTGCCGAGCGGGTTCGCTCACGCCAAGCGAATCTCGCTTCGGATCGTGGCCCTGGACATCACGCCGCAGGATGTGATCACCCGCGACAATGTCTCGGTAAAGGTGAACGCCGTGCTCTACATGCGGGTCATGGACCCGGGCAAGGCGGTGATTGAAATAGAGGATTACCTGTACGCGACGAGCCAGCTGGCCCAGACCACGCTCCGATCCGTGCTGGGTGAGGTCGAGCTGGACGAGCTGCTCGCTGATCGGGAAAAGATCAACGCCATTCTGAAGCGGATCATCGACGAACGGACCGATCCCTGGGGCATTGAGGTCTCTGCCGTCGAGGTGAAGGATGTCGACCTTCCCGAAACGATGAAGCGGGCCATGGCCCGCCAGGCGGAGGCAGAGCGGGAGCGCCGGGCCAAGGTAATCAACGCGCAGGGCGAGCTTCAGGCTTCGCAGACGCTCGCTCAGGCCGCGCACACCCTCGGCACCGAGCCGAACGCGCTACAGCTGCGTTATCTACAGACCGTCGCCGAAATCGCCGCGGAGAACAACTCCACCACGATTTTCCCGCTGCCCATTGATCTCTTCCGCCCGTTCTTCCAGCAAGCGGCGGGCAGCGCCTTGCCGGCTGACGCGTCACCCGTCTCGGCTCCGGCAGGCACACAGGGGACGGTCGGCTCGGCTCGCAAAGCTCTTCCGGCCGACCCATCCGAGAGCGGCATGCCGGCCCAGGAACTCAAGGATCTGATGAGCCGGCTGCGGGTTGAGGCACGGAAAGCAAACCCAGACCCCGATGAGTAGCACGCCCGGCCCGATCGACCGTGCAGCGCTCGACCGGATCATCCGCCGCGCCGCGGAGCTTCAGACGGCCGATCGAGAGATCGGCGACGAACTCTCCCCGGATGACGTGATGGCGTTGGGCCAGGAGGTCGGCATCCCGCGCCGCTATCTCCAGCAGGCCATGCTGGAGGAGCAGTCCCGCCCGCCGGATCAGAGCGCTCCCGGCTTCCTGGATCGCGTGGCGGGTCCCGCGGAGGTCGGCTCCTATCGAGTTGTCCGTGGCGATCCCGAGGGCGTGACCCGCGCGCTGCTCCGCTGGATCGAGCAGAACGAGCTGCTGGTGGTGCAGCGGCAGCAGCCCGGCCGTATCAGTTGGGAACCTCTCGGCGGAATTTCCGCGGCGATTCGCCGGTCTACTGCTGCGTTCGGCTCGGGATCGCGTCCGTTCATGCTTTCAAAGGCGGAGCTTGTCACCGCGACGATAACACCGCTCGAGTCGGACTTTTGTCACGTGGCCTTGCGTGCCAGCGTGCGGCCGATCCGAAGTGCTTACCTGGGAGGAAGCGCAACCGCACTCACATTAGGGGCCGGCGCCACGACCGCGCTGGTCGCACTGAGTGCGCTCCTTCCGGTTGCGCTAATTCCTGTGCCGGTTGCGCTCGGCGTGAGCTATGCCACTCTGCGCCGCTATCGGCCGGTACCCGCCCGGGTCTTGCTCGGGCTCGAACGCGTGCTCGATAGCCTGGAGACCGGAGCAGTGAAGCCGGCCCACCAGCTGCCCAGGCGCGTACCCGGAATTCTGGATGCGATCCTGGGCGAAGTCCGTCGCTCGATCGAGTCGCCAAGCCCGCCGCGCCACAGCGGACCTCGCAGAGGAACTAATGGCTCCTGAGATCCGAAAAGTCGGCGTGCTCGGGTGCGGCTTGATGGGGAGTGGGATCGCTCAGGTCACCGCAACTTCCGGTTACACCACCATCGTGCGGGAGATAGAGGCCGCCCCTCTCACCAAGGGCCGGGCCTCGATCGAAAAGTCGTCAGCCAAGCTGGTCGACAAGAATAAGCTCACGGCAGCCGATCAAGAGGCTGCGCTGGCTCGGCTGACCTTCACGACCGAGCTTGCCGCGCTCAGCGACTGCGACCTCGTCATCGAGGCAGTGACCGAGGACCTGGATCTCAAGAACCGGCTCTGGCGCGAGCTGGACGGCAAATGTCCACCCCACACCATCTTTGCGTCGAACACCTCGAGCCTCACCATCGGCGCGATGGCCGCAGCGACTGCGCGAGCGGACCGCTTTGTCGGCCTGCACTTCTTCAATCCCGTGCCGCTGATGCCGCTGGTGGAAGTGGTTCGCGCGCTCACGACCAGCCGGGAGACTCTGGACCGAAGCCTGGAGTTCGCGCGGAGCCTGGGCAAGCAAACGGTCGTTGCCAAGGATACGCCGGGCTTTCTGGTGAATCTCCTCCTGATTCCCTACCTGCTGGACGCCGCCCGGGCGCTCGAGCGTGGCGTGGGGACCATAGCCGATCTCGACCTCGCCATGCGACTCGGCTGCGGCTACCCGATGGGGCCGTTCACGCTTCTCGACTTCGTCGGGATAGACACGACGGTACGCATCGCTGAGATCATGTTCGACGAATACCGCGAGAGTCGATACGCGGCGCCTCCATTGCTCCGTCGCATGACATTGGCAGGCCTGCACGGCCGGAAGACCGGAAAGGGGTTTTACGACTACTCGGTCGATCCGCCGGTCCCCTTGGACCTGGCCTAGGCGGCGCTTACCGTTCACGGCTCACGTCCTTCCGGAGCTCAGATGCTCGGCTACGACTGGCCCCGTATCCACGCGATGCTCGTGGCATTGCCAGTGGCAATTCTTCCGATCGCGGTGATTTTCGATTTGGTTGGAGTGGCGCGAAAGAATGATGCTCTCCGCCGGACCAGTCTTGTCCTGCTGCTGATCGGATCGCTCGGCGCAGGCGCCGCGGTGATCGCCGGCCTTCAAGTCGAAGGCGTTATCGATCACGGCAACGCCATTCATGAGCTGATGGAGGAGCACGAACACCTCGCCCTCTATACGCTCGGGATCTTTGCCGTGGTGCTGGTCTGGCGTCTGTGGCGCGATCGCAAGATGGGACAGGGCGAGCGGATCGCCACGCTGCTGCTCTCTATCGTTGGCCTCGGCTTCCTGGCCAACACGGGCCATCACGGCGGCAAACTCGTCTTCGAGCACGCCGCGGGCGTATCCAACGCGACCATGAGACAAGAGCTGGAAAATCGGGGTGAAGGCCACGTCCATGGCGCAGGCGAGGCGCATCACCATGAGGGAGAAGAAGCCGCCGAGCATCACCACGATGATGACGCCGACCATTCCCATGGAGATCCGGAGCCGGCTGCAGATTCGACATCGATCCCCACCGACTCGCCTCCGGCCGCGCCGCATACTCACTCGCCGGGCACCCCGCCGCACAGGGACTAAGACCACGTGCGCGGATGGCCGACAGTCGCATCTGCGGTACTCGCTGGCGGATGCTTTCTCTCAACTACCCGTCCCGCCTACTCACCGATGCTCGGCACGCCCTCGGCAGAGATTCGACTGGGACCCGACACAGCAACCCAACGGCTCGCTCAAGCGCTTCGGGATGATTCGATCCCGGTATCCCGGATCGAGGTTCGCGACGGATATCTCGAGACGCCCTGGTTCGACGCTTCGACCGGAGCAGTAGCGAAAAAGAGTCCCCTGGGCCCGGACGTTGTCCGCGTTCGCGGCTGGGTGGATCCCGGACGGATCGGAC
>JBKPOS010000182.1:0-13785 GCA_046733215.1 Gemmatimonadota bacterium
GTTCGATCCGCGACGTGTCCCGCAAACAGCGCGATGGCGATGAAGGGTACCGCTTCGGCGAGACCAACGAGCCCGAGCGACAGCGGGTCCTTCGTAACAGCATAGATCTGCCACCCAACGACGACCGCCTGGATCTGAGTCGCGACCGTGAGGGTGACAACGCTGGCGATGAAGCGACGGAAATCGGGGAAACGAAGAGCGGCGTACGAGTCGTGCGCTGCGGGGACGACCTGCTGGGTCATCCCCCGGTATCGCAAACGAGAGGCTGACCGAGCGGAGAAGGATCCACCACAAAGGTTGTCGTGTCCGCGATTCCGAGGATCGAGCCGAAGACGGAGGCGGTCCCGGGGGACGCCCCAAGGACCGTGGCGGAATCATTGGGCTGAGGTGTTATGCTCACGATGAGCCCGTCACTCGTGCCCCAGGTGATCGGCCGAAAGCCAACCGGCAGAGGGTTACCCAGCGAGTCGAAGGCCGTGATTGCCAGGGACGTCGCAAACCCTTTCCGGAGACAGATGGCGTCGGGGACCACGTTCACAGAGAAGACCAGCCTTCGAACGGCGACGTTGACAGTCGCTACCTGGTCGCCGGTTGCGGCAGTGACGGTCGCCTTGCCACCCTCGACCCCCGTCACTATGCCGAGGGGCGAGACCTTGGCGATCGTTGTGTCGCTTGATTTCCAGTTGACCGACCGTCCGGTGAGGAGATTGCCGGCGCTATCTCTGGCCTCGAGACTGAGAGTCAAGGTATCGCTGACGTAGACTGTGTCCCGCGGTGTCCGCAGGGAGAGACTGGCCACGTGGGCCAGGCCGGGCGGGGTCGGGTCCACCGGTTCTCCGGCCGCGCAGGCCGAGAGCACGCAGGTGAATGCCAGCAGGAACGAGCAGCGAGTCACGTCTTGGCCTCGGAAAGGGAGGGCCGACGGGCGGCCCAGCCGTGCAAAGATCAACGAACTCAGGCGGAAACTGAAGCCGCACGGTCGGCGCAAACTGCCGACAGACGGTGGTTATTGCGGCCACCGCCACCCTTTGCAGGGGTGTGCAAACAGCTGTTAAGTACTTGTAAAGCAAGAAGAAAGGCCCAGATCACCAGGCTGGGGCCCGGGGCCCGATTTGTGCCCAGTCAGTCCGGCGGAGGTCGCAAGTTTCCTGCCCTTCGTCCTAGCGAGGGGTTCCTCAGCCGCCCAGCACCCAAGCCCGACACTCAATGTCCGTCGCAC
This sequence comes from Gemmatimonadota bacterium, assembly GCA_046733215.1. GTDB lineage: Bacteria > Gemmatimonadota > Gemmatimonadetes > Gemmatimonadales > GWC2-71-9 > DASQPE01. The sequence goes on from JBKPOS010000182.1 coordinate 1,220, forward strand.
CGGATCCCGCACCGCCGAGCCCCGCAAACCCTGGCCACGTGTTCGATCGGACTGCGGCCGCGATCCTCGGCACGATGCTCACGCTGATCGCGGTCCTTACGGTCCTGCTGGTGTCCGAGTCCACGCGCCAAGCAGCGGACCAACCGTCGACCGCGCAGACCGCCGTCTCGCCGCACCGAGCTTGAGATCCTACAAACGTCGAGCGCCCGCCGTAGATGGCGGGCGCTTTCTCTTTTTCCTTTTCTGCGGCAGAGCCACTGGTCGGACTTGAACCGACGACCGCCCGATTACGAATCGGGTGCTCTACCGCTGAGCTACAGTGGCAACTTGTAGACGACGGATATGCCCTGGCGCGGATTCGAACCGCGACGCCTTTCGGCACTACCCCCTCAAGATAGCGTGTCTACCAGTTTCACCACCAGGGCGCGGCGACCCATTCTAGCCTGCCGGGCAGAAGGGGTCAACTGTCAACGCCATCAGAGTTTGGGAGCAGTCTGCACCTGCGAAGCAATCAGGACCTTGCGGCAACAAAGTAGGGCAGGAGCCGATTGCTAGCGCCGAAGGCGGCGTTGCCACGGTAGCAGGCAAAGATCGTATGGCTGCCTGCGGACAGACGAGTGGTCGAAAAGCTTGCTTCGCTCAGAAAAGAGCCCGTCCCGTTGAGCTGACCGCTTCCCAACTGTGTGCCCGAACAGGAACCTTCCCGAAAGTCTACTGTGCCCGAAACTACTGCAGTGATGCCGTTGAGCGCCTGCATTGTCGCTGTAAACGTGACGCGCTCGCCGACGACAGATTGGGCTGGAGGAACCGCGATCAGCGCAGCCACCAGCGTCTGAACCAAGTCGATGGGATGGGTCTGCTTTCCGGAGCTGGGCTCGAAGGTGCCGCTCCCCGAGTAGCTCGCAGTGAAAGTCTTGTTGCCCGCTGTGGTCGGCGTGAGCGTGCAAGATCCTTGGGACACGGGCGCCGAGCACGTCTGGCTGCCGTCACTGACGGTCACAGTACCTGACGGCGTGCCCGAACCGGACGACGAGGAGACAGTGAAGGCGACCGTGACCGGTTCGAGTGCGGTCGAGCTTTGAGGGCTGAAGCTTCGGATCACCGTGCTGGTGGACGCACGGCTCGCCTGAATGGAAGCGCGATCGGCCAGGTCGACATTGTTCGCGCGGGCTGAAATGGTATAGGTCTTGGCTGCCGCCGCCCCGAACTGAAAAGTGGCCACTCCGCTCGCGTTGGTTCCTGCCGATGTGGGCGTGAAGTCGCTCGTGCCGGGATCGCTCGAGGAGGGGACGACAGTGGCACCTTCGATGAGATTCCCCAGAGCGTCGCGAACTGTCACCGTAACAGTGCTCCGGTTAGTGAGAACGATGATGCTTGACGGATCTGCGGAGAGGCTCGACCGAGAGGCGCTCACCGACCCCGTGCGAAGTTCGATCGCATCAGAAACGGCCGGACTTACCCCCTGCCCGGTAAATCGCAATGTGTACGAGCCTGGCGGCCCATTGATCGCGAGTCCGCTAAAGGTGGCAGTTCCGCTGGCATCGGTGGGCTGAGTGTGATCGCCGGCGAGAGTAGCCGCGGGCCCACTTCCGAGATCCACGGTTATCATGAGGCCCTGCTGGCGGACCGGATTGCCCAAGTTGTCGCGTAGCTGCACGCTCGGTTGTCGAGAGAGGGGCGCTCCCGCGGATGCAACCGAGGCCGGTTGCGTCGTAATCGCGAACGCAGCAACGCTGCCGGCGGCGGCGGTAGCCACGAAAGTGATCGGCGAGCCGGGCGCTTGGTTCGCGGATGCAATCGTCGTCTGATCTCCTGCGGTTGTGCCGAGGGTGCGCCTCACGGCGGAGCGCCCATCGGCACCGGTCGGGACCTGATCGGCGCTGACGGTTCCGCCTCCCGTGATCGACCAGTGCACCAGCAAGCCCGGCACCGGGTTTCCGGTTCCGTCGACCGCTCGAACGACCAGAGAATCAGGCAGCACCGAGCCGGCCGGCGCCGTCTGTTCATTCCCTGCCACCAGGGCAAACGTTGCGACCGAGCCGGGAGACGCGGTCGCCGTGAAGGATGCTTTCAGTTGGTCGTTCCCTACCAGGCGCGCTTCGGCGAGTTGCGATCCGGCCCGTGGTCCGAGGGTCCAGCGTGCGGCCACCCGTCCATTCTGATCCGTCACGCCCGTATCTGGAGTCATGGACCCGCCGGCGGAGGGAGTCATCAGAACGAAGGCGACCCGAACCTGCGGGACCGGAAGCCGACGCGCGTCGGTGACCCGGACGACGAGCGATTCCGGAAGCGTGCCTCCCACGATTGCGACTTGGGCGTTGCCTTGAAGCGAGGTGAGAGCGGCGGGCTGATTTTCGGCGGGCAGCGTCAAATCGCCCGCGTTGCATGCTAGCGCAAGCGGGAGCGCTCCCCAGGCAAAGGGGGAGAGACGTCCGATGCCGGGCTTACAACGAGCCATAGCGGCCACGACCGCCGAGCAACCGGCTGGTTGACTGAGAGTCTCGAAAGACTCTGACAATGAATTGCTAGAAAGTTGCGTTGGACGTTACGCAATCGTGCCAAGGCATGCTAGAGGGTGTGATCGAAGCGGCCGTCAGTTAATCGTGATAGTGAAGGTCTGGGCGCTCGTATCCTGACCGCCGTTGGCGGTGCCGCCGTTGTCCGTCGCCGTCACCGTGACGGTGACAGTGGTGCCGCCGGCCAATGGATTAGGTGTGAACGTCAAGGTGCCGTTGGCGTCGATTGCCGGTTGGCCCCCGAGGCCGAGCAGTCCAAACGCGCCCGGCGTGTCGTTCGACACGTTGAGCGAAACGGTCTGACCGGATTCGTTCGGCGGCCCAGGGCTGATATTGCTGACCCAGTTGGACACGGTCTGCGCGCCGTCAGTCGCGTTGACCGAGATGTTGCTGCCAGCCAGGCTGAAGCTCGGCGCGTGGTTGACGAGGTTCACCGTGAGCGTCACTGTCACGGTCTGAGAGGTAAGCGTCCCATCGCTGGCCCGATAAGTGAACGAGTCAGAGCCAATGAAATCGGCCGAAGGAGTGTAGCTGAACGAGCCATCTGGGTTCAGTACGAAGCTCGTCGGGTGCTGCTGGGGACCTGCCACGAGCTGCGCGGTCAGCGGACTGTTTTCCGGGTCGGAATCGTTCGAAAGGACGCCCGGAGCTCCTACGTTGAGCGGGGTATTCTCGTTCGTGGAATATGCGTCTGGCTGAGCCACGGGCGCCTGATTCACCGCATTTATCACCTGGACTAAAGCCGGCGATGTGCTGCCGCTGAAGTTCCCGTCGCCGACGTACTCAGCGGTCACAGTGTGCTGGCCGGCGCCGAAGGTCGTGGCAGCCTGCGCCGAGCCATTCCCAGCGAGTGGTACCGAAGCGAAGGTGCTGTTGCCATCCCTGAAAATGACGTTGCCGGTTGGTGTTCCCTGCCCCTGCGTCACGGTCACGACGGCAGTGAAGGTGATCGACTCGCCCGCGTTCGCCGGATTCTTGCTCGAGCTCAGGGTCGTCGACGTCGTCGCCCGATTTACCGTGAGCGAGACGTTCGGACTCTGGTCGCCGTCGAAATCCGCGGTGGTTGGTACGAAGATGGCCCTGAGATTCCTCGTTCCTGCTGCTGTCGGTGTAAACGAGCACTGACCCGCGGTCAGCGGAGCTGTGCAGCTGCCGGCGTTCTGATAGGTCACGGTAACATTGCCCACCGGCCTTCCCGCTCCCGGTGGATTGACACTCACCGAGAACTGCACCGTAATCGGCTCGCCGAAGAAGGACGTTGTCGGAGCATTGGTGATCGACGCAGTGGTGGCCGCAGCCTCCACCTGGTGCGTGACCGCGGGGGAAGGACTGCCGGCGAAGTCGCCGTCGCCGGCGTATGTCGCGACTACTGCTTTCGCTCCAGCGGTGGTGGATGTGAGGATGCAGTTTCCGCTCGGAGCATTTCCGGTGCAGGTCCCGTCGGCACCGTCGCTTACGGTGACGACCCCGGTCGGCGTGCCCGTTGCCGGTGGTGCGGCAGCAACGGTGAACGTCACGGTGTAGGGCTGACCGACAACCGAGCTGCGGGGACTGATGCCCGTAATCGTCGTGGTCGAGCTTGCATTCACCACGTCGAACGCACTGCTGGTCGTGCCGGTGAGCCCGGACGTACTGGTCGCCGTCAGGGTATAGCCTGCACCGGGCTTGTTGATACTCAGGTTGGAGAACTTCGCGACGCCGGCGACGGCGTTGACCGTAGTCATTCCCGCCAACGCAGCGTTGCCCGGATTCGTGCCGAGCGAAATCGTGATCGGATTGGTCGCTGAGGTGACCGGGTTCCCGCTGGCATCCTGAATCTGCACCTCTACGGCCGGTGTGATCGGCGTCCCGACCGCTGCGTTTACCGGTTGCACGCTGAACACCAGGCGGTTCGCCCCTCCAACAGCTCCGGTGGCGATGAACACGGCGGGACTCCCCGCGACCCCGGCTCCCACAACGGTTGCGGTGAGTTGGTTGGGGCCGGCGACGGGGCCCAGCCGCCATGAGCTGACCGCGGCGATGCCGTTTGCGCCGGTTGCTACCGGGGTCGTCGGAGCGACAGCCCCGCCTCCACCGGTCACCGCGAAGGTCACCAGCACACCTTGAATCGGATTGTCGTCCGCGTCGGTAACCTTGACCGCGGGTGGAGTCGCGACGGTTGCTCCTGCCGACGCGGTCTGGCCGTCGCCGGCGACCTTGGTCAGCTTGGCCGGGGCAGAGGTCAGCGCCGAAGCCGCGAAGGCGACGCTGAGATTGGACGGGGCACCATTGCCCACGGCAGTCGCCGTCAGGCTCTGCGCACCTGCCGCGGGCCCCAACGTCCAGGTCGCGCCTGCCTGGCCGTCGGCGCCGGTAGTGGCCGATGTCGGAGCCGCGCTGCCCCCTCCCGCGGCGACGGTGAAGTCCACACGCTGATCAGGAACCGGCTGGCCCCGCGAATCGGTCACCTTCACGACCAGCCGGGCGGGCAAGAGCGTGGATACGGTCCCGTTCTGACCGTTCCCTTGCGTGATCGCGATTTTCGCAGCCACGCCTTCGTTGGGGAGCGTGAGGTCGCTGCCTCCGCACCCGACGCCGCCAATGGCGCTGAGGGTGAGGAATGCAGCTAAGGCTTTGCGAGCGAGGGACATGGGAGCGACGACGGGCAGTTTCCGTGCCTCGGTTCTACTGACCTAAGTTGTTGCAGATTTAAGGCTTACAACGCCGAGGCCGACCGTCGTCGAGGCTGCGCTACATCAGCAAATCGAGGGGCGTGGCAGGGGGGCGTCGAGAGCTGTCTCCGCCGGTCAGGGGTTGATGGTGATAGTGAACTGTTGCGATGCGCTGGTATTCTCGCCGCCGTTGGCGGTGCCGCCACTGTCTTGGAGTTTGACGGTCACGTTCACCGTCGTGACTAGGGTGGCGGTCTGGAACGTCAGCGTGCCTGCTGCATCGATGGCGGGTGTATGGCCGGGCACGAACGCCGCATCGTTGTCGGTCGTCACTATGAAAGTCAGCGCTTGGCCGGCTTCATCGGGCGGACCGGCGCTGATATTGGTTGCCCAGTTCGTGACCGTCACTGCCTGAAGCGCTCCATTCACACTTTGATCAGGGCCCGCCGTGAAGCTTGGCGCATCGTTGACCGGGGTCACATTGATCGTGACCGTGGCCGCACCCGAGTTCTGGGTGCCATCGTTGGCCACATAGGTGAACGAGTCGGACCCATTGACGTTTGGGTTCGGCGTATACGTGAAGGATCCGTCCGACTTGAACGTGAGCGTTCCTTTCGTTGGATCGCTTTGTTTGATCGCCGTGAGCGGATCGCCATTGGGATCGGTATCGTTGCCGAGCACACCCGGCGCCGGGACGTTGAGGACGCCGTCTTCGTTGACCGGGTAGGTATCGCCGTTCGCGGTGGGGCCCGGATTCGTAACGTTGAACGCCGCACTCGATGCGCCGATCAAGCCGGATGGACTGGTCGCCGTCAGCGTGTAGCCAGTTCCGGCCTTGTTGATGCGGAGGTTGTCGAACGTGGCCGTGCCGCCGGCCGCGGCGCGCGTGGTGGTTCCGCTCAGTGTTGCGCCGGTCGGGTTGCCGCCCAGAGTGATCACGACCTGTGCGTTCGAACTGACGAGATTACCGACCGCATCCTGAACCTGAACCGTAACAGCCGGGCTAATCGGTGAATTGACGCCGACATTGCTTGGTTGAGTGGTAAACACCAGCTTGTTCGCGCTTCCCACCCGTGCCGTTGCAGTGAACACCGCCGGATTGCCGGTCACCCCCGATCCCGAAATCGTCGCCGTGAGCAGGTTCTGACCGGGATCGTTGCCCAGGGTCCAGGATGAGACGGTTGCCACCCCGTTGGCATCGGTCGGCACCGGTCCGGTGGGCTGCACGGCGCCGTCACCATCGGTGACGGCGAAATTGACGAGCACATCCTTGACCGGATTCCCACCGGCGTCGGTCACCTTCACCGCTGGGGTGGCCGGGACGGGCGTGCCGGCAGCGGCGCTCTGATTGTCACCCGCCACCTTCTCGAGCTTGGCGGGTGCCGCGGTGAGACCGGACGCGCGGAACGTAACTGACAGGTTGGCCGGCGCATGGTCGCCGGTTACCAGAGCAGTAGCTTGCTGTACACCCGCACCCGGTCCCAGCGTCCACTGCGTGCCTGCTGTGCCGTCCGCCGCGGTCGTGGCTGTGATGGGACTAAGAGATCCGCCGCTACCAGCGCTGAAGGTGACCGGCTGATTCGCCACCGCCTCGTCACGCGAATCGGTGACGCGCACGATCAGGCGATCGGGCAGCGTGCTCCCGATAGCGCTGCTCTGCCCATCTCCACTCACGATCGTGATCGTTTTGGGAACGCCTTCCGCAGGAAGCGTGATGTCGTTCCCTCCGCAACCCCCGGCGAGGATTGCGGCCAGCGTTGGCATAAGCCAAGCGACGATCGAGGCTAATCGAGCGCGAGTAGGCATCTATCCTTTTCGTCTGAGCGAACCCGCCAGCTGCAGGCGGCACGGGATTCCGAGCGAATGACCCTCGTGGTAGCGTCCTGGTCACGCCAGGAATGAAAGAGCACTGCCCCCCGAGTTAAAGCAACCGTCCCCCCCGTGGTGGACGGCTCGCCAATCATTCTTCAGCTTACATTTGCGAGAGATGATCACATTGACGCGATGATGCACGTCACGGAGCCAGTTGGAAGCCCCGGACGCCGCCGTATGTCGGTGCGGGCCCGCATCTTCCTGATCGCAGGTTTGCTTGCCTTCGCCGTGCTCGCCGTTCGACTAGGGGTTTGGCAACTGCAGCGTCGAGCCGAACGACTGGCCAACAACGCCGCGATCGTGCACCATCGGAACGCTCCTGAAATCGATGTTGTGCGGCGGGGCACCGGTTCGCTGGACGGCCGCCGAGTCCGCGCGCTCGGCGTCTATGACCGCAGCCACGAACTGGTCCTTCGGACGCAGGCCCTTCGTGAGCTTCCGGGCGTGGCGCTGGTAACTCCCCTCAAGCTTACGGCTGCGGGGGATACCGCCGTGCTCGTCGAGCGCGGCTTTGTGCCGTCGCCGGATGCGGTCACGCTTCCACCAGCAGCGGCGCGCCTGGATGAGCCAGGACAGCAGCTGGTGCGTGGCGTCGCAATGGCGCTCACAGCGGAGGCGGACAGCGGAGCCCCACTGGTCCATGACGGAGCGACCACCTGGAAACGCCTCGACCTGGCCGCCCTGCGAGCCCGCCTTCCCTATCCGATCCTGGGCGTTGTGATTCGCCAAACCCCCGACAGCTCACTGCCTCAGATGCCTCGCCGCCGCGAGGCAGCGGCGCTGGATGAAGGACCGCATCTGAGCTATGCGATTCAGTGGTTCGCGTTTGCGACGATAGCGGTGGTCTTTGCAGGCGTATTCTGGCGTGCGGGAAGGTAGCTATCAGCTATCAGTCAGCTATCGGCGATCAGCGTGGTCGAGCTCTTCTATGGTTTTCGTAGAGGGCTCCCGCTCACGCTGAAGCCGCTGAGCGACCGTCTCCGCCTGGTGCAGGACTCGCAGCAGATTGCGTCCCGCGAGCTTCTTCAGGTCGTCGTCACTCCAGCCGCGTCGGACCAGCTCGGCGAACAGATCGGGGAAGTGGGAGACGTCCTCGAGACCAATGGGGACGCGGTCGATTCCGTCGAAATCACTTCCGATCCCGACATGGTCGCTCCCTGCGACCTGCCGGATGTGCTCGATGTGGTCCGCCACCTGCGCCAGGGTAGCCCGAGGTTCGGGATTCTCACGATTCCAGGCTTCGAGTGCCTTGCGACGCTCCGCCGTATCTGGAACCGTAAGCTTGAGCTCTTTTTCCCTCGCCATGCGGCGCAGGTCTACCGCCGCCGCCTCGGCCGAGACGAAGGCGGGAACGAACGTCACCATCACCATGCCGCCGTTGGCATCGAGTCTCCGGAGGATCGAATCGGGCACATTGCGCGGATGATCCACCAGGGCTCGAGCCGCGGAGTGTGAGAAGATCACCGGAGCCTCGGTAGCGTCGAGGCCGGCGCTCATGGTGGCCGGCGAGACGTGGGACAGGTCGACCAGCATCCCCAGACGGTTCATCTCATGCACCACTTCGCGCCCGAACGGCGTTAGCCCACCGTGGCGTGCCGAATCGAGCGCAGCATCGGCCCAGTCCGTCGTGACATTGTGCGTCAGGGTCAGGTACCGGGCGCCGAGGCTGTAATAAACCCGGAGCGCGCCGAGTGAGTTCTCGATCGCGTGGCCACCCTCCATGCCGATCAAGGACGCGATGCGATGCTGCTTGAACTCGTGTTCGATGTCCGCCGCCGTGAGCGCGAGTGCAAGGCGGTCCGGGTACCGAGCGATCACCCGCCGGACAATGTCGATCTGCTCCAGCTGTACCCTCGCGTATCCGCTGTCCTTGATATCACCGGGGAGGTAGACCGACCAGAACTGGGCCCCCACCCGGCCCGCCGCCAAGCGGGCAAGATCGGTATGTCCGCTGGTATGCTGCCGCAGATCGTAGGCCGCGACGTCTCGGGGAGGCTTTACTTCGGCCCGGATTCGCCACGGGAGATCGTTGTGGCCGTCGATGAGAGGAACGGATTGAAGAATCTTGCGAACGCGGGCGAGGTCGGAAGACGAGGAGGTTTGCGCAGACATTGTCGCCGTTAACAGCGTGAACAGTGGACAGTGAACAGTGAGCAGGAAGAGCAGCCGACCAGCATCGCGATGCCTGAAAGGCCACCCCCGTTCACTGTTCACCGTTCACGCTTTTCCCAATTGGACCAACTCAGGATGGGTCACGAACTCCGGGCAAATGGTCCGATCAAACTCATAAGGTCCACCGGTCTCCGCATCGGTCCAAGGGAAGCCGCGACAGACCGCGGGGTAGTAGTCCTGGCCATGAATCGTGCAGCGATTCTCGATCAGGAACACGCAACGCCGATTGCGAACACGGGTCCGCCATTCGCCCCAGCGAGTCCGGTAGATCACGTTGGCGCCGTGAGCGCGCGCGATAGCGTCCGCCTCCGAGTCGCTCAGGGTAACGCCGAAGGCGCAGCAAGAGGATTGGTGGGGACAGGGAAAGCACGGAAGCGGCGGATACACCGATTCCGTCACCGACCGCCTCCCGCCAGCGCCTCGGTGAGAGTGTGTCCATCGAGCTTTTCGGACGGTTTCACACCGAGCACCTTCGCCAGCGTTGGCGCAATGTCGGTGGTGCTCACCGGCTCGGTGAAGTGGCGCGATACGAATCCCGGACCCATGAATGCAATGGGTACCCACTGATCGTTGAGGCTTGTGCTACCGTGTTCAGCGATCACACGTCCGGGTGACCACACGAACCCGGACTCGAGAGTGGCACAGAAAAGCCAGCCAATATCATCCGGGATCGTACGGCGCCAGAGCACTGCCCCGGTGTCGGATCCGGATGCGCTGCGCAAGGTCTTGGGCGTGTAGACCTGGTGGACGCCGGGAAGCGCTTTAACCTTCGCTGCCATCGCAGTGGCAAGACTGTCCAGGTTCACCCCCCGGGAACGCAGCCGAGTGACATTGGCGAACAAGAGTCCGTCCTCGAAGCCGAAGGACTGATTATCGCCGACGGCTTGCGCCAACTCGTTGAGAGCATCCGTGGGCCACACTCGGCCGGCGCGCGCGCCTTTGCTGCTGGCGAGCTCAGGCATTGAAGTGATCCCGTGATCACCGGTCAGGGCCCAAATGGTCGCCCCGCGCGGAATCAGTGTTGCGAGCGAGTCCATAAACCGTCCGAGCAGGCGATCAGCCCGCAGCACCTGATCGTGCAGCTCGCGCGAGTCGGGTCCCCAGGCATGCCCGACGGCATCCGTGGTGGAAAGGGACACAACCAGGAGATCGGTGGCTTTTCCCTGACCGAGTCGCAAGCGCTCAACGCCCCGGAGCGCGAAGGCGAGGGTCAGCGAGTCCATGACCGGGAACGCGACAATCTGGAGAACAGCCGCGTCCACGTTGGGCGAAAGCTGGTGGGGAAACGTTATCGGTCCGCCCCCCGCTTCGAACGGCACGCTGTCGACCTCGGAGTAGGCGGAATCCGGCAACAGCAAGGACCAGGTCGAGCCGGCCAGCTTGCGCACCGGATCTGCAGCGTTGAACTCCCGGACCCATCCAGGCAATGTGTCTTCGCTGCGGTACCAGGTGCTGGTAGTGAAAATGCCGTGGTCAAACCAGTACACGTCGCCGCGGCTCCGGCCCACCGGCAGGATGGCGCCCCGATCCTTACGTGAGACAGAGAGCACTCTGGAGGCGGAATCGGAGGCGCGGAGCCAGTCGTACAGCGTCGTGCCACGGAAATTTCGGGGCGATGCGCCCTGCCCGGAGTCTTTGAGCTCGAGCAACGGCGTTGTGGGGTCCGTGACGCCGAACAGGTTATTGAAGATTCCGGTGTGCGCCGGCCAGCGCCCCGACAGCATGGTCGAATGCCCGGGTGCCGTCTCTGTCACGGCGTGGTCCTGCCGCCCCTGTTCGAAGAAGGCAGCGTCGCGCCAGAACCGGGCGAACCCACCCGACAGCTGAGGCTCGAACCGTTTGAAGTAGTCGCCCCGCATCTGGTCCACGGCGATCAGCACAACCAGGCGCGGTCGTGGTGGGGCTGTCGAAGACGGCGGAACGACAGGTAGCGCCAGCGCGGCTGCGGCCGCGACACGAAGGAAAGACATGCGCCAACTTAGCAGAACCGGGTTGCTTGCGGCAGCGCCGGCGGCCCTCAAATCAGGGACTTGGGCGCCGCGAAGCTGCAACCGTCACCGGCGTACGAGATGGCTTATCCAGGCCAGCGGCTCGGCTCGGAATGGAAGCGCCCGGCCCTCCTCCGTCAGGCGGGCCTCGGCCGCACCACGTTCGTCGGCACGCACCCGCCACGCCTGGCTTCGCGGCCGACCGAAGCGCCAGCAACCCTCCACAGCCTTGGCCCGAGCGTTATAACAGCGCAACACCACGTTCTCGGGACTTTCCTGAGCCGGCTTGATAGCGGACAACACCAAGCCTTCTCCCTCGAGTGCGATGCTGTCGGTCGAGAGACTGAGGTTGGTTGCGTCGGGCAGCCAGAATGCCTGGACGGGGAGGAACGCATCTTCCCATAAGGCGAGGATCTGGTCTGGTCGTTCCAGCGCGGATTCGCCCACCGGCGCGATCGCAAGCTCGACCACCTGCCTGCCATGGCATTGAGCAAGAGGAGTTGACTCGGGCCAGCCGGCGTGCCCGCGGCGAGTGGTCAGGTTACCACGAGACAGCTGGCCAACTGCGCGCAGCAAAGTCAGAGCAACCTCGCCATCCGGCGTCCACTCGACCTCTCCAAACTCGGGCAGGAGCAATGCGAGGCCACGGGAATCGTTCGCCGCGGCGACGAAGCGATGCACCGGAGACGTAGAAACCGGCGTCTCGTCGGGAAAGTCGCGGGGATCGAAGCGGACCGGCGCTCGGCGAACGGCGCCGAACTGAGTGCCGGTGAGCAATGTGGTTCCCGCGAGTCCGGTCGGAAGGCGGGCGCGCAGTCGGTGATCATTCCCACGGTTGTCCAGCTCCAGCCGAAGGTGGAGCAATGAGCTTCCGGCGTGGACCCGAAGAACGAGCCGCACCTGCACAGCCGCACCCGCAAAGTGCCATCGGCATTCGAGCACACCGACCAGCGGTCCGCGCGCGAGAACTCGGGTTCGAACCGGTTCCGTACTGCGGCGGAAATTCCGCGGCCGCCCGGGACAGAAGGTGTACGTGTCGCCGGCATCTGCCTCGTCTTCCAGCCGCAGCAGTCCGGAATACCGTTCTCCCGAACCGCGGTCCTCAAGGGTGATCGCTCCACCCGGCCCAACTGTAACATCGACCAACTCGTTCCGCAGGCGCCTCCTGTCCGCGCGGACGGGACCTAGCTGCGGCTCGGCACCCGCTCTGGGCTTGAGAACGCTGACGCCGAGCGGCGGCACATCGGAAGCCTGGAAGGCCACCCGCACTACATCCACGTCGTCCTGATCGGGATAATGCCGATCCGCATCCAGGCGACGCTGGCGCCGTTGACGACCGACGGGCTGTACCGAGATCACGGCGCCCC
>JBKPOS010000183.1:0-25337 GCA_046733215.1 Gemmatimonadota bacterium
AGGGCGGAGCCAGCCCGAGCAGCCGGCTCGCACGCGATCCCCAGCCGTGCACCAGGTACACCGAAGGTCCCTCGCCCCACCGCCAGCCAACTACCCGCCGCCGCTCGACTCGGAGCTCGAACCGCCTCGCTCGCGCGAGCAGCGCCTCGATCGCAGGGGGTAGCTCGCTTCGCTGACGCGGCGGGGTAAAGAACAGCCGCTCCGCGAGCCACGCCGCGGCCGCAGGCGAAATCGCTTGGAGCGCACGGAAGCCGGAGCGGAGCCCTCTCATCGACGCGCGTCCTCCAGCAGACGGCGAAACGCCCGACGGGCCCGGCGCTCAGCGAGCGGATCGGCCAGGAGGCGTGCATGGTGGTGGTATGCGAGCATGATTCCGTACAGGTCCTGGGCGAACTGTTCGGGATCGGCGTCGGCGCGAAACTGTCGCTCCTCGATCCCGTAGCGGAACGACCGCGCGAGGACGTCAACCCATTGGCGCTGCAGCGTCACCAGTGCATCGCGCACCGGTCCCGGCCGATCGTCCAGCTCGCTCGCCGCCGCCACGAACACGCAGCCGCCGGGCAGTACTTCCGCCTGCTCCCAGGCCAGCCAGCGCTCGAACAGCGCCCGCATCCGGGGAGCGCCCCGCCGCTTCCGCAGGGCCGGCCGGACGACCTCATCGGTGAACCGGGCCGCGGCATGCTCGAGGACTTCTACCTGCAGGGCTTCCTTGGAGCGGAAATGGGCGAACAGCCCGCTCTTGGAGAGCCGAAGGTCGTCGGCCAGGCCGCCGATGGTGAGGCCCGTCAGGCCGACCTGGCTGGCGAGGCCGGCGGCGTGGCTGAGGATGCTCTGGCGGGTGGCGGCGCCCTTGGACATGCTGCTAAAATAGCACGACCGTTCGTGCTGTCAATTTCAGGCATCGCGACCGGATCGGCCACCCACCCACGGTAGACGCCGCTCCCGGGAGTCGTAGCTTTCCCGGCTGGCGTCGCCTGCTCTCCCTCACCGAGGTCACGTCCGATGCGCTGGTTCCTCGCCGCCATTCACCTGCTCGGCCTGGGCGTCGGTCTCGGCGCCGTGTGGGCGCGGGGCCGAGCGCTTCGCAGCGAGCTGGACGTACCGGGTTTGCGCCGCACGTTCGCGGCGGACAACTGGTGGGCCCTAGCCGCCATCCTGTGGATCGCAAGCGGCCTGGTCCGCGCCTTCGGCGGGTGGGAAAAAGGCAGCGCGTACTACCTCCACAACCATCTCTTTCTCACCAAGATGGTGCTCCTCGGCATCATCCTGATCCTCGAGATCCGTCCGGTCGTGACGCTGATGGGCTGGCGCACCCACGTGCGCCGCGGCGAAGCACCTGACACGCAGGCCGCGCCGACGCTCGCACGCATCAGTTTCTGGCAGGCTGGAATTGTCGTCCTGATGGTCATCACCGCTACGGGTATGGCCCGCGGCTACGGCGAACCGACCCCGTGACGGCGCAAGACACTGCTCCGCCCCAGGCGGCTGAGCTTCCTCAGCCGCCCGACCCCACGGTTCCGCTGTGCGAGGTGCTCGAGCAGGAGTTCACCGCTCTCACCGGGCAACCGATCGAACCTTCCTACGACTGGCGCTTTACGCCGGAGCAGATTCTCGAGCCGGTGCGCCTCGCTGCTCGGCTGCGGGATGGGAAGGACCGCGCCTCGAGGCGGCTGGCCAGAGGCCAGTTCGCCCCGCTGGTGGGGCATCTGGTGACTCTTGGCCCCGAGGCGGACCCGGATGCTCTTCGGGCGGTGCTGACGGAGCACTTGAACAACGCTCTTCTCGACCCCGGCCTTTATAGTGAGCGCATCTTCGCCGGCATCAGGTTCAGGTCGCAGACGTTGGATTACTTGGAGGTACCCTGCTTGACGCCCGGCAGCTGCCCGATCCGGAATCGCCTCATTCTCGAAGACACGTTCTTCGAGTTGGAAAAGATCTACGACCGGCGACTCAAGGCGCTGTATGCGAAGGTGCACCGGAGCCGCCTTACCGCCCTGTGTCTTTCCGGCGGCGGCATCCGCAGCGCCACTTTTGCCCTTGGTGTGGTCGAGGGACTCGCTCGGTACGGCATTCTCGACCAATTCCATTACCTCTCGACCGTCTCAGGCGGAGGCTATCTAGGCGGGTGGCTCAGTGCCTGGATCCGATATGCGGGCCTCCCGGAGGTCCTGAGGCAACTGGCGACGCCGACTCGCCGCCCGCTCGAGCCTGAGCCCACACCTGTCTGGCATCTCCGGACCTACAGTAATTACCTGAGTCCTCGCCTCGGCCTCCTATCGGCGGACAGCTGGACTCTGATCGCCACCTACCTGCGAAATCTTTTCCTCACCTGGTTGGTGCTGTTGCCGCCGCTGATCGGCGCCCTATCGGCGCCCATCGCTCTCGCGACGATCGTTGCCTGGACGCCCAGCGCGTTTGGGGGATGGCTCCTCCAGCGAGCCCTCACGGTCTGCTTCGTCCTGGTCGCCTTTGCCTGGGCGATACGCGCGATTGCCTATGTCCATGCGAATCGGCCGGTACCCAAGCAGAACACGGAACGAAGCTTTTTGGTGGACAATCGGCGGAGCCAGGCCGAGTTCCTCAACGACTGTCTATGGCCTTTGGTAGGCAGTGTAGTCCTAATCACCATCTGCTGGGCCTGGGTGTCCCGCCACGTCATCGTCTGGCCCCACCCGGGGCTGTTCGCTGCTGCATTCGGTGCACTGGGCGGTCTGGTTCATCTGATTGGCTGGAAGCTCGGCCGTGACGTGACGCCGGATGCCCCGATCGAACGACAGGAAGGGGCCTTCATCGCCGTGACCGGACTGATGGCAGGGCTTGCCGTCTCGATCCTGGCGTCCTCCGTGGCGTTTCTGCTGATGACTCGACTGGGCTCCGAGCTCTACATCTGGCTGAGCGTTCCCGCACTCCTGATGCTCATTCTCCTCTTCAGTCACATCTACATCGGATACACTAGCTCGACCCAGGTCGATGCGGTTCGCGAATGGTCCGCCCGCTTCAGTGCCTGGCTGCTCATCGTCGCCGTGAGCTGGTTCGGTATCGTCGGGCTGGTGCTGTTGGGACCCGAGGTCGTCCGCCTGCTGGTCGAGAATCAAGGCCAGCGCGCCGTTCGCATCGGGCAGATAGTGAGCGGCATCGTCGGTGTGATCTCCGGGCTTGTGACCCTGCGCGCGGGACACAGTGCCGGGACTTCGGCGACTCAGCGACCCGCCGGCACTGCCATGAATCTGCCGCTGCTGGTCGCGGCCCCGGTTTTCATCGTGTTTCTGGTAGTGCTGTTCGGTTGGGCGGGCCGAGCGCTGATCGGTACGGTCGAAAGCCTGGCGACTCAACTTCCGGTCATCGGTCCGGAGTCGTTTCTCACCGCACCGGAGTGGATCCGCCCTTCTCTGATTGCGATTGCGGGCGGCGTCAGCCATGCGCTAGGGGCCGTGGGACCGGGCTCGGTCATTTACATAGTGATCAGCATCGTGGTCCCGCTGATTCTGATCTGGTTCGGCAGGTGGACCGCGACCCGGGTAGACACCAACAAGTTCTCCCTGCACGCGATGTACCGGGCGCGGTTGATTCGCGCTTACCTTGGCGCTTCCCGGCCAGCCGGCGAGCGTGATCCCAACCCGTTTACCGGCTTCGATCCGCTGGACAACATCTGGATGAAGGACCTCTGGCCATCGCCGGGGGCGCTGTTTAGTCCACCCGGTCCCCGCCTGATGCACGTGGTGAACGTGGCGCTCAATCTCGTAGGCGGCGGCAACCTCGCCTGGCAGCAGCGTAAGGCGGAATCGTTCACGTTCAGTCCGCTTTATTGCGGCGCTTACAATCAGGGTTACCGCCCCACCCGGCGCCCCAAGGGCGATCGCCGGCGTTCCTACGGAGGGACCGACGGCATCACGTTGGGTACCGCCATGACCATCTCCGGCGCCGCGGTCAGCCCGAACATGGGATATCACTCGTCCACCGTGATCTCATTTCTGATGACGCTGTTCAACGTCCGGCTCGGATGGTGGTTGGGCAATCCCGGTCACGCCGGAGCGAGGGTGTATGAGCAATCATCGCCCGACTCGTCGCTGCAGCTGATCCTCGATGAGGCGCAAGGGCACACGGACAACAAGCATCCGTACGTTTACCTGTCCGACGGCGGTCACTTCGAGAATCTGGGACTGTACGAGATGGTCCTGCGGCGCTGCCACACGATCGTCGTGAGCGACGCCGGGTGTGACCCGACCGGGAGCTTCGAGGACCTGGGCAACGCCATTCGCAAGATCCGGGTCGACTTCGGCATTCCGATCGAGTTTCAGGAGATCAAGATCTATCCCCGGGCCCCCGGCGAGGCCCTCACCGCAGGCAAGTACTGCGCAATCGGCACCATCCGCTATTCCTGCGTCGATAGTGACGCGGACGATGGTACGCTGATCTACATCAAGCCGGCCTTCTACGGTACGGAGCCGAAGGACGTCTTCAACTATGCGCAGAGCAGCAGCGCATTCCCCCATGAGAGCACGGCCGATCAGTTCTTCAGCGAGTCTCAATTCGAGAGCTACCGCGCGCTCGGCTCACACGTGATAGACCAGATCCTGGGAAGTCAGCCGACCGGGGTAGAGCTGCAGTTCACTCCGATCGGCCGCCTGGTCCGCCGGGCGGGCGATTATGTCAGTCAGGGCCGCTCCGTCTGAGTTCTGGTGGCTTACTGTTTGACCAGCGCGTTCACCAGCGGCTGCACCCAGGCAAAGAGGGCGTTGCGCAGCTCCGGGAACTCCGAGCTGAGCAGCGTGAGCAGGGGGACCACACCAAAGGTGAAGAGATTGAGGATGAAGCTCGCGTTCCAGGTGACTTCGCCGGGCTCCGTATGCGCGATCCGACTGAGCACCTCGTTCCGATTCATCTGGACCAGCACAGCAACGAATGCGCCCACGGTGAAGACCATCACCAGGAGGAGAATGAGCCGTAGCAAACTCTGAGGGTGATACGGATAGCTGGAGACCAGCAAGGTCGTGAGTACAAGGGATAACAGCATGAACAGCGCCAGTACCCGGAGGTGTCGGATGACCCACTCGATGTACTCGACCATCCGGCTCGCCACGTATTCCTCCGCCGCTCTCAGCCAGAGCCGTACGGGACCTGCGAACCCCCGTCGGACCCGCACTGTGGTCGATACCGCGGGGGCACCGGTTGGGTCCGGTCGGTCGAATTCCTTGAGCAGGCTCTGAGTCAACGCAGCCACGTCGTCCGGCATCGGCTCGAGCCGCCAGAGCTCCCGCAGCAGCTCGTGCAAGGCGATGAGCCGGGCGATCAGATCAGTGCGCCCCCGCCAGTCGAGTATAGATGCCTGGGTGGGGGTTTCGGCCATCAGTCTCTCGACCCGTGGCGCCAGCGACGCATCCAGCTCGCTCAGCTTGGTACCGAATTCCACTTGCGTGGCAGCGTGGATGCGCTGGAGGTGCAGCCACTGCAAGTCGGCCACAGCGCCTCCACTTCTCGGCGCCGTCCTCGGCAGGGTCAGACGGGTAAGGCGCGACAAGCGCGGCGGCAGGCGATCGAACGCAGTCACGAGCGGCATCCTGCCGAACCCCGCGAGACATTGGCGTAAACCGGCCCACACGACGACGAGGCGAAGTGCGCCCCACGCCGTCGCAAACATCGAAGCGATCACAGTCACCCGAAACAGCACGTCGAACGCGGTGAGGGAAGCACCGCGCGACCCGATGAGAATTGCCTCGAGCGAACGGCCGAACTGAGGCGCGAGCCACCAGGCAAGGCAGGCGAAGACGGCGAGAAGTCCGAATGCCGCCGGCGACGGAACGACCTGGAAAAGCCGGCTCCGAATCGTCCGGGCGATCCCCCCCGATCGCCGGAAATCCTCCCGCAATGCCGACCGAACCGTGGGACGGGGCACCCATTGACTGCCGAATTCAGCTTCGCAGGCGCCCTCGAAGGTCGTGTAGTTCTGCAGCAGAGCGATGCGCTCGATGTGCCAGGTGCACCACACGAAATACCCGATGCCGCCTAGAATGAGCGGCAGGACAGGCGAAACCAGGCTGTCGACCTCCACCGCCCGCCGGAAGAACAACCAGTAGGAGCCGCCGTGAAGCGTGAGTACCTGAATGGTGAACCAGGCCACCAGCACGAGGTAGATGATGCCGAACACCGCGACAGTCGTGCGGGCCGCCACCTCCAGCCTCCAGCTCCATTGCTCTCCGGGCTCGGTCCAGGGCGGGCCCGCCAGGAAGAATTGCCAGCCGGGCCGGGCGATTCGGCGCCCAATCTCCAACATCGTCAATCCACAGCTGACGAGCGCAACTACGCTCAGCACGGTCGCCCCGGTCCCGATGCCGAACAGAAGCAGATAAATGCTGCTTCCGGGACGGCTCAGTCCGCGCCAGATCAGCAGTCCTACCGGCGCCCAGGCGGCAAGGAAAATCCCGATCGCTGCCACGATTCTGAGCATGCGGTACAGCCGATCGTGCAGCTTCAGCGAACCGACCATTACCTGCTCGGCCAGCGGGCGGCGTTCGAACTCCTCTGTTACACCCCGAGTCTTGAGCAGCGTGCGGACCTTGCGGTCATCGACAAGGTTGGAGAGCGACAGCAGCATGAGCGCGAAGCTCGTGAGCAGCATCGTCGCGAGCGGCAGGAAGGGGAGCCGGACTGCGGGCCACTCGCCCGGCTTGGGACACCCCTCTCCCCTGCGACAGCTGGGCGCGACATAGGCCGTGTCCAGCGAATCCACTACCACGGTGACGGGAAGGAAGGTCTCGTTCCCGACTGTGGACAGCCACACCGGGGGTCGGTACAGCACGGTGTCGCGGGTGCGGCGGTAGTCCACCAGCGCCATGTTCGATCCGAGTTGCAGGAGCGTCGCGTTGTAGACCCCTTCCGCCCCATCACTCCCGAAGGCGAACCGTTGGCCGGAACGATCGCTCGACGTGCTCCACTGATTTTCCAGGATCAGCGGATAGGTGGACAGCACCAGCATGCCCCTGAGCGCCAGGCTACGGTCGGGTCGGAGATAGAGGATGTTGCTCTGGTAAGTAAAGAACTGGACGTCCCGAACCCGTTTCCTGATCTCGTCGCCCAGGAACAGCTTGTCGCGGACATCGGTGGCGAGCAGCCCCACGAGCCTGATCTGTCGTCGCACCAGCGTTCGAGCCAGATCGTCCAGGATCAAGTCGAGGGCGAGCGGCGAGAGCCGGGACGTGACGGGCAAATCCTCTTTGGGACGCGTCGGGTCGAGCAGATCGAGCGGCAGCCGGGGAGCCTCGGCTCCTGGGAGCGGGGGACTGGCAGGCGCGGCGTTTCCCCTCGGGACGCGCTGATACTCCGCCCGAAGACTCGAGATGCTCATCGGGAACGGAATGATCACGAACTGTCCGCTGTCCGCCGTAGAGCCGGAGGCGCTGCCGGTGTTGAGCAGGTTCTGGCCATACTGGGTGGACGATTCACGCAGCAGCGCCACCTGCGACGGTCCAAGGCCCAGTTTCGGCAACACCACGGTGGAGAAGGCCCGCGTGAGGCTGACGTCCGGATTGATCGTAGCGCTGAAATGCATTCTGAGGTCGGGCCGATTCAGCGTCTCCAGATTGGTGGGGCTCGTCGCAGATCCACTTACGATTTCCACCGAATCGGTCGGGTGACTTGCCAGCCAGCCACGCAGCGCGAACTGCAGCGACAAGGCGGACCCCGAAAATGTCGGCCCGATAATACGGATCGGCTCGGTCCGATCGGGACGGACCGGAAGGTCGACGTGCTCGAGGAGGGCATGCCTGTCCTCCAGCGCAGCGCGGAGCGCCTCCTTGTACACTCCTCGGGTGGGAAGCTCGGGGACCACATACAGCACGACCAGCCGCCGCCGGCCGGGTGACGTGCGCCGGAATAGCATCGCGCCGGGCCGGAATTCGCGCAGGACGCGTGCAGCCACGGTGTCCTTCCCCGGGATGCTGTCGCGGCCCGGCAGCCAAAACCGATCCAGGACATAGTCTGATGTTTCGAACGCCCGGCGAATTGCTTCGAGCTGAGCATCGAACGACCAGTCGAGATGGGAGTCGTAGGGATCCGGTAGCGTCGCAATGGCGCTTCCCACTGCGAACGTATCCGGTGCGGCGGTGCTCGTCGCGGGCCAATGGGAGCCGAAGAACGCGTGGAGCAGATCCGCGCCGCGCGAACCCGACGCCGGCGGTGGGGAGGGCGGTTCCTTCTGTGCTGCAGCAGTCGCGCCGAGCTCGGCCGGCGCGGGCGCGACGGCTCGCTGCGACGTGGTCGCGACCGCCGCGACCGCAATCGCGGCCAGACCCAGGGCGGCGACGCGATTGTCCATCAGCGCCTGTCGATAGGTGGTGGCCCCGCGTGAAGCCGAGGCTGAGTATGTTGCACCAGCGTACCAGGTTGCCGCGCGATCTGTGTCCCGGCAAGGCCCCGATTGCGACACAGGAGGTCGAAAATGCGACATGAGGACGATGTCCCGCGAGCTTTGCTGCACGAGGTCATCGTCGAATACCAGGCACTGCCGTACCAGGAGCTGATGCAGCACATCGGCAAGGATGACGTCCGGACCGTTCGCGGCTCCGACGGACGCGAATATCAAATCGAGGTGGAAGCGATCTGGGACGATCAGCCCGGAGGCGCCATCCGCGTGGTCGGCGCCATCGACGACGGGTCGTTCCAGTCGGCATTCCTCCCGCTGAGCGAAGATTTCCTGGCGATGCCGGGCGGCAAGTTCATCACCGAAAGCTGACGAATGAATGAAGCGCCGGAGACCGGCCTGACCCTTCGCACGCCGACCAGCAATGACGCCGCCCGATTGGCGGCCCTGAGCACGGAGCTGGGGTACCCGGCCGACCCGGAACGGATCCGCGGCAGACTCACGCGTCTGCTCGATCGCCCGGATCACTGTTTACGCCTGGCGGAATCCTCTGGGGAAACGATCGGCTGGATCCACGCTCACGAGAATTGCGTCCTCGAAGCGGAGCCGTGGTGCGAGATCGTAGGATTGGTAGTGGACGCGGACCACCGCGGTCACGGCGCCGGCCGGACTCTGGTCGCAGACGTCGAAGCATGGGCGCGAGGTCGCGGGCTTCGCACACTCAAGGTCCGGAGCAACGTGGTCCGGCTGGAGTCCCACCCATTTTATCAACGGCTGGGCTTCGAGCGATTCAAGAGTCAGCATGTGTACCGTAAGACCCTGATGTAGGGAGGTCAGCTGCCGGCCACTGCCGCACTGGGATTCCGAGTCAAATCGGGATGGGCGGTAGCCGTGCTGGTCGAGGGCACCGCCCAATCGCCGCAGGTCGTCGCACGCCATATCGTGGAGCTGTCAGACCCCCACTTGCCCGCAGCTAAGCAACCGTATCACGCGAGCACGGGGCTCGCGCGGGAATTGGATTCGCCGGAGCTGCACCGGCTGGTTGCAGATATCCACGCGTACGCACGCAAGAGCGTCGCCGAGCTGCTCGACCGTGTTGCATCATCCGATCGCCGACTCTCGGGCGCCGGAATCGCCGTCGGGAGCGAAATCGACCCCGCCCGCATCGGCAATCCTCACGTGCGTGCTCACGCAAACGAAGGACGGCTGTTTCGGACCGTAGTCCAGGGCGCTCTTTCAGACCGTTCCATTCCCTCCTCGATCTTCGTCGAACGCGAGCTTCCCGGTCTCGCGACCCAACGACTTGGTCAATCCGAAGAGGTGCTCAAGCGACGACTGATCGAGCTGGGCCGCCCGCTGGGAGGGTCGTGGCGTCGGGACGACAAGATGGCGGTATTGGCCGCCTGGCTCGTCCTGGCTTCTTCCTGAGCTTGGCCGAGAAGGCTTGTGTGAGCGGCTCCGCCAAAGTGATTCCCTCCTCGGCCGCTGCAGTTCGCTGATCGTGCGGAGGCGGAGTGACAGGGGTCGGGGGGTGCTGGGGTTGGTGGGGCTTGGCCAGCGCCCCGCGGCCCCTGTCACTCAGCCTCCGTTCGATATGGGCTCACTGACGCGCCCTGCGGAGGGAATCAAACTTTGGTGGAGCCGCTCACACTGGCGGGGTCGTGCGCGCGGCGGGTTAGCCTTTCACGGCGCCGGCCGTGAGCCCCTGGACGATTCTGCGCTGGAAGATGAGAACGAGCGCGGCAACCGGTGCAGTAGCCACTATGGCGGCCGCGAGGATCTGCCCCCAGGGCACCTGATAGCGTCCTCGGAAGAGTGCGATCGCTACGGGGACGGTCTGGCGCTCCGGCCCCAGCGTGAACGAGAGGGCAAACAGAAACTCATTCCAGCAGTACAGGAACGTGAGGATCGCCGTCGCCGCCAGCCCCGGCAGCGCAAGCGGCACCACGACCTCCCAGAAAATCCGCAGGCGGCTCGCCCCGTCTACCATCGCCGCCTCCTCCAGCTCCACGGGCAGCTGACGGAAAAACCCGACCAGTAGCCAGACGGTGAGCGGCGTCGCAAAGGTGAGATACGGCAGGATGAGGCCCGGATAGGTATTGATGAGCCGCAGCGCGCGAAGCACCAGATAGAGCGGCGACACGATCGCGATCTGGGGGAACATGCTCACAGTGAGAATGAGAGCGAGCAGCGGGGCTTTGCCGCGGAACCGAAGCCGCGCGAGCGCGTAGGCGCAGAAGGATCCGACCACGACGCAAAACACCGTCGTGGTGCCGGCCACGATCAGCGAGTTCCGGATCGGGATCCAGAAGCCCCGCTGTTCGAACAAGGTGCGGTAGTGATCCAGCACCAGACCGGAGGGCAACAGCGACGGCGTCTGAAACAGGCGTGCTTCGGGCGTGAACGAAGACACGATCGCCCAGTAGAACGGAAACGCGCTCGCCAGGATCAGAATCCAGATCGCGACGTCGGCCGCGCCCCACCTGCGGTCCTTCACGCCCGAGCCTCCGTGAGATCCCGCCCCAGCAGCCGCAGATAACCCAGCGCCAGGACGAACGACAGCGCGAAGGTGATCACCGATAGAGCGGAGCCATAGCCGAACCGAAGGTTCTGGAGCAACGAGTTGAACGTGAAGAGCGCAATCGGCTCGGTCGAAGTTCCCGGACCTCCCCCGGTCAACACGTACACCAGGTCAAAGACGCGAACGCTGTCGAGCGTGCGGAACACCAGCGCGACCAGGATCGCGGGCTTGAGCAGCGGCAGTGTTACGTGCCGGAACTGCTGCCAGGCCGAGGCCCCGTCGATCCGGGCCGCCTCATAGAGTGCCGAGTCGATGTTCTGCAATCCGGCGAGCAGGAGTAACGCCACGAAAGGCGTCGTCTTCCACACGTCCGACACGATGACCGGAACCCAGGCGAGATCCGGATGAATGAACCACACGATCGGCTGGTGGATCACGCCGACGCTGCTCAAGACGGCGTTCACGATCCCTGCCTGGTCGTCGAAAATGAAACGCCAAAGCAATGCCGAGACGACCGTCGGAATCGCCCACGGAACCAGGACCGCTGCCCGCACCACGGTCCGTCCCCGGGTGGCGCGGTTCATTGCCAGGGCCAGCGACAGTCCCAGCCCCAGCTCCACGGTTACGCTGATGGCGGTGAAGAACGCCGTATGCCCCAGGGCTGCCCAGAAGCGGGGATCGCCAACCGCCTCGAGGTAGTTGCCCGCTCCGATGAACGGCCGGCCCAGCCAGGGCATGCGCAGGTCATGGAGATGGACCGATTCCCATAGGGTCCAGGCAAGGGGAAAGAGGGCGACCAGCAAAATCGTGCTCAAGGCCGGCGCGATCAGCCACCGCGCGAGCCGAGCTTCCTGGCGCTCGAGGGCGTCTCCCCTGTCACCGCTGCGCAATCGCGTTCTCTCCCAACCCCACTCGGTTCAGCAATGCCTGCATTTCGGCGGCGGCGGCACGGAGGCCGGCTGCCGGTTCATCCTGGCGCGTGAGCACCCGATGCAGATGGATCTGTAGGATCTCCGAAAGCTCGGTGTAGACCGGCGTTACCGGTCGGGGCACGGCGTGCTCGATTATCTCACGCGCTTGAGCCACCGGGATCGCGAGGGAGTGTGCGAGCGCGGGATCGTCGTACAACGCGCGGCGAGTGGGAAACTGTCCGGTGACCCGGGCACGCTCGAGCATCTGCTCCGGTCGGGTCAGGTAGTCGACTACCGCCCAGGCCGCCGCCGGGTGCTCGCTGCGTGCGTTGATGGCGAGCTGCGCCCCGCCCAGCGCAGCGGTTGGAGCGCCGTTGGCCGCGGCGGGCATTGGCGCTACCGCAAAACGGCCGGCGACCTTGGATATGCTGCTGTCGCTCATGAGCGGATACGGATATGGCCAATTGCGCATGAAGGCGGCATCGCCGTTCTGAAACGCGAAGCGGGCTTCCTCCTCGTGCCAGGTGAGCGCGCTGGTCGGAACGATCCCCGACTTATAGATCTCGTCGCGCATTGTGGTCAGTGCCTGGAGACCAGCCGGAGAATTGACCACAACCTTTCCGCCCTCCAGGATTTGCCCGCCGAAGGCACCGAGGTATTCCACGAAGACGGCGACGAGTCCTTCGTAGCGAGCACCCTGCCATACCAGACCGAATCGCACGCCTCGATCCCGTGCCCGCTCCGCGTCCTGTTCCAACTCACTCAGCGACCGGGGTGGCCGTTCCATCAGGTCGGTGCGCCAATAGAGCATGCCCACGTCCACGAACCACGGCATAGCGTAAAGCCGACGGTGCCAGGTGTTCGCGGACACCGTCACGGGAAAAAACGCGGCGGTATCCGGCGCAAACTGCTCGAGGGGAAGGATCCAGCCGGCAGCCGCAAACTCGGGAGTCCAAATCGCATCCAGCTGAAGGATGTCGGGCTCGCTCGCCTGGGCATTGAGCCACTGGACGTACAATTGATGACGCTGGTCGGCCGCATCCGGCGTGTCCCGCTGAACTACCCGGATAGTCGGATGCTCGCGCATGAAACGCTCGAGCTGCTGCCGCAGGACCACACCCTCGCCGCCGAGCATGCTGCCGGGGAAGGTGACGACGGTTGAGTTGGAGGGTGGGGCTCGCCCACACGCGAGCGTGACAGCGAGGCCCATCAGTGTAACGACCACGGCGCGACGCATCGTCGCAGGGTAATCGGGCACGATGGGGTGCGCCAGCGACGTCACGATCTACATCCGGCCTTTGACCAGGCGCGCTATCGGGCGAAACTTCAGGCCGCCGGCAATGGGCAAGCTGCTCGTTCTCTTCGTCACCGCGTTCGTCGACATGGTGGGGCTCACGATGATCGTGCCCCTCCTGCCCTTCTATGCCACCCAGTTCGGCAGCAGCGCTGCCGTCGTGGGCGTGCTGGTGTCAGCCTTTTCGATCGCTCAGCTCGCCTGCGCCCCGGTCTGGGGTCAGTTCTCCGATCGCTACGGACGCCGTCCCGCAATTCTGGCCGGGCTCGTCATCACTGCCGTCGCGTATGTGATTTTCGGACTGGCTGCATCGGTGGGAGCTCTGCTCCTTTCCCGGCTGGTGCAGGGCGCCGGCGGCGGGACCATCGGCGTAGTCCAGGCCTACGTGGCGGATGCTTCCGCACCCGACCAGCGGACCAAGAGTCTTGGCTGGCTCTCGGCCGTGACCAGCTTCGGCGCAGTGGTCGGACCCGCTTTCGGGTCCGCCATGGTGACCCTGGGCGGGCGCCGCGCACCGGGCCTTGCGGCTGCGGTCCTCTCACTTCTCGTCGCGCTGTTTGCCTGGCGGTTTCTGCGCGAGTCTCGCACGACGCGCCCATCCGGCGGCCATGTAGCCGCGACGCGCACCGGACGGGAGGCGATCGCCTACGTTCTAGCCCGCTGGCACGAGCCGGCGCCTCGCCTGATCTGGATCTATGCGGTCGCCATCGGCGCGTTCTACGGGACCATCCAGACCGTCCCGCTGCTGCTCCAGCATCGCTTCAGCATCACCGAGCGCAACGTCGGGTACTTCGTGATGTATCTGGGCGGTATGGGCGTCGTGGTGCGGGCCCTGATACTGGGACGGGTTGTGGAGCGGCTCGGCGAAGCGCGTCTCTCCCGACTGGGCATCCTCCTCCTGGCGGGGGGCCTTATCGCGACGGGAGTTGCTGGTTCCGCACCACTCCTCTTCGTTGGCTTCACCCTGATGCCGCTGGGGACGGCCTTTCTCTTCCCCTGCGTCACCAGCCTGCTTTCACGAGTCATCTCGGCCGCCGAGCGGGGGTTGTACATGGGCGTCCAGCACACCTTCGGCGGTGTGTCGCGGGTTGCCTTCCCCATCGCCGCCGGCCTCATGATGGATCGGCTTGGCGTTGGCGTGCCGTTCTGGGTCGCGGGGGTGCTGGTGCTCGCCTGTCTTCCCCTCACGAGTGCGCTGGGGAGCTATCTCGCTCCGCCTCCGGCTCCCGAGCAACGCGCATCCATCGAGGTTTCCGAGCTGACCGGGGAGTTTCCGATCGATCCCGCTCAGACTGGGCCGGGCAAGGTCGCTCCCTGAATGCCGCTCCGGCCACTGGGAAGTGCACTGCCGAGCGTGCCGATTCCGCGCGTTTCGTTGGGCAGATTAGCCGCCAAGGAGCAGTAGCCGCATAGACGTTCGCGCCATTGTGCAGTTTCCGCACGTTTTGCCGCACACTCCGCTTGCAAATCCAGGGTGAGGATCATACACTTTCGAGGGGCGCATGCCGATCGGGCGTCGAGCGGCCGCCCCTCCACTCCAACCCAGGATCTGCCCCGTGACCCACCCGCTTCCCCTCCTCGCGCTCCAGAGCGCGCCTCCCCCGGCCATCGTGCCGGCCGACACCGCCTGGATGCTGGTGTCCACCGCGCTGGTGCTGTTGATGACCCCGGCGCTCGCATTCTTCTACGGCGGCCTGGTCCGGTCCAAGAATTCGCTCAATACGATGATGATGAGCTTCGTGGCCCTCGGCGTCGTCGGAGTTACCTGGGCACTGCTGGCGTACAGCCTGGCATTCAGTGAGGGGAACGCAGTCATCGGAAGCATGGTGAACGCCCTGCTGGCCGGTGTCGGCACCGAAGCCAAGGGGACCATCCCCCACGTGCTGTTCATGGCGTTCCAGGGAACCTTCGCGATCATCACGGCCGCGCTCATTTCGGGCGCCGTGGTGGAGCGAATGCGCTTCGGTCCCTATCTCGTCTTCATCGCACTGTGGACCCTTCTGGTCTACGCACCTGTGGCTCACTGGGTCTGGGGCGGAGGCTGGCTGATGAGCCGCGGCATCCTGGATTTCGCGGGCGGCACCGTGGTGCACATCAATGCCGGTGTGTCGGCGCTAGTCGCCGCCACGGTGCTGGGTAACCGGAAGGACTACGGGCGCCAGGCCATCCTGCCCCACAGCGTCCCCCTCACTCTTCTGGGAGCAGGCCTGCTCTGGTTCGGCTGGTTCGGATTCAACGGCGGAAGCGCTCTGGCGGCAAATGAGCTGGCCGCCGTGGCGTTCACCAACACCTTCCTGGCGCCGATGGCCACGCTGGTGGTCTGGGTCGTGCTCGATTACGTCCGCACCGGTCGAGCGACGGCGGTGGGGGGCGCCACCGGCATCGTTGTCGGTCTGGTGGCCATTACGCCCGCGGCCGGCTACATCAGTCCGGCCAGCGCCCTGCTTCTAGGCACCATCGCGGCGGTCCCCAGCTACTTCGCGATCGTGCTCCGCTCCCGTACTCGGCTGGACGACTCACTCGATGTGTTCGCCGGCCACGGCATCGGCGGCCTCACCGGTGCGCTCCTCACTGGTGTATTCGCCCAGAAGATCTGGAACTCAGGCGGTAATGACGGCCTGCTGGCCGGAAACCCGGCGCAGCTCGGCGTTCAGGCTCTGGGCGCCGCGACTTCGCTCATTTACGCCGGGGTCATGACCTTTGCCATCCTCAAGGCGATGAGCTTCGTCGTTGCGCTCCGTGCGGTTCCTCGCACCGAGGGCGTCGGCATGGACGTGAGCGAGCACGGCGAAGAGGCCTACACCACCGGCGAAGGCTCGATCCTGGTCATGCAGGAATCCGCGACGCAAGCACCCGCGCGCGTCCTCACTCCGCAAACCGCGGCGCGCTGACGCCGGGAGGTCGTCATCATGAAGCTGATCGTCGCCATCATCCGTCCCGACCGCCTGAACGAGGTGCTCGAGGCGTTGTATCGCGCCGAAGTGCGCGGACTGACCGTCTCGCGGGTCCTGGGGCACGGCGGTGAAACCGACCGGGTCGAGACTTATCGAGGAACCACGGTCAAGATGGAGTTGCAGGAGAAGGTCCGGCTCGAGATCGGAGTTTCGGAGCCGTTCGTCTCGATCACAGTCAACGCCATACTCGGCGCCGCTCGAACGGGAGAAGTCGGGGATGGCAAGGTGTTCGTCGTGGATGTGAACCAGGTGCACCGAATCAGAACCGGCGAAAGAGACGAGGCGGCCGTAACGCCGCCGCTCCCCGTCGCAGTCTGAGCAAACTGAATTGTCAAAGAGGCCTCGACGCACCGGCGTCGAGGCCTCTCGTTTGTTCCTGCGTAACCTGAATCGTCAGTGATTGACGCTAACGTGATAATCCCCCGTGGAGCGGCGGCTGTAGTCCTTCCCCGCCACCTGCTGAAGTGTTACGAACACAGGCTTGGTCTTGTCGTCCACGTTGAGCTGAAAGACGGCCCCCGACACGATCGATCCGACCACCATGACACGGGTCTCGCCGGTGGCCGGCGTGAAGCTCAGCAGCTGATGTCCCGGTGCCGCTGCGATCGAACGGTAAGCGCCGGTCACGCTGAACAGCATGCCGCCGGTGTCGTTG
The DNA here is from genome assembly GCA_046733215.1 of Gemmatimonadota bacterium. Classification (GTDB taxonomy): domain Bacteria; phylum Gemmatimonadota; class Gemmatimonadetes; order Gemmatimonadales; family GWC2-71-9; genus DASQPE01. The sequence goes on from JBKPOS010000183.1 coordinate 16,692, forward strand.
AGCGAGGAGGTCACGTCCACACTGACTACACCGGCCACCGGCGTCGGCGCGGGACGATTTCCGTTGGGTGCGGTCGAGTCGTCCCCCCCGCAAGCGGCGGCGGCGATGCTCAGCACGAGCCAAAGCCGGAGATGGGGTCTCACCGCCCGGTCCCCCGCCTGGCGTCCGAGGCCGGAGTTGCCGGCTGCTTCTGAGCCAGCAGCTGCTGCAGCAAAGCGGGGCTCAGTGTCGCGTGGTTGCGATCCAGGTAGGCTAGGAAATCGCCCAGATCGTACTGCCCATTGTGATTGCCCGCGGCATCCAGACCGGCGCTCACCTCACCGGCCAGCAAGGGCCCGCCCATCAGGGCCTTGGCCGCGTCCACCACTGCGATGACGGCGGGAGATACCGAGAACGTCGCAGTGACGCTGAATGGTCGGCCCCCCGGAACCCGCAGAAGCGGATCGGTCGCGGTCGTATCGCCCGACCATCCGGCGAACGTGGCACCGCTGGCCGGCACGGCCCGCAGCGTGACCGTCGTGGTGTCCGGACGGAACGCGCCAGTGTGCAGCACGCCAGGCAGGGAGCTTTCGATCGAGCCGGTCCCCCTGAAGTTGGCTACGAGCAGGAACTCCGTGTCGTAGCTTGCCTCGAGCGTGTCGGGTGCCCCGGCGCGGGGCGTCAGGGTAAACGTGGCCGGCTGGCCGTTGCTCCAGCGTTGAAATGCCGCCTGCTCGGATGGATTGATCAGGACGCTCGCGGGAGCTGCGACCGGCACCGGCTCGCCAGGAATGAGGATGTCCTCAAATCGGGTTGTTGTGATTCCCGCGACCTGGAAGGGAACGTCCGTTCGATTCGTCTTGAGCAGTGAGAGCGGTCCGGTCGAGCGGCGCACCCGGATGGAAGGTGCCCCTCCTCCGGAAATCGCCTGGAAGCGGTCCAGCATGAAGCCGACGAAGACGCCCTGGTTGTCGAATGCGTGCGGCATGGTTTGGGCGGAGAAACGGATTTTCCCGCTGGAGCCGGGGAACGGATCTCCCCCGTCCCCGAGATTACCTCCGGTCGACGCATCGAGCTGGCCCAGGCCGTCAGCCTGCACCAGCTCCACTCCGTGAATAGGCCCCGCATTCACGCGGTTGTCGTTACTGAAGCCATCCGCATCGATCTTGGTGTTGTCGATGTGCCAGACCAGCAGTCCCGGGCCCATGTTGAACAGCGGGTTGAGGAGGGCTGTATCGCTTTCCAGGCGCTGGCGGTTCTCCAGGAGGAAGTACTCGTCCCGGGGTGACGTGGTGATGGGAGCGATGTAGGCGGTGTGTGACTGGGTGATGGCCGCGATAGTACTTACTCCGCTCGACAGCGGCTGCACATCGATCCAGCCAAGCTGCGACAGTGACCAGGCCTCCATTCGAGACGGGCTGTCCGGCGACGCATAGTTGCCCGTACCCATGAGGCCCCAGTAACCAATGCCAGCGCTGCTGCCGTCGGTGTCGTAAAGATCCGGGAGCCCGAACGCGTGCCCAGTCTCGTGCGAGAACGTTCCAATGGGCATGATGCGGCCGGCAGTGCATGCATTGCTGCCGCCGACGCCGCTCCCCACGATGTAATCCTCCACCCGGATCATCCCGCCGTTGCGGGCCGGCGTTCGGGTGGTGTAGGGAGACCGAGCGGCCGTAATACCGGAGAGGAAGAACCGGTGGGACCAGATGTGCGGGTTGCGGCTCGGCCCCCCCTGGCAGGCGCCGTCCACGTCCGGATGGATGAAGGCGACGAAATCCACAAAGCCGTCGTCGTCACCGGAGTTGGGAATGCCATCGGGTCCGTCGTTGTCGAACTGGCCCCAATCGGTTCCCGCGGCATCGGCCGCAGTGAGCGCAGTCAGGAACAGCTCGCCCAGGCGTTGCCCGCCATTGGGGCAGATATTGAAAATGCCGATGCCGTTACAGCTGTCTTCGTAGTAAGTATTCGTCTGCGGAGCCTGGTACCAGCCAAGTACGGTGCCGCTCAGGTTCACCGCCCTGTTCGAGAGCTGCTGATAAAATGTGGTGACCGTGTATGGCTTCCCGTTGGGCGGCGTCGTGCCGAACAGCGTCGCTTGATAGGCAGGGGCGGCGAACGGCGCGCTGACATTGGACGGGCGGATCAGAATCACCGGGACTTTGAACGTCCCCGAGACGATGGCGGCCGTAACCAGGGCCTGCCTTGCCGCGTTGAGAGCGGCGAGCTGACCAGTCCGTCGCAACCGGGCCCGATTCTCTCGCACGAGCGCTGCCCGTCGGCGCCAGGCACCGTTGGGGCGGAAGTCTCGACCTTTCGGTTCGAGCCTGGGCGCGATGGAGCGCTGGGTTGGACCCTGGGCCCGGACCGTTCCGGAACCGGCAAGGGTCGCAAGCAAGGCGGCGCTGATCGCGCCCAGCAACCACGAGGTCCGCGAGGCTATCGTAAGCGCCTGTGCGAAAAAGAATTCGAGGTGGGACTGCGGGGTGTGCGCCGGGCTGCTCCAACCTAGGAAACCGACGCCACCTATGCCAAGGCACGCAGGGCTACAGCCCAGAGCCTCACTTCCAACAGGAGACGTTAATCTGTGGCCGAAGTTGACGCCTCCCCTGAAAAGTCTCAGTCGTCAGGTGGACCGATCGACCGCTCCGTGTCGTTAGGAACTGCTACCCTCCTTGGGCTCGGCCTCGCAGCGCCATTGGTTGCTCTGCTGCTCGCCCTTCACGCGAAAGTCCATGGGCGTGGCTCGATTGACGCGGCCGTGAACGGCCTCTTGGGCAACCTGGCCATTGGTCTGCCGCTTCTCGCTTTAGGGATCGTGGTTCACGAGCTGGTTCACGCTATCGCCTGGGTGACCGCCGGACGTGGTCGCTGGGATCGGGTGCGTTTTGGGTGGCAGTGGCGTGCCCTCGCGCCATTTGCGCATTACACCGAGCCGCTGCCCGCCACCGCCTATCGCCGGGGGGCGGTAGCTCCATTGCTGGTGCTGGGAGTGGGGCCAGCCCTGGCGGGAACCTTTGCCGGCTGGCCCGCGGTCGCTGCGTTCGGCTGGCTCCTCGTGGTCGGCGCCGCCGGCGATCTCGCTGTGCTGTGGCTCCTCCGCGGTGTGCCACCCGACGCGCGGGTTGCCGACCATCCGACTCGGGCCGGCTGCCTCGTATTTCCGCCTCCCACCTCTGCACCTCGAGTGTCCGATGCGCGGTGAGCTGACGCTTGCGGTCGCGTTGTCCGCGGCGAATGCCGCCTGCTCCTCACCCAGGACAGCCTCCCCCGTCCCGAATACCCTGGCGGCGGGCGAGTCGGCGTTTGCAACGCTCAGGGCGGTGCACGATCGCATTACCGTGACCACGGACGCCGGACGTTCTGAAACGGCTGACGGTGTTCGGCTGTCGGTCCTAGGAGCTCGTCACGACTCGCTTCGCAGTACGCTGGCAGCGCGACTCGCGCTCGTCGACTCCGCCGCCCTCTCCACTGAGGACCGCCGCGCGCTGGCGGTGATGCGAACCACGCTAGATCGCGATCTGACTCCCATCGAGCAGTCCGCCGGCTCCTCAACTACTGCACTGACTGCCCCCGACTGCGACTACGACGCTTCGGCCATCGGGGCACTTCCCAACGGACTGGACTCCCTCCGGAGCCGGATCTATGCCTGCTATGCCTGGTCGCAGCACCACGTTTCCGTGGCGGGCGACTCGATGGATCGACTCTCCGTCTTGAGTGCGCTGGGGACGACTGCTGATGCCGAGCAGCGGAGGCGGCTCTTCCTCTCGCTGGAGCCTACCTGGCGAAGCGTAAATCGGGACGGCGGACCGACCAGTCCGTATCGCGTGCTTCTCGCGCTCGAGCGGCGGGCCCGCACAAGCCGGGAGTCCGCGCTCGTCCAACGGGCCCGGGCGCTCGGCCTCGATCCCGCCACCGTCGAGCAATGGCTGCTGTCGGTGCTTGGGACCTGGCGTGCGGTCACTCAGGACGGCTTGCGCGAGCCGTGGGATTGGTACTATGCGGCCGGCGGCGCCAGTCGAAAACTCGGTTCCCGCATTCCGCTCGACCGACTCGCGACTCTCAATCGGGCGGTCTTCCGGGCGCTCGGCGCCGACCCGGTGGTGTTGAACGTTCATTACGATCTCAGCCCGCGGGATGGCAAGACACCCGTCGCTTTTACCGACTTCGGCGCCAGACCGGCACGCACCTCGACCGGCTGGACCAACGGCGAGCCCTGGGTCTTCGCCACCTATCGGGCGGGCGGACTCGACAACCTGATCGAGCTGCTGCACGAAACTGGACACGCCGTCCACATCGCCGCGATTCGCACCCGCCCTGCGTTCATGGACTGGCCCGACAGCGATCCCTTCACCGAGGCATTGGGCGACTTTGTGGCACTCGATGCATACGAGCCTGCGTGGCAGCAGCGCTGGCTGGGCGATTCGGTGCCGCTCGCCGAAGGGCTTCGGGCACGTTACGCCGGCATCGTCATGGATGTGGCGTGGGCCTTGTTCGAGGTGCGGCTGGAGCGAAACCCTGAAGCCGATCCCAACCAGGTCTGGACCGAGATCACCCGCGACTACCTCCGGATCGAGCCTCATCCAGAGTGGTCCTGGTGGGCAATGCGGGGTCAACTGGTGGACGCCCCCGGCTACATGATCAACTACGCGGTGGGAGCTGTGCTGATCGCCGCGATCCGGGCCCGCACCACTGCGCAGCACGGGCCTTTCGTGCGGGGCGATTCGACCTGGTACGCCTGGGTGGCGCCAAGGTTGTATCGCTTCGGGCTCGAACGGGAGAGCCGCACGGTCATCACGGATTTTCTCGCCGGCCCCATCTTACCCGAGGCGATTCTGAACGATATGCGACGGATGTCGACCGACCGACGCCGCGCGCGCAGGACGCTGTTGCGATACTATTGAACCATCCGTCCCGACAGTCACGTTCCACCCTGGAGGTGTCTGGATGCCACGATATCGCCGGTATCGGCTTGCCAAGCTCCAGATCGAAGCGATGGGAGAGCGCCGAGCCTCCTGGACCTTCACTCGGGAGCCCGTTTCCGGCACCGAGTTCACCTACGCCGTCGTCGACGCCAATAATTCGAACCGGCATTTCTGGGAATTCCTGGTGCGAGTGCCCAGTTCCGGCGACGAGCGTATCGAGGTTCGGCCGCGACTAACGCCGGGTCTCAAGGCGTGGGTCGGTCTGGAGCGCCGCTCCCTCACTTTTGCACGAGCCAGCCGCCCGGGATACCGCGGGTGGTACTACTGTCAGATTGCTCTGGCCGACCCGACAGGCGAGCGGACCAAGGACGTGCTGAAGAAGCAGGAGCGGGCGCTGCTGCCGCCCTGGTTCGACGAGGTGAGCGCTCGGCTTCGGGTTAAGGGGACTGTCCGCAGCACCAAAGGCAACGACGCCGATCAACTGGTGGCGATGGTGCGGCCCGCAGAGCACGAGCTCATGATCAAACTGTTCTTCGCCACCAAGGTGTGGGTCCTCAAAGAGAAAGTCGTGCTGGCGGAGGCAGGGTGATGGCAGAGGAGCACGTGGTGGTGCGCCGGTTCACGACCGAAGTCGAAGCCGAGCTTGCTCGGGCTATCCTGGAATCAAACGGGATCACCGCCGCAGTGCTGCGCGACGACGGCGGCGGCATGCTGCCGGCCATGTCGCTCCTGTCCGCAGTTCGTCTGGTGGTGGCTCCCGGCGACGCGGAGGCGGCCCAGGAGGTCCTCGAAGCGGGGGATGGCTGACCGGAGGTTCCGATGTCCCTATTGTCTGCTGCGGGACTCCTGCTCTGGGCACTCCTTCCTGGGGAGCGGCTCACCACCCCACCGTCTCCCGCCCGTGTCACCGTGCTCTACGATGCATTTGGCGAGCGAACCGACCTCACCCGGGACTGGGGCTTCGCCGCGCTCGTGGAGTACGGCGGCAAGCGGGTTCTCTTCGACACCGGCAACAACGCAGTGGTGTTCGAGCGTAATGTGCGCGCGTTACGCATCGACCTCCGGTCGCTCGATTTCGTGGTCGTCTCGCACCGGCATGGCGACCACACGGCAGGGCTCAATTACCTGATGCGCGTTAACCCGAATGTCCGGATCTTCGCTCCCAAGGAAGGCTTCGGCGTGTTCGGCGCGGCCCTGCCCGGGACCTTCTTTCGAGCCGATTCGGCTCTGCCGCCCCGTATGCGCTACTTTGGCGGCGCGCCGCCGGCCGAGCTCCGTTTCGGTACGGCCTGGCCCACGGCGAAGTTCGTCTGGATCGACAGCCTGACCGAGGTGGCACCCGGATTCTTTCTCGTGTCAACCGTCTCGAAGAACCCGGGCACTCTCGAGCTGCACGAAATCTCCCTTGCGGTTCGGACACCGGAGGGTCTCGTCGTGCTGGTTGGGTGCTCGCACCCGGGTATCGAGACCATACTCGACGCGATGCGCGGCGCCGGCGATCATGTCCATCTGATCATCGGCGGACTCCACCTCGTGAACACACCCGACCCGGAAATCGACCGGATCGGCGCGGCGCTCGATCGGACCTGGCGGGTCGACCTCATTGCCCCAGGCCATTGCACCGGAGAGCCGGCCTTCGCCGCGTTGCAGCGGCAGTTCGGGAAGAGGTACCTCTATGCTGGGCTCGGAACCGTCATCAACCTGCGGGGCCAGCGTAACAGCGGTGAAGGCGAACACTAAGCGACTTGCGGTACAGGATGGACTGTCGTAAGGTGCACCATCAGTCCAGGGGTGTGGGTGGTGTCGGTGCACGCGAATCAACCAGGGTTTGCCGCCCGCGCTTTAGCGAGGTCGCCAGGCAGCGAGCCGGGCCCAGACCGAATCGATCAGCGGATCGCGCAGCCCCCAAAGCTCGAGCGCGTGGAAGATGGTACGGACGTATTCCACGCCTCGGCCCACGGTGCCATGAGCCGCCAGCAGTCCCTCGACGACGGCATTTTCGTCGGTCCAACGCGGACCACTCTCCCCCGTACGGCTCACCCATACCAACGCTCGCACCTCCGAACCGTCGCGAAGTTCGATAGCGCGGTGTACCCGGCGGTATTCGCCTTGGTTCTCGGTGGGCACAAGGCGGCGGAGCAGCATTCGCCGCATCAGCCACGGCGCCTTGAATGCCAGGCCGGGGCACGTCCCACCTTCGGCGAGACCTACCAGGGGACAGGGGTGCTCGGGGGCGCCCCAGAGCAGGGTCGATCCGTGGAGAAACCTGCGCTGGTAGCCGGGGAGCACCGCCGCCTGAACCCCATAGCTTCGCAGCAGATGCTCTCCCATCAGCTCAGCGTACGCAAAAAGCCACGTCATGCGGCGGCTGCTCCCCTAGTGGATGGCAATTCTGTGCTATCCCGCTCTACCGGGCTAGCTGCAATCTGTATCGTGCGGGCGTCCGGGGTGAGGGCAAACTGATGGCGCGGCTGCAGATTCTAGATCTTCTCAATGCGGTGAGCACAGTGGCTCAGGCGCACGACGACGTGGCGGTTTGGTGGTATCGGCCACCGGGTGGATCGTCCAACAGTGACATGATGCCCGATACCCAACCGGCCGAGGTCGTCGTCGAGCCGATCGCCGGCGCCGCCCCGGATCTGCAGACAATTCAGGTGCGTCTCGCCAGCCAACTGGGGGGCAGGCGTGTGACCGTGCGGCCCCACGGCGGTCAATCAGAGGGTTTTCACCTCTACCGTCTGCTCAGCCGGAGAGCCTGATGGTTCATCTCGAGTGGTTGCTGGCCCTGGGCTACATCGATTCGCTGTTCGCTGAGCGCACAGCGGTAACCAGTCGACCGCTCGGCACTCTGCCCGAGACCCTCGCTCAGCTGTATCTCCAGGCGATGCGCCACCACGCTCGCGAGGCAGTGGTGCTCTCGCGAAACGGAGAGCAATGGGCCCCGTTGCCGGACTGGCGCTTCGATCGTCAGGTCATCCGTATCGCCCTTTACCTCAAAGAGCGCGCCGGGCTGAAGGCGGGGGACCGGGTGGCCATCGTTTCCGAGCTGCGTGAGGAATGGCTCGCGGTGGAATGGGCCGCGGTCGGCATGGGAGCCGTATCGGTCGCAGTGGATCCCGCCTTGCCCCCCGCTCGGCTGACCGGAGCGCTCGTCGAGGCTGGGCCGCGCGTCATCTTCGCCTCGGAAGCAGCGCTCTCCACGCTTGACGATGGAACGATGTCCCTCCCCGGCCTCGCGGAGATCGTCGCGTTCACCACGCAGAGGCCCGCCGAGAGCGTGAGAACTATTGGCGAGATCGCGGAGCTGGGTGGCACCCTGGACACGGCGGAGCGGGCCCAGGCTTTTCGCGCATATGCGCGGACCATCCCGGCCGACCAGCCCGCGCTTTCCCAGCACGATGCAAGCATCGAAGGCCGCGTAGCGTGGCAGGAGTTGAGTCACGGACAGGCGGTCGAGCAGATTGGGCGGTGGTGGAAGCTGAGGTCGGCGCGGGAGGGTGATCGGACCTACGTCCTGGCGGGCTGGCCGAGCCTCGCGCTTCGTCTCGCGCTCCACGCCTGCGTGACCGACGGGTATACCATGACCGTGCTTGGCAGCAGCCGCCGAGCCCAGGCCGAGCTGGGCGAACTCGGTCCCCAGCGGATCGTTGCTCCCGCTCCGTTGCTGAACGATGCGGTTCATGACGCGGAGCAACAGCCGCCACCGAAGCAGCCGGAAGGATGGCGCGAGCGCGCTAATCGTGCC
>JBKPOS010000184.1:0-2691 GCA_046733215.1 Gemmatimonadota bacterium
CAGAGTCGGCGATAGTACTGGCGCTCGAGCGGCATCCCTGAGAAGGGGAAGCTCGAGGCTGTCCCAGAGGGCGAGCCAGCTCGCTTCGATAATGTTCTCGGAGCAGCCGACAGTGCTCCACCGTTCCGTCCCGCGAGCCGACTCGAGAATAACGCGGGGCCGCGCCGCCGTGCCGAGGTGCTCGTCTATGATGCGAACCTTGTAGTCTACCAACCGCACGTCGTTCAACCCGGGATACCGCGGGACCAGCGCCTTACGCAGCGCCTGATCCAGCGCATTGACCGGTCCGTCACCCTCGGCGGCCGTGTGCACGACTTCTCCGCCGACCCGCAGCTTGACCGTCGCCTGCGCAGCAACCTTCTGTCCGCCGCGCTTCTCGGAGATGACGGTGAAGTCAAGCAGTTCGAATGGTGCTTGATAGTCGGGCACCGCGCGACGCAGCAGCATTTCGAACGAGCCGTCCGCCGCTTCGAACTGAAAACCCCGGTGCTCCAACTCCTTGATCCGCTGCAGCACTTCCGCCTCGTTCGTGGTTGGATCCAGCCCCAGCGCCTCCGCCCTAAGCCGAACGTTCCGGCGGCCGGCGACCTCGCTCACCACGACTCGAGGCTCGTTGCCAACCTGGGCCGGATCGATGTGCTGGTAGCTCTCGGGAAGCTTGGCAATCGCTGCGACATGGATCCCGCCCTTGTGGGCGAAAGCGCTCCGCCCAACATACGGCGCGTGAGCGTCGGGATTCAGGTTGGCAACGGCGGCCACATACTGGGAGATCCCGGTCAATCGCCGGAGCTGCTGAAGCGGAAGAACGGTGTGCCCGAGCTTGAGCGACAGGTTTGCCACGACCGGGATGAGATCCACGTTGCCGCAGCGCTCGCCGTAGCCGTTGATGGTGCCCTGCACTTGCGTGCACCCGGCCTGTACGGCTGCGAGCGCGTTGGCGACGGCGACTCCGGCGTCGTCGTGAGGATGGATGCCAAGAGGTGTTCCGACTCGTTCGCGGACGCACCGCACGACTTCGCCGATCCTATCCGGCAGGGTGCCTCCGTTGGTGTCACACAGCACGATCCAGTGGGCGCCGGCATCGGCTGCCGCCCGGAGCGTGGCGAGCGCGTACTCCCGATCGAAGGCCCAGCCATCGAAGAAGTGTTCGGCATCAAAAATCACTTCGCGCTCGAGTCCGCGGAAAAAACCGACACTGTCGCCGATCATCCGCAGATTCTCGTCCCGGCTGGTTTCCAGAACTCGTTCGACGTGCAGGGCCGAGCTCTTGCCGACCAGCGTCACGACCGGCGTGCCCGCGGTCACCAGGGAGCGGATGTTGGGATCCGAATCGCAGCGAACCCCCGGGCGTCGCGTGCTTCCGAAAGCAGCGATCCTGGCCTGGTCCAGCGCCTCCTTCCCGATGCGGACGAAGAACTCCGCGTCCTTGGGATTGGATCCGGGCCAGCCGCCCTCGATGTAATGGACGCCGAGGGAGTCGAGCGCCCGGGCGATCTTGAGCTTGTCCTCGACGGAGAGCGAGAGGCCTTCGCGCTGGGTACCATCCCGCAAGGTCGTGTCGTAGATCGTGATTCCCATTGCCAGTCCGCTGCCAAGGCCGGAAACGACGCGGCCCCCCGGATTCGGGAGGCCGCGTGGGATTGCTGCCGCAACAACCCTCAGATCAGCGCAGCCGCCCACCGCCTCCCGACGGGAGTCGAATAGGCCGAATAACGCTGAGGTGCCGAGGATTCATGCGCACGAGTGAAAGTCTATCCGGCCTCGGCATGTCGTCAATAGGCAGATAAAAAAAGGAGGGAGGAACGGGCGCCGAAGCACCCGTCCCTGGCAGGATATTGAAACGAGAGGATGTATTGTGATGAAGATGGCGGCAGTCTTTTGTGAGGCCCGGTGCCGGCCGAACCTCGACAACCACCACTGGTCAACTTACCTCATTGCACAAGGCTCGCCGTGCGCCATGTCACACGGCGCAAACCGCGAGTTCAGCGAGCATTAGCTCGAGATGCGCGGGAGTGAGGTCGCCCATGTGGCCGATTCGAAGGATCCGCTCGGCGAGCTCGCCCAGCCCTCCGGCCAGCGTATATCCTTTCGCCCGCATTGCCCGGATGAGCAGAGGCGCCGGGCGGTCCGGCGGAGGAATAAGTGCCGCCACAGCCCAGGAGCGCCGGCCTGACGAGGCAATCAGCTGAAATTCATCGTGCTCCGCCGCCCACCTCTCCATGACGGCGAGCATGCGCTCGTGTCGGTTCCAACGCGATTCCACACCACCCTCGGCGTCGATGCGGGACAGTTGTCGCTCCAAAGCGTAGACGAGAGAGAGCGATGGAGTCTGGGTCGGTCGATCAGTCCGCGCGGCTTGATCGTACTTGAGCAGATCGAAGTACCAGCCCCGGTCCCCTACCTGGGCTGCGCGCCGAAGCAGCCGCTCAGATGCGACGCCGAGCGCGAGACCAGGAGGCAGGGCCAGTGCTTTCTGCGAGCCCGTGAACACGAAGTCCAGGCCCCAGTCGTCGGTTTCGACCGGCGATGCGCCGATCGATGTGACGGCATCTACGAGGACGAGTGCATCGGAACGGGATCGGATCATCCGCGCGAGGTCGGCGAGAGGCGCGAGCGCTCCAGTCGAGGTATCGGAGTGGACTAGCGCAACCGCATCAACCGAGGGCCCATCCAGCAGCCGCTCGAGCTGGT
>JBKPOS010000185.1:0-10399 GCA_046733215.1 Gemmatimonadota bacterium
CGCCAGGTGAGGCCGGAATTCGGAGAGCCCAACTTCGGTCGCCCCCCGCCTACATAGCCCACGCGGGCCCCAGTCGAATTCCGAGATCACGCAGCCCCAGAGCAACCTTGAGGAAAATCCGGGCATAAAATCCCCGGCTCGGAGCAACAGGAGCGCCTGCTTCTCCGGCTCGATGCGAGTTCGAGCCCGCATTCCACCAGGATGGATCAAACCAGGGCGGGTAGCCTCCGCAGGTGCGCGCTGTAGTCGAAGACGGTCGGCTTACCGTGACAACCCCACGGTTTCAGAACCGGAGACTTCCCAAACACGAAGGAATTGGATTAGTGCAGTCTGTTGCACAAGAGTCCTCTGCCTAGGCTCCGCGCCTTCCCGGTCATTGACACATCCCCAGCCGTGGTCGCCGAGCGACAGCCGGGCGGGCGATCGCACTCCATCCGCGGATACCCTACTCCCGAACTTGTCTATCTAACGCCAGCCAAGCGGGTTAGCACCTGCCATTCTTGGCGCACTTCCTGCACTTCAACGCGGCTCTCACGAGTCCGATATCAGCATTCGGGATTTAAGGACCACTTTGATGCGCTACCGCGTCAGGTTGTACTTCTTGGGGTGGCTCGGGGCGCTCGCCTGCAGTGGCGGGGATGAGAGCCTTAGCCCCGGCCCGGTCCTCACGATCAGAGGCCCGGCCGACCTCAGTGCCGGAGCGATTTCTTCGGGCGGGATAGCGCTTACCTGGGTAGACAACGCGGCCAACGAGACCCAGTACGAAGTCTGGCGCTCGACTGCAGGGAGCGCGGGCACCTATAGCCGGCTCGCCGAGCTGGGAGCGAACAGTACCGGGTACCTCGATTCCAGCCTGGTTGCGGGCAAATCGTACTGTTATAAGGTCAAGGCGACCAACCCTGAGGGCGGCGCAGCATCACCGTTCGCCGGGCCCGCCTGCGCCGCCACACCCGCAGACGCCACGACCGGCGCCATCAAGGTGACCACCTCAACGACGGGGATGAACCCTGATACGGACGGTTACGTCATCAAGCTGGACAGTGCGATGACCCGCTCCCTCGGCGTCACGGACTCGGTCACCTTCACGGGGCTGACGCCCGGAGATCACAACCTGCGCCTCACCGGGATTGCCCCCAACTGCGGCGTTGATGGTCAGAACCCGCGAACAGTGCAGCTCACGGCGCGCCAGACCCAGCCGTTGACCTTCAATGTCATCTGCGGGGCGCTGTCGGGTACTCTCCAGGTCACAACTGCGACAACCACACTCGGAATTCTGAACGATCCGGACGGCTACCAGTTCACGATCGACGGGGCGGCGGCCAAGGACATCGGACTGAACGCGTCGGTCAGCGTTTCTGACCTTTCGCCGGGATCCCATACCGTACGGCTCCAGGGCGTTGCCGGGAATTGCAGTGTGAATGGGTCGAATCCTGCCACGGTATCGATCGTCGGCAACGCCACGACGCAGCTGCCGCTGGCCATTACCTGTGGCAACACGCTCAGGCAGAATCAGGTGCTGTTCCTGAGCACCCGGGGCGGCCCCAGCACCAACCTCTATCTCATGAACGACGACGGGAGCAACGTCGTCAGGATCACCGACAATAACTTTACTGATCAGGATATCGCCGTCAGCCCTGACGGTACCACAATCGTGTTTTCGCGGATCGATCAGACCGGGAATTTTCAGTTGTATCGGATGCGATTCGACGGTAGCCCCGCCACGAGAATCAGCTCGAACGGTGGGGCCAGCGACACTGATGCCGAGTGGTCACCGGACGGCTCGAGGCTCGCCTTCGAGAGCGACGCGAGTGGCAGCCCCGAAGTCTGGCTCATGGATCTCGGCGGCGGCAATCGGGTGCAGCTGACCAACAACGGGGGGGAGAATGGCGACGTCGATTGGTCCCCCGACGGAAGCAAGATTGTCTTCGAGGGTCACCTCAACGGGAACGGAGACATCTTCGTTGTCAACACGGATGGGACGGGGCTGACAAACCTCACCAACACATCGACTGGTGAAGGCGATCCAAACTGGTCGCCCGATGGCACCATGATCACGTTTGGAAGCAATCGAACCGGCACGTCTCAGGTCTTCGTCATGAATGCCGATGGGTCGAATGTACGACGCGTCACCCAGACCACGCTGACAGAGTCGCATCCTGCATGGGGGCCCGGCAGTGATCAGCTCGCGTTCGACAGCAACCGACCTGGAAATTTCGACGTCTACAAGATCGATCTGGATGGGTCCAACGTCGTCCAACTTACTTCCAATGCCGCTTTCGACGGGGACCCTGAATGGACCCGGCCGAAAGCCTCAGCGCTCCTGGCCGCCCGAGCCGCTTCGATCGTGCCGCGCATGGCCGCTGCGGCCGCCGCGCAATCGCAGCAGATTCCGGCATGCGTCGCAACGCCTGGGCTTCCCGGCTGCCACAGAATTCCTGTCATTCCGGACTGGCAACTGAAGCACTGATCCCCACCAGCGATACTCTCTTGTGAAAGCCCTGGTCACAGGTGCTACCGGTTTTACCGGCAGCCATCTATCGCGATATCTCGTAGCGCGGGGTGACGCCGTTCGCGTCCTCGTGCGAGCATCGTCCAACCCAGCCGCACTTCGCGGCCTCTCGGTCGAGACCGCACCCGGTGATCTCGCCGACGAGAGTCCTCTCGACGATGCGATGCATGCCATCGACGTGGTGTACCACATCGGCGCGGTCTACCGGGCGGAGAACCTGCCGAAGCGTGCGTTTTGGGATGTCAACGTCCGAGGGACCCGTAAGCTACTGGAGGCGGCGAAGCGAGCCGGAGTAAAGCGCTTTGTCCATTGTAGCACGGTCGGGGTGCAGGGAGATATCGAGCATCCCCCCGCACGAGAAGACGCACCCTACCATCCGGGCGACCACTATCAAGAGTCGAAGCGTGATGGCGAGCTGCTGGCGCTCGACTTCGGCCGACGTGAAGGGCTTGCGGTCAGCGTGGTTCGTCCGACGGGGATCTACGGCCCGGGCGATACCAGATTCCTGAAGCTGTTCCGCACCATAAACAATGGAACTTTCCGCATGATCGGCAGCGGCAAGGTGCTCTACCACCTGACTTACGTGGAGGACCTGGCCGCCGGGCTGGTTCTAGCGGGCGAATGCCCTGCCGCCATCGGCGAGGTTTTTACGGTTGGAGGGAACGGCTATCTGACCTTGAACGAGCTGGTCGCAAAGATCGCAAAAGTCCTAGGTCGGAAGATCTCCGGAATGTCGATCCCGGTATGGCCGGTCTGGTTCGCGGGGCTCGCCTGCGAGGTGCTGTGCAAGCCCTTCGGCATTTCGCCCCCCATTTACCGCCGACGCGTGGACTTCTTCACCAAGAGCCGCGCGTTCGACATTACCAAGGCCAAGACCTTGCTGGGCTACCAACCAAGAGTGTCGCTGGATGATGGACTGGCGCGCACTGCCAGCTGGTACCGGGAACAAGGGCTACTACGCTGAGACCCGCATAGCCTTGATCGTGACCGGAGCGCCGAACACGTGAACCAGACCGAGATATCGGAAGCACTGTTCGATGCGGCGGGACCAGGCGGGCGCGTTCAGCCTTCGGTGCCAGGCGACCGGCAGCAACCAGCCCCGATCGAGCTCGACAATGCGAAAGTCATGGCGACGAAGCTCGGCTGCGATGGCCCGCATCGAGAACGTTCGATACGCCTGGCGAAACGCGCCCTGGCGCCCGGGCCGAAGCCGTTTCCGGAGCGCGTCCACGCCCGCCACACTCAGGCTCGGGGGCAGATCGAGTACCAGAACCTCGGCCGTGACCCGGCACACTTCGGCGATGCCCTTCCGCCAATCCGGCACGTGCATCAGCACTCGCGACGAGACCGTTCCTCCGAACGCGCGGTCGCGAAAGCACAGGGCCTGTATGTCGCTCAGAGCAAAGCTTCCCTCGAGCCCCACGCTCTCTGCCTTTCGGCGCGCGATTCTCAGCATTTCACCTGAGAAATCGGCCGTTGTGACCCGGTGTCCTTGCCGGAGCAGGGCCAAAGAGAGCTTGCCCGTCCCCCCGCCGGCGTCCAGGACGCGCTGCGGTCGGCCCAGGAGACGGTTGAACAGCGTTACTTCCTGGTCATGGAGGTAGCGCCCGAATTCACCGCCAAAGCGATCGTCGTCGTATTGCTCGGCGCAGTGGGCCTCGCGGAACAGCGCCCCTGAGCCCGGCTCTTGGCCGGGCTGATTCATGGCGCTCGCGTGACCGGCCGACGTCTTGGTGAGAGGCGGGAGAGGAGATCGCCGACGGGGGCGTGTGCAACCGGCTGTCGAATCACCGAGATCCGGGTCAGGAGCTCGCGAAGCCGCTCGAGATAGATGGCTTCGTCGTACCGCTCGCGCGAGATCCGTCGGGCACCCTCGGCGAGTGCTTTCTGTCGGGCCGGATCATCGAGCACTCTCCGAATGCCGGCCGCTATGGCTGCCGGCGTAGGAGCCACCAGTTCAGCGCACGCCTGGTCGAGGACCTGTGTGTGCGACCGGATCGCGGTTGCGACAATCGGCCTCCCCGCTCGGAGATACTGGTAGATCTTCAGCGGCGTGTTTGTTCCCCGCGATCTGGTGGTGACCAGCACATCAGCCAGCTGGTGATAAAGAAAGACCTCGGATGGCGGCACGGCCGGAACAAACGTGAATTGCGCACCGACGCCGAGTCGGCGGGCTTGCTCGATTAGAGGCGCGGCCAGAGCATCAGTTCCACCCACCAGTACAAATCGAGGCACCCTACCAGCCGGCGAACGACTGAGCTCTGCCGCAGCCGCAACCAGAAGATCCAACCCCTGGTATTCCTCCAGCGTCCCGGTGTAGAGGACGGTTTGCTCCTCACCTAGCCCGAGGCGTTGGCGGAGCGCGAGCACCTCGTGCGCCGTAAACGCGGGGATGTCGAAGTCCAGGGTATTCTCGATCATCGCAACTGGTCCGCTATAGCCGCTCGCGAGCACGTGGTCCCGCAGCTCGGGGCAGATCGCAATCACACCGTCGGCACCTGCGAGCACATAGTGCTCGATGCGCTGGAACGCGGCGACTACAGGCCACCAGTTGAAGCGGCCGAAATTCTCGAACTGTTGTGGCAGGCTCGAATGCATGTCGTAGAGGTGCGGTCCTCCGACTTGCCGACTGATCCACACCCCAACGATTCCGGCCTCTTCATGCGTATGAATGAGGTCGTACTGGTGGGTTCTGGCCAAATGCTGCGCCAGCCGAAAAAGTCTCAGGTCCAGAAGGAGCTTTGCCCACGACGGCCCAATGGCCACATCAGACACACCAAACGGGCGCGAGCAACGATGAACGGTGAGGCCCGGCACCGCAGGCGAATCGCCGAACGGATAAGTCACTAAGTCTACTTGGTGTCCGAGCCGAATCAGGGCGCGGATCCGGTGCAGAACGCTGAAGGGCGTTCCGCGGGGCCGGAAGAAGGGTTGGGGCGCCACCATCAAAATGCGCACCGGCTGCTCCCTAAAAACATCCTGGCTGGAGTGCGACACAAAGAGGTCGTGACCGGCTTTCGGACGGGGCAATTCCAGTGCCCAAAAACCAAGGGCTTGAGGAAGATAACGGGGGCTGAGAGCTGAAGGGTACTCCTGAATTTACGAGATGCGCGTACTTTCGCCATCCGAACGGTACGTCGGGCGGTGACCTTTGGGTGGCTGTGGCACCGCCACGACATGTCGCTTTCCCGTGGGAGCCTCGGGCCTCCAGCGGGTGAGGACCTAACTGCAACCGAGACATCCTGTCCCCTCCGCTCCGGGCAGTGGGTGGCAGCAGCTGGGGTTTGATTGGACATGAACATTCTGATTTTCAACTACGAGTACCCGCCGGTGGGCGGCGGGGGCGGTGTAGTGAATTCCCTGGTCGCAGAAGAGCTCGCGCGTCGACACCGCGTTTGCGTAGTCACATCAGCCTTCGCCGATCTTCCGCGGCGTGAGGTTCGTGGCGGTGTAGAGATCCTGCGCGTACCGGTCTTGTCCCGCCATGATGCCTCGGCGGCCTCGCTGCTGTCGTTACTGAGCTATCCGCCCAGTGCCTGGATCGCGGGCACCCGCCTGCTTCTGCGCGAGCACTTCGACGTCATCAATACCCACTTCGCGGTGCCGAGTGGGCCTGCGTCGCTGCCGCTGGCCTGGCTCGCCGGTATACCCCAGGTTCTGTCGCTTCACGGCGGTGACATATACGACCCCTCGAAGCGGTTGTCCCCGCATCGCTCGCGACTCCTTCGCGCAGTGGTCACGACCATCCTTCGGCATTCGGCAGTGGTCATTGCCCAGTCCCGAAACACCAGAGACAACGTCTACCGCTACTATCGCTACAAGGGATCGATCGAGCTGGTCCCTCTGGGGATCCGCCAGCGCGCAACCGCGCCGATGACGAGAGGTAATCTCGGTCTTCCCGAGGATGCGTTTCTGGCCGTGACCGTCGGTCGCCTCGTTCGCCGCAAGCGGGTTGACGTATTGTTGCGCGCGTTGGCCCAACCCTCCTGTGAGGCGATTCACTTGGCAGTGGTTGGTTCGGGCCCCGAGAGCGAGGTATTGCAACGCCTGGCAAATGAGCTCGGTATTGCGGAGCGGGTCCAATTTCTCGGACGGGTCGACGAGGCTCGGAAATGGCAGACGCTGCGCGCCAGCGATGCCTACGTCTCATCGACGATGCACGAAGGCTTTGGGCTTTCCTATTTGGAGGCGATGGCGTCAGGCCTTCCGATCGTGACCCCGAATTATGGCGGTCAGGTCGATTTTCTTCGGGACGGCGAAACCGGTTACCTTGTGCCCCCCGGCGAAGTTGACGCGCTGGCGGCGGCAATCGGGCGTCTCCGGGATAATCCGGAACTGGCCGCGCATATTGGGCATACCAATCAAGAGCGCGCTCCGCAATTCAGAATTGAACGCTGCGCTGAGGCCTACGAACACCTACTTCAACTCGCCTGCACCCGAATCCACGCGACGAGCCCGGCAACAGCCTAGGGTTCTTCGCCACCCTATAGAAGGCGCGGTCGCGAGACCGCGCCTTCTTGCGTTCCCGGCCCCATCTGCCGATCACTCCGGTTCACTGCCATATTTCTGCCCCCATGCGCGCCCTCGTCAAAGACTCCGCAGGTCCCGGCATGACGTTGCGGGACGTGCCGCAACCGGTGTGCGGACCGAGTGACGTACTGATCGAAGTCCGCCACGCCGGCGTCTGTGGGACCGATCTCCACATCTGGGAATGGGACAGCTGGGCCAGCACTCGAATGCGTCCGCCGGTCATCGTCGGGCATGAGTTCGCGGGCCGGATTGCCGCGCTCGGCGCCGAAGCGCGTGCCAGCGGCCTGCTCGAGGAAGGCGATGTCGTCACCGCGGAGGGGCACATCGTGTGCGGGCACTGCCTTCAATGCCGCACTGGAAACGCTCACCTCTGCCAACGGACTCAAGTTATCGGCGTCGATCGAGACGGCGCGTTCGCCGAGTACATTGCGATGCCTGCGTCGAACGTCATGAAGCTTGACGGAATTCCCACCGAGATCGGTGCCATCATGGACCCCCTCGGCAACGCGGTTCACACTGTTCTCGAGGCAGAGGTTGCCGGCAGCACGGTATTGGTGATCGGATGCGGCCCCATAGGCTGTTTTGCTGTCGGTGTAGCCCGTGCCGCAGGAGCCTCCCTGGTAATTGCCAGCGATTACAACCCGCGTCGTCTCGACATCGCCCGCTGTATGGGCGCCCATGTTCTGCTCAACCCTGCCAGTGACGATGTGGTCGCCCGGGCCTATGAGCTTACCAACGGGAACGGCGCAGATCTCGTCTGTGAAATGAGCGGCCATCCCGCAGGGCACGCGCAGGCGTTCGCCGCTGCGCGCCTCGGGGGACGGGTAAACCTGCTAGGGACGCCCAGCCGCCCCACGGAGGTCCATTTTGCGCGGGATGTAATCTTCAAGGGACTCACCCTTTACGGCGTGACCGGCCGGAAGATGTACGGGACCTGGGACCAGATGCGCCGGTTTCTTCGCGCCGGGCAGCTCGATCCTCGCCCCGTCCTGACGCACCGCTTTCCACTGGAGCGGATTGCCGATGCCATCCAGGTGATCAAGGAGGGAGAAGCCGGCAAGGTAATCCTGGAGATCGGCGCATGACCCGCACCATCGATTCGAGCCCGCTGGACTCGCGGCTCTCCCAGGAGCTGGAAGAATTCCGTCGCACCGGGGTCTATAAGCGACTCAACTACCTCGAAACTCCCCAAGGACCGGTCGTTCGCATGGAAGGACGCGGCGACGTCATCATCCTGTCCTCCAACAATTATCTCGGTCTGAGCGCCGAGCCCGCGGTTGTCGCCGCGGGCAAAGCGGCATTGGACCAGTTCGGTGCCGGCACATCCTCGGTACGCTTTATCTGTGGCACCTACACCGTTCACCGCGCGCTGGAACAGGCCTGTGCTCGGCTGGTGGGGACGGAAGCGTCGCTCAGCTTCGTGAGCTGCTGGAATGCCAACGAAGCGGTCCCCGGAACGCTCCTCGGGGAGAATGATCTGGTTCTCAGCGACCAGCTCAACCATGCCTCGATCATTGATGGCTTACGACTGGCCAAGGCCATTACGAAGTGTCAGACCGGCGTGTACCGCCACGGGGAGCTGGGCGATTTGGCCGAGAAGTTGAGCGCAGCCCGGGATCGCCGCGTTCGCATGGTCATTACCGACGGCGTCTTTTCCATGGAAGGCTCGATCGCAAACCTGCCCGACCTGGCCGAGCTGTGCCGCAAGCATGACGCAGTCCTGGTAGTTGACGATTCTCATGCGACCGGCGTACTCGGTGTCAATGGGCGCGGCACAGCGGAGCATTTCGGAATGGTGGGTGAAGTCGACATCATCACCTCCACCCTTGGTAAGGCGTTGGGTGGCGCAGCCGGCGGGTTCGCGGCCGGCTCCGTCGCAGTGTGTGATTACCTCACTCAGCGGGCCCGGCCTCAACTCTTTTCCAATGCATTGCCGCCAACGGTCGCCGCCAGCGCGCTCGCGGCCGTGGAGTATCTCGAAGCGCATCCCTCGCGCGTGAAGACCCTGCGAGACAATGTCCGATATTTTCGGGACCGGCTCGCAGCGCTTGGATTCAAACCCCTCCCCGGCGAAACCCCTATCGTACCGGTCATTGTGGGCGAGACCTCCTTCGCCATTCGCCTCAGCGATGAATTACTGGATGAAGGCGTCTTCGTCACCGGCTTCGGCTTCCCGGTCGTGCCGCAAGGTCAGGCTCGGGTGCGTTGCCAGGTGTCCGCAGCCCACACGAAAGACCATCTCGACCAGGCGCTCTCCGCCTTTCAGAAAGTTGGTCGGCGGCTCGGCCTGATCTGATCAATCCGAGATAGGCCCACTCCTTGCACCCTCGGGGGTGCAAGTTTGGTCGCCAGGCCGCGGCGTCGATCGGCGGTCACTTTCGCAAGCGTTTACACAGCAACAACTTGGCGAGCGCAGTCGGGAGCGGAGAAGCCCTCCCTCCGGATCGCACTCCACCGGAACTCACGCAATTTTCCGGTGCGCACGCAGTCGGTCGTCTGACCGAGGGAGGAACTCTGATGAGGATGGTCACTCGCAGCATGGCCGTCGTGGCGCTGGCGCTCGGAATCGGCGCGGCACGTCTGGCCGCTCAAGCGCCGGTCCAGGGCGATTTCCAGTGGTACGTCGGCGGTGAGGCCGGTGTCCTCGTGTTCCAAACCCCGGCCCAGACAAGAGGCGGGATGTTTGCCGCCGGTGGACACACGCTCATCACGGCTCGACGCACCGCGCTCCTGCTCTCGATCGACGAGGGCATCGGATCGGACGAGCAAAGCGCCTACTTCGACGCGACCGGCACCGTGCAGACAGTCGAGTTCAACGACATCCGTAAGTACTCGGCGGTGCTCACCGCGTTCCCCATTCGGTCGGCCGCGCAGCCATACCTCGGCGTCGGTGTCGGTATTATCCACACCGTCAACCCTCAGCCGACCGGCACCACCTTCGCCACGCCCCAGGCTCTCGCCCAGGCGCAGCAAGACGCTCGCGACCTCGGCAGCACAGGCTTTGGCACGCTGATTGGAGGACTGCAGTTCAAGGTGGGTCGGATGGTTGCCTTCGGGCAGTACCAGCTCACCTCGGCGCAGGGCGTCAAAACACTGGAAAGCGGCGCCAGCGGCCGGCTTCTGGTGGGCACCACCCACTCCTTCAGCGGCGGTCTGCGGGTCAGCCTGGGCGGTGCTCGCGAGCAACCGCGCGTAGCTTCGAAGTAACGCTTCGGCGCGAAACAAAACGCGACCCCGCGGCGGTGAAGCGAAGGGGCCAGTCGGCCGCCTTCGTTATCCCGATCCGCGGGGTCACTTCTATTACCCCCCTCCAGCCGGCAGCGGCGATGACTTCGACCGGCGAGCCTCTCATTAGCCTTC
>JBKPOS010000186.1:0-10934 GCA_046733215.1 Gemmatimonadota bacterium
AGCACGTGCACGCCGGCTGCACAGGTGCGGCTCTGCAGAGCGCCGATCAATCCCGCACGAATCATCGGATCGAGCTCTCCCAGCTCTCCCGCGTCGATGACACTGATTGCGATCACATCGGGCAGGGGCGGGCACCAGAGCTCGAAGTCCACCACAGTCGCGATGACGGGCACAGCCAGCGATTCATCTTCAACGCGGGATTCGACACGATCGACGCTGCCGAGATCGGCGGCCAGGAAGGTCACCGGAATTTCGTGCGCGGCGAGGAGGAACGCGGCGCCGTCCGCGGCACCGCCAACCACGACGGCCTCATCCTGCGGCTCGGCCCGTCGCAGTAACCCCGCGACCGGACATTCCGGCTCGAGGCCCCAGTGAGTCGGCTCCCGCTGCGCATCTCGCAGATCCTTGATCCACGCTTTCCACTTCTTGAATGGCTTGAGCTTGAGGCGGCGCTTGATCAAGTCGTCTACGCTGTCCAACATCAGGATTTCCGTCAGCACGAACTGGCCTTCTATGGCAGCGTGAAGCTCCTGATTGGCCTCGTCGCCCAGCAGCAGCAACTGGTCCCGGGAGAGCGAGTTCTTGTAGGCCTCGATCTTTTGCAGGATGTACTCGTCGTATTGCCGCTTGGTGGACGGGCGAGGACGTCGACGCCGATCGAGGCGGAGGGCCTGAGCGGCAGTCAGCATCGTTTGAAACGGGGCGCGCCCGGGGGTGCGCCTATGGATTGGTTCAAGACGGGCGCCCGGAGTGGATGAAATAACAGCCCCCGCAAGCTGTTAAGACGCCTGGTTCATGTCAACGCTTCAAGGCGGATTCCCCGCCAGCGCGGACCACGGCTCCCTTTAGATAGCCTGTCTCGGGTATGGTGAGGATCTCCGGATGGTCCTCGCCCGGACCGAGCACCGCCCGAAGCTCGAGGCGCCGACCGCTGTCGGCAGCAGCGGAGGACAGCATCGCGAGGAACTCGGCTCGGTGGACATGGAAGGAGCAGGAGGCTGTCACCAGGTGGCCGCCGGGGGCGAGAAGGCGCATGGCGCGGAGATTGATCTCGTGGTAACCCCGCAGCGCCTGCGAAACGGCGGACCGGGTTTTGGCGAAGGCGGGTGGGTCCAGCACTATCGTGTCGAATCGCTCGCGACTCCGCTCGAAGGCACGGAGCGTCTGAAATGCATCCCCCTCCCGCCAGACAATATTGGTGAAGCCGTTCAACTCCGCGTTGGCAACGCCTCGAACCAATGCTTCGGCGCTGGAATCCAGCGCAACCACTTCGGCCGATCGGGTCGCCAGATGGAGCGCAAACGACCCATGGTATGCGAAGCAGTCGAGCGTGCGGCTGCCTTGCGGTGTGAGAGCCGCCGCCAGGATGCGGTTGGGCCGCTGGTCCAGGAAAGCCCCGGTCTTTTGGCCGGCCCAGGGCGCCGCGAGATACCGGACATTTGCCTCTCGCACCTCGATCCATTCGGGCACACTTCCCCAGGCAAGCACCGTTTCCTGAGGCAGCCGCTCGCGACGCCGAGCCGGTGCGTCGTGCCGCAGCAGCAGACCGTCGGGCCGGAGCACATCGAGTAAGGCCGCAATGACGTGCTCGCGTTGGCTCTCCAGCCCCCCGGAGAGCAGCTGAGCGACTACCCAGCGGTCGTAGCGGTCGACGACCAGGGAAGGAAGACCGTCGGCCTCCGCGTGCACCACGCGATAGGCCGTTGCGTCGATGTTCCTGCGTCGCTCGAGCGCGCTCGTCACCTGGTGCCGCCACCATGTCGCATCCACCGGTGGGTCAGTGGGTTCGAGGAGCCGCAGCCGGATTTCAGAGCTGGGTGAGTAGAGGGCCTGCCCTATGAACTTCCCCCGCGGATCGCGCACTTTGACCAGCCCCGGCTCGCCGGGGTCGTCGCGCAGCTCGCTCCGATGGATCCAGGGATGCCCTCGCCTCCACCGCTCGGCTCCCCGCGCGGTGACGCGGATGTCGGTCACGCGCGGTCAGGTCGGAGACTGATGGCCCGGCGCAGATAGCAATGTTTGATTTCCGCGCGCGAGCGGGTGGTGTAGGCGTGTACCAGCAGCCGGATGCATTTGGGAAGCGAACCGGGAACCGGGATCTCGGTCGCGTGGAGCAAGGCCACGATGTTCCAGCCAAAGTCCTCGGCCGCGCGAGCCGGAAATGCGGCATCCAGATCGTTCGTCACGGTGAAGAAGGCACTGACGATGTCGTCCGGCTGGAGATCGTTGGCGGAGATGAGCGCTCTCAGCAGCTCATCTGTGGCACCCAGAATTTCTTCCGCGTCATTGCGTTCGACGGTGGTAGCGCCGCGGATGCCGTGAATGCGAGGGATAGGGATCTCTGGCATGGCGCCTAATCTAGCTTCGCTGCTGCGGCTGATGCTCGTGACCGACGACGCCTTGCTGCGCGACCGAGACCTGCTCGAGATTGGTCGGGCCGTAGAGCGGGGCGGCGTGACGGCGGTTCAGCTTCGGCTCAAGCAAGCGACCCCGCGCGACCTGGTAGACGCGACGAGGACCCTCATCGCCGCGCTACGCATTCCGGTGCTGGTGAACGATAGGATCGATGTGGCGCTCGCGAGCGGAGCTGCCGGCGTTCACCTTGGCCCGGATGACCTGGCGCTTCCGCTGGCGCGTCATATCGCGCCACCGGGCTTCATCGTGGGAGCATCGGCGGGCACCGTCGATGAAGCCGAAGCAGCACGCGGCGCTGATTATTGGGGGGTGGGTCCATGGCGAGCCAGCGGCACCAAGCCCGATGCAGGTTTGGCACTCGGTGCCGAGGGTTTTCAAAGGCTGGTTGCGATGGCCAAGGGCATACCCTGCGTCGCGATCGGCGGGGTGAGGCCGGAGGACGTTGCCGCCGTATTGAGTGCAGGTGGAGCTGGAGTCGCGGTAGTCTCGGGAATTTTGGGGACTGAAGACGTGGAGGCTGCCGCAAGACGATACTGGAACTCCGTAAACGGTGAACGGTGAACCGGGGACTCCGGTGCAATCGAACGTCCCGTTCACCGTTTACCGTTCACGCTTTTCTCTCCTTGCTCACCGTTTGGGGCTTTCATCAGCCTTCGCATTTTCGTCACGTTTCGCAGGTGCTCATCGTAGGTCCGGCTGAATACATGCCGCCCATCAGGGCCTGCGACGAAGTACAGATAATGGACGTCTGCCGGATACAGTGCGGCTTCGATGCTTCGACGTCCGGGCGAATTGACCGGTCCCGGCGGCAAGCCGGGATGAAGGTAGGTGTTGTACGGCGAGGGCGTTAGATAGTCCTTTTGATACAGTCGCGGCTTTCTCATTCCGTTTGCCAGGAGAATGGCGTACTGGACGGTCGGGTCGGCCTGCAGCGCCATGTGAATCCGTAGCCGATTTCGGTAGACGCCGGCGATGACCTCGCGCTCGTCGTCGGCTCGTGCCTCACCCTCGACGATCGATGCCAGTGTCAGCAGCTCGATCTGGGTCAAATGCAGAGTGTCGAGCCGAGCGGTCCATTCCGGGCGCCAGGCCGCCTGGAAGCTCTGCACCATCGTACGTGCCACATCCCGGGCCGAAGCTCCGAGGGGCACGGCATACGTATCTGGCCAGAGGAACCCTTCGAGGGACGAGCCAGCTATGCCCAGGCTTCTGACAAGCGTAGTATCGCGGGCTGCGACAATGAACGAGTCCGGGGGAATGCCGACGCGCCCGGCCACGAGAGCCGCAACCTCTGGGATCGTGAGCCCTTCGGGAATAGTAAGTCTGGCCGTAGCGGTACGTCCCTCCGCCAGATCTTTGAGTACTCGGTCGAGCGGAGCTCCCCTGTGAAACTCGTACACTCCGGCCTTGGTGTTCCGATCTACGCCGTGAAAGCGTGCGACCAGCTTGAACAGGATGGTGCTGCGGATGACCCCGTGCGCCCTGAGGGAGTCGGCGACGGCCGAGAAGTGCGCTCGTGGGGGCACGGTCACACGCTCGGGCGGCCCCGAGGGAGCACTGCACCCGCCCAACGCGAGTGCCCCAGCCAGCAGAGCTGAACGGACGTCTACTCGGCATCGCATCACTGCATCGCTCTTGCTTTGCGGGCGTCGAGAAAATGTTGCAGCAGGATGGAAGCCGCTAACGCGTCCACGTCGCCCTTTCGGCCCCGGGTCGAGCCGGCTTGGTCGCGTACGGCGCGGAGCGCGCGGGCAGTCGTGAGGCGCTCGTCCCAGAGCTCGACCGGGAGCGTTGTGCGGGCAGCGACGAGATCGGCGGTTTTCCTGGCAGCCACGGCACTTTCGCCTTCCTCGCCCTCGCCGGTCAGGGGGAGGCCAACCAGAATCGCCACGGGCCGGTGTTCCTCGATCAGCTGCAGAAGCCGAGGCATGGGCAAGCGCTTCCCTCTTCGTCGCACCAGGGTCTCCAGCGGTGACGCGAGCGTTTGGCTCTCATCGCTCAGGGCGAGTCCGATGCGGACGACGCCCCAGTCTAGGGCAAGGATGCGGCCGGCGAAGGGAATTGGCATGACACCGTGAACGGTAAACGGTAAACGGTGAACGGGGGACTTCGACGTACTCGTAGCCCCCCGTTCAGTGTTACTGTTCACCGTTCACGCAGTTGCTGTTACTGCGCCATCGTCGCGAAGAATTCCTTGTTGTTCTTGGTCCGCTTCATCCGCTCGAGCAGGAACTCCAGCGCTTCAACCGGCGGCATGTCGGCCAAAAAGTTCCGCAGCAGGTAGACTCGGTTGAGTTCGTCTTTGTCCATGAGCAGCTCTTCCTTGCGGGTCGACGTTCGCTGGATGTCGATGGCGGGATAGATGCGCCGATCAGCCAGGCGTCGATCCAGCACCAGCTCCGAGTTGCCGGTGCCCTTGAATTCCTCGAAGATGACTTCGTCCATCCGGCTGCCGGTATCGATCAGTGCGGTGGCGATGATGCTCAGGCTGCCGCCCTTGTCGATGTTGCGGGCGGCGCCGAAGAACCGCTTGGGTTTCTGGAGTGCGTTGGCGTCGACGCCACCGGAGAGAATCTTGCCCGAGTGCGGTACCACGACATTGTGGGCCCGGGCAAGACGGGTGATCGAGTCGAGCAGAATGACCACATCCCGCCCGTGCTCCACCAGTCGCTTGGATTTCTCGATCACCATGTCCGCGACCTGGACGTGGCGGTCGGCCGGCTCATCGAAGGTCGAAGAAATGACCTCGGCCTTCACGTTCTCTTCCATATCGGTCACTTCTTCGGGTCGCTCATCGATCAGCAAGACGATCAGCACGATCTCCGGATGATTCTCGCTGATCGCGTTGGCCAGCTTTTGCATGAGAATCGTCTTGCCGGCCTTGGGCGGGGACACGATCAGGGCGCGCTGCCCCTTGCCCAGCGGAGCGAGCAGGTCGACCACCCGCATCGAGAGGTCGCCGTTCTTCCGCTCCAAGCGGATTCGGGACTCGGGGTACCGGGGCCGCAGGTTGTCGAAGGCAATCCGGTGCTTGGTCTTTTCCGGCTCCTCAAAGTTGACATTCTCGACCTTGAGCAGCGCGAGATAGCGCTCGCCCTCCTTGGGCGGGCGCACCTGACCCATGACCGTGTCACCGGTGCGGAGGTCGAAACGCTTGATCTGACTGGGGGAGACGTAGATATCATCCGGCCCGTACAGGTAGTTCCAATCCTGACTCCGGAGAAACCCGTAGCCCTCAGGGAGAATCTCGAGCACACCTTCGCCGCGGATGACCGTGTCCTGGTCCAGCAGCGATTGCTCGATACGGAAGATGAGATCTTGCTTGCGGAGGCCCGAGTAGTTCGAGATGTTCAGTTGCTCGGCCAGCTGATGTAGCTCCGCGACGGATTTCTGCTTTAGCTCAGCGATATCCACGGACGGGACTCCACGCAGGGGTGCCCGATCGACGGACCGACGGGCTCGACGGAATGAGGCAATGCAAAGGACAGTATCGGTGTAGGTGACGAGCTCCGCCGCGGCGAAGCGTGTGGATCGAGATGGTCTGGGGAGATGGTAATCGGCCGCAGAAGCAACTCAACTTAGATCTCGTTGCAAGAAGCGTCAAGAGGCGCCATCGACTCCCTTACCGCTACCTTCGAGGCGTGGCGCAGCCACGCCATCGGACGGAGGGAGTACACCGAGGCGCTGGTTTCACCGGCCCACCGGGGGCCTTCGCCGGCCCTGGCCGGCGCCCTCGCCACGTGGCCCGGCCGCTATTACTGGGCCGATGCCGATCATTCTCATCTCGTCCTGATCCGGTCCGTCGGCAGCAAACGGGGAGAGCGGTGGCTGCTCCACGTGATCCTGTTCGCGGTGACCGTGATTTGCGCGCTGGGTGCGGGCGCTGCCCTGGCGGGCACCTGGGCGCCGACGGAGCCGCCCGGTCTCGTGGGAGTTCTCATAGGCGTCGCTCGCTTCTTTGAACGACTTGCCGGACCAGGCTGGCGAGATCTCGTCGCCGGATGGTCGTTTGCGGTGCCTCTGCTGGGCATCCTTCTGGTTCACGAGCTGGGGCACTACTTCGCCGCCCGGCGTTACGGGATCGATGCGTCGCCTCCGTATTTCCTGCCCGTCCCGCCCAATCTTTCACCCATCGGCAGCCTGGGAGCCTATATCAGGCTCCGCTCGCCGGTGCTCGATCGCCGGCAGCTGCTCGACGTCGGCGCCGCCGGGCCGCTGGCCGGCTTCGCCCTGACACTCGTCGTGTTGGCGTGGGGGCTCGGCATATCCGAGCCGATGGAGCCCGGGCTTCATCCAATCGGCAACTTCGTGCTGCTAGCCGGAGAGCGCATCGAACTGGGTGACTCTCTCCTGATGATCGCCTGCCGGAAGCTCTTGCTTCCCGGCGCACACACGGTCCAGCTCAGCATGCCCGCCTTTGCAGGGTGGGTCGGTGCGTTCGTCACGGGACTCAACCTGCTTCCTCTCAGTCAGCTCGATGGCGGCCACATCCTGTATGGTCTTCTGGGACGACGCCAATCGGCTGTGGGTCTCCTCACGCTGCTCGTTCTGATCGGACTCGCTCAGCTGTCGTGGAATTGGTACGTGTGGGTGGCGGTGGCCCTGTTCATTGGCGGTGGAGGTTGGGCGCATCCGTCCGTGCTCGCGCCTGCGCGGCCGGTACCTCCGAGTCGGCGATGGATTGGTTGGTTGTCCATGGTGGTGTTCGTGCTCACGTTCGTGCCGGTGCCGTTTGGCCATTAGCTATCAGCTATCAGAGGGAGACGGGGCGGCAGCCACGGCTGGAGGCTCGAAGAGGCTGAAGCCATCCGCGGATAGCGGATAGCTGATGCTATTGTCTAACTCCGCCCGCCATGTATCTTTAGCCAAACCTGCCGGGACCCTGCCCTGATGGCCCTGCAAACAGTGCGCCCCCCGACCCGGGACCCCCGGGAGCCCGTTCAACACGAGCTCGATGCCCTTCGTTTCAACGGTCAAGTCGTTCTGCTCAGCCTCATCGTTCGGCACGCTGCGGATGGAGCCTGGCGGGCCCGGCTCCGCTTCCTCGACTCGGATTCCGGTCGCGAGCGCGAAACCGTCGAAATTTTCTGCGCCGAATCGGAAGCCGACCTGTGGGAGTCGGTGCGGGAGCTCCGCGGCCATCACATCCGCGACCTCTATCGGTCGCTCGACTGAGTTCGGAGGATGACAGAGGCGGAGCGGCTCAGCAAGCTGCGGCACGATCTGTCCAATCCATTGTCCGCTCTGCTGGCTGAGATCCAGCTGCTGCTGCTCGAGGAGCAGCGCTACGATCCCGAGACCTTGTCGGGTCTACGCGAGATCGAGTCGCTCGCGATCCGGATGCGCACTATGCTCCGGGAGCTCTAGCCCAGGTTTCCAGGCCAACCCGCGAGCAAGGTACGCTGCGAGGAAGGTGAGGCTCGCTACGCTTGCGGCAAGGCGCGCAGCGAGGCCGCGGCCGCTCACCGAGAGAAAACCTTCGATCATCCCTGCGATTACCAGCAGCACCACGACAGCCCCCATCATTCTGACGGCCACGCGGCCGCTCACCACTACTGCGTCGGCCCGGGATCGATCGCCCGGAACGAGCAGTGACTTCCCCAGCAAAAAGCCGGCGGCTCCCGCAACCCAGATGGAGAAGAGCTCGAGAACGCCATGTCCCACGACGAACTCCATCAGGTATCCGAGCAGCCCCTGATTGGCGAAATGGCCGGCGAAGGTGCCGATCGCGAGCCCGTTGAACGCGAGCAGAACAAGAGACCCGACACCGAAAAACACGCCGCCGGCGAAGCACGCAATCGCCACGCGGATGTTGTTGGTAATGATGAACGAGGCGACCACGGGCCGCCCCGTCGGCTCGACTGATCCGTACTTCTGCCCCGACGCGGCCCGGTCTTTTCCAGCCTCTGCGCGTCGTAGCATGATCTCGGGAAGAACTTGATTTGCCAGCTCGGGTCGCTCGCGCATAAGGGCATAACCGCCTAGCGCCGGCGCCGTAAACAGGGCCCAGGCAAGCAGTACCAGCCAGCGGGCCCGCACTACCGCCGCGGGGCATTCCCGGCTAATCGCCGTCCACACCCGGGTCCACGTGTGCGGGTCATCGCGGTAGAGCACGTTGTGACCCGCGGCCACCAGGCGTTCGAGCCGCGCGATGATAGCGGCGTCGGCCTGGTAGGTCCTGGCCCGAGCGAGATCGGCAGCCAACTCGCGATAGCGTGACGCGAAGTCCGGAAGCTCGGCGGGAACGAAGCTGTCGAGCCCGTGGGACGTAGCGCGCTCCGCCAACTGTTGAAAGGCATCCCAGCGGTCGCTCTGGCGGGCAGCGAGGCGATCCCCGACACCTCGACGACCGCCGAGTCTTCCCCGACGTCGAGCGAGTTCACGAGCATGCAGGTCCAGCAGAAAATCAGCCGGGCTCGAAGTCGGAGGCCGCTGGAAAGGGAACCGTCTTTCGAGGCTTGCGGCAATCCGCTCTCGGGCCTCCGGCGGCAGATCGGCCGCTCGGCTCGCATAGCGGGCGAGTAGCCGAAACTGTTCGTCGTCCAATCCGATACTGCTCTGCGACCAGTCTCCGGGAGAGCCGGCAGTTGTGCTCTGAGCGATCCGCGCGCTCGTGACAGGACTGGGGCGGTCGCGCACGACGACGGTGCCGGCCACCAAGTCTCCTAACCGCTTGGCGCGGGGATGAAAGGCAATCAGGGAAAGGCCGAGCAGATAGGGCGGTGGCAGAAAATCGGCAACCCGCAGGAGATTGCGAAGGACGGCCGCTCCCAGGGTAACCGGGTGTCCCGTTTCCCTTACGACTCGAATGCCGACCCATCGTTTTCCCGGCGTCTGGCCGCCGCGCAGGCCCTCGAACAGAATGAAGTATCCGTTGCCCAGCGCAAACACCATTCCAATGACGATCGCGAGGAGCCAGGCGCCCCCGTGGGGAGAAGACGGGAATAAGCCGACGCTGGAAAGCGCCCCGGCGAGAAGCGCGCCGGTTACCATGATGGCTGTGACGATCGCGCTGTCGATGATGGCGGCGAGCAGCCGCGAACCGACCCCGGCAATCTCCAGGTCGAGGACGACGTGCTCGGGAGTCTCGACTTCGAGGTGCTGACGAAGATCGAACGGCGCTCTCGTCGCCACGAAGCGTGAACCGTTGGTGGAAGCTGATAGGTAATTAACTTCCTCCAATCCCCGCCAGATGCTTGCCCGTCTCACGAGGAGTCTTCATGGCTTCCCTTGCGCTGCGCCAATTGTCTATCGGTGAGGTCATCGATGCCTCTTTCCAGGTGTATCGGCGCCATTTCAGCGCACTCGCGACGATCGTGCTCGTGTGCAACGGACTGCCGGCACTGCTCCAGATCTATGGTCGGACTGGTCCCGGCATTCATCTGATGCTCACGCTGGTGTACATGGTGCTTGTCGTAGTGCTCAGCCTGGTCGCCACGGGCGCTACCGTGTTCGTGGTCTCCGAGAGCTATCTGGGCCGCTCGATCACGGCGCGGGAGGCGCTCACCCGGGCTCTGCCCTTTGTCGTTCCACTGATCATCGTATCGTTGCTGGTTGGGTTGGTGGCATTTGTGGGGTTCCTGCTGATCGTTGTGCCTGGCTTGATCGCTGTGTGTGGGCTTGCTGTCACGGTTCCGGCGCTCGTAGTCGAGTCCCTGGCACCGACCGATGCCATGGGGCGGTCCTGGGCCCTCACGCGCGGGTACCGATTGCGGATGTTCGGACTGTTCGTGCTCATCTTTCTGCTGATCCTCATTCCGTATATCGCCATCATGGGGGCGGCCGGAGTGGCGGCTGCCGTGTTCGGCGCGACCGGGGCAAAAGGGGTGAGCACGACCATCATTCTCCTGGGCACCGTCCTGGCGGCGATCGTGCAGCTTCTCCTCTCACCCTTATACCAGGCGGCGCTGGTCATCGCGTACTACGATCTTCGGGTTCGTAAGGAGGGCTTCGACCTCGAGGTCCTCGCCTCCGTTCTTCAACCCGCCTGATTCAAGGGTTAGCTCGTCCCGACGATGCAGATTCCGACCGATTCGCTTCGAGCGGTTCTGGACTCGGTTTTTTCTGCAGCAGTCTACGCCTGGGTCGAGGAGCCGCAGCCCCTGGCGTTCGTGCGTGAATGGTGGGGACGGCTGGCAAATTGGATCACTGCTACCCGATCGTTGCACCCGCTGCTGTTCCAACTCCTCATCTTCGCGCTTGCCGGCATTCTGGTAGCGATCCTGGTTCACGCGGGATACGTCTTTCAACAGACCATCAGGGCGGCCGCAGGTCGTGATTCGAAAACCTTGCTGCAACCGGCGCCGGTCCGCCGCGACGCAGGCTGGTACCTCGCGGCCGCCGACCAGGCCGCCGCCTCCGGACGCTATGCCGACGCGCTTCGGCTGGCCTTCGAGGCACTCATCCTTCGCCTCGATGCCATGGGGTCGGTCCGTTGGGGGCCAGGCAAGACCGCGCGCGAGTATTCCCGCGAGGCGCGTCTGCTGCCGTCGGACCGTGAGCGTCTCGGCGGGCTCGTA
>JBKPOS010000187.1:0-5701 GCA_046733215.1 Gemmatimonadota bacterium
ATCGGCCCGCCTCCCGGCCTAATGTCGAACGGGGGCAAATGCAGGCGCCGGGCGGACGCATGGACCGTGGCGACGATCCTTCCCCGATTCGGGCGCAGCCGCGGGATGACTCACCCGCGCCGCGGGCAGAGCCTCGTGGGCAAGCCCGGTCGGAGCCGAGCGGTCGGGGAGGCGATGGATGGAGTGGCGGTGGTCGAGGAGGCTGGGGAGGTGGGCCTCCGGCAACTCGAGGCGGGGGCGGGGGCGGCGGCGGCGGCGGTGGTGGCGGCCCCCGCGGGGGTGGCGGTGGAATGAGCGCTCCCAGCAGACACCGTTAGTATTCGAAACCATGCAAGAAGGGGCTCCGAACCATCGGAGCCCTTGTTTATTCGGAGTGGGTCTGGCTACGGGAACTCGCGTGGCGACGGGCGTACTCCACGCCCCACGCCATGAGATCCGGACTCTTGAGGCCTATTCGGACGGCGTGTGTGACCGCCGTCTCCTCGTCCATGCCTTGGTCCAGCATAAAATAAGGGATCAAGGCTGCGCCTACCCGATTTCCGCTGGCGCAGTGGAACAGCAATGGACGACCCCTAGCCTGCCGGACAGCCTCGAGGATCCGGTTCATGGTCTGGTCACCGACGGTTCCCGCGGCAACCGGGATCACTTGGTAACTAAGGCCAAGCCGTTGTGTAACTGCGCGTTCATTGAGGGCGCGTGGCTCGTCGGGAGAGCGGATGTCCAACACGGCCGCGCCGCCTGCCGCTCGGAATGCTTCGAGCTGCGCTTCGGTAGGCTGGCCGCCGGTGACGACGTCGGTCAGGGGCTGAAAAGCGTTAGGTATGCCCGCAAGGGCTTCGTATGGAGTGCCAGGCGCGTTCGCCATGGATGACTCTCGCAGTGATGTTGCCCGTATGTTGAACCGATCCTACTCGATGCGGAAGCGGGTTCGATGCCCAGTCCCAACTTTCTGATCATTGGCGCGCAGAAATCGGGTTCCTCATGGCTTGCGCGACATCTGCGCAATCATCCCGATGTGTTCATGCCGAGGGGTGAGATCCACTTCTTCGATAAGGACTTCAACTTCGCGCGCGGCCGGGACTGGTATGAATCTCAATTTTCTGGCGCCAGTACCGAGCACGCCATCGGGGAGAAAACGCCCGAGTACCTCTGGGCGAATGGAGTTGGGGCTGAAGGTCACCTCCCCCACGTCCACCATAACCTGCACTCCTATTATCCGACGGCACGGTTGATCGTCGTCATGAGGAACCCGGTGCGGCGCGCGGTCTCGGCCGTTAACCACCTGATCCGGACCGGCAGATGTTCGCCTCTGCACAGCATCGATGAGCTGCTGATCGGGAACAAACGGCACCTCATCGAGCCACACGGAGTCATTCAGAAAGGTCGCTATTACCAGCAGATTCAGTCTTATCTAGAACTTTTCCCCCGCAACCAGTTTCTGTTTTTGCTTTTCGAGGAAGACGTTGTCAAGACACCGCACGAGACTCTCGCCCAGGCCTGCCGATTTCTCGGGATCGATCCCGGTTTCAACTTCGGGACGGTGAATCAGGCGATCAATGAGTTCAATCGTTCGATGGCGGGGCTAGCGGTCACCTACTATTTCAAGAAGGCAGAGCCGCTGGGTCGATTTCTCGATCGACATCTGCCGCAGGAGAAGAAAAAGCCGAACTTCGAAACGCTTGCTCGATTGCACGAGTTGTATGCGGAGGAAAACGAGCAGTTATTCAAATTGCTCGGGCGTCGAAGCGAGGCGTGGGCCGCGCCAGAGCGTCCGGTTCGCGTTCGGCGCCCCACCCCCGTCGCCACGGCCAAGCCGAGGCTGTGGAGTCTTCAAGGCAACCGCGTCGCCGCCGCGGCTGCCGTTCTCGCGCTGGTGCTCATACCAGCTTCCTTCTGGGCAGCTCGGCGCAGTTCGTCAGCGGGCGCCGGTACGGAGGCTGCGATGGTCATGGGGTCGCAACGAAAAGCTGTCCGCCTGATCGCGACTCGAGCGGTGGAAGAGTCACCGGCATTGTCACCAGACGGCCGTCGGCTTGCCTACGTCGGCGATGCCGATGGACACAAGCAGGTCTTTGTACGGACGCTGGGGGAGGGTGCAGACCGTGCCGTATTACAGGACTCGGCGGACGAGCTCCAGCCAACCTGGTCGACGGATGGACAACATGTGGCGTTCGTTCGCGCCGAGGGGGTAGGGCCGCAAGGCAGCAACGTCGGTGATAGCGCGGGAAATATTCGAAAGGGTGACATCTGGGCCGTGGATCTCGCATCTGGTGAAGAGAAGAAGCTGGTCGGTGACGCATTCGCCCCGGCCTACTCGCCCGACGGCACCCAATTGGCTTTCGATGCCTCACGGGAAGGCTCACGACGGATTTGGGTGGCGACGGCAGATGGTGAGAATGCCCATCGTGTGAGCGACGCAGCCGACGCTGACGTGGCGGATGTCGATCCTCAATGGTCACCGGATGGCAGTAAGCTGGTGTTCCGCCGGACCGATCAAAACCAGACGGATCTGGTCGTTCTCAATCTCGCCACTGGTGCAACGGTCAAACTCACTGATGACAACGCGCTTGACGCTGATCCGGTGTGGTCGCCCAGCGGGCGGCAGGTGTATTTCAGCTCGTCTCGGGCGGGAAGTCTGGATCTGTGGCGCATCGAAGTGGATTCCAGTGGGCGACCCGCCAGCCCGCCGGAACGGTTGACCACGGGAGCTGGAGACGAGATGGAGCCGGTCGTTGCGCCGGATGGTCGCCAAGTCATTTTTGCCGTGCGCGACCAGCCTCCTGATGCGGCCGATCCGTCACCCTCCGACCGCTTGGCGTCGTTCGGAAGCAGACGACGTGGCGGAGACATCTGGGTCATGGACGGGATCTAGGGGATACATTTCCCGCATGCGGCTTCCCGTCGCCATTGCGCAGATTCGCCCCCTCAAGGGCGCCTATCAAGACAATCTTTGCCGACTGGGTCGGATGTTCCACGAGGCGGCCAGGTGGGCCGAGCCACCTGGTCTGATCGTGGCGCCCGAGAG
The DNA here is from genome assembly GCA_046733215.1 of Gemmatimonadota bacterium. Classification (GTDB taxonomy): domain Bacteria; phylum Gemmatimonadota; class Gemmatimonadetes; order Gemmatimonadales; family GWC2-71-9; genus DASQPE01. Next base: position 3,026 of record JBKPOS010000187.1, read on the forward strand.
CGCGCTGACCGGATACTTCCTCGAAGGCGGCGTGCGCGACCTTGCCTTGCCCGCCGAGCAGCTGTACCACGATCTCACCAAGCAGCATCAAGCAGCCGGGGCTCCGCCATTCGATATCGCGATCGGCTTCTATGAAGTCTACCAGAACCGGCTCCACAACTCGGCGCTCTATGCTACGCTTGGCGGCCAGACCGCCGGCATCCGCCACGTGCATCGCAAGGTGTTCCTTCCGACCTATGGCGTGTTCGACGAGGAGCGCTTCGTCGAGGCCGGCCGGAGCGTGGAAGCCTTTCCGACGCCCTGGGGCCGAGCGGCGGTGCTCATTTGCGAAGATGCCTGGCATTCCATCACGCCGATGTTGGCTGCGCTGGACGGAGCCCAGGTGATCATCATCCCGAGCGCGAGTCCGGCACGGGGCATTCAGCCAGTGGCTGGGACCAGTCGCCCGGTGAGTGTGCTGCGTTGGGAGCACATTGTGCAGGATATTGCCGGCGAGCACGGTGTTTACGTGGCGCTGGCGCAGCTGGTCGGCTTTGAGGGTGGAAAGGCATTCGCCGGTGGATCGTTGGTGGCCGGTCCGCGTGGCGATCTCATCGCACAGGGGCCTCTCTTCGATGAGGGGCTTATCCCCGTCGTCCTGGATTTCGAGGAGATCACGCGAGCACGGGCCGACCTGCCGCTGTTGTCCGATCTGGAAATGAGACTGCCTCACCTGCTTGGCTCGCTCACCTATGGACGGGAGCGAGTGAGAGCCGACGGAATCGGACGCGAGCGAGGGGAAGCCGGCGACATTCAGCAAGAAGCGATTGCGGCATCCTCGGCGCCAATGTCAGCCGCCGGCTCGCGGCCACGCCCTGCAACCCCCGCTCCCCTGCCGATCGACCCGGAGCTGGCACGACGCTGGCTGGTGCACTTCCTGAAGGACGAAGTGGTCCGCCGTCGGGGGTTCGAGAAGGTTGTGATCGGATTGTCGGGAGGAGTGGACAGCTCCCTCGTCGCCTACCTCGCCGTCGAAGCGCTCGGCCGGGACAACGTGCTGGGTGTCCGGATGCCCTATCGCACATCGAGCGCGGAGAGCCTTGCGCACGCGCAACTGGTGATCGACGGCCTGGGAATTCGCGGTCTCACGGTGGACATCAGCGCGGCCGTCGATGGGCTGGTAGCGGCGATCGGCGGCGACAGCGACCCGGCCCGCAGAGGGAATGTCATGGCCCGGGCGCGAATGATTACGCTTTTCGACCTCTCGGCGGGGCATCGGGCACTCCCTCTCGGTACCGGGAACAAGACCGAGCGATTGCTGGGCTACTTCACCTGGCACGCGGACGACTCACCGCCGGTCAACCCCATCGGAGATCTGTTCAAGACGCACGTGTGGGCCCTGGCGCGCCACGTTGGCGTGCCAGAGGTGATCGTCGCGAAACCAGCGAGTGCGGACCTCGTCAAGGGACAGACGGACGAGGGTGACTTCGGCATTTCCTATCCCAAGGCGGACGGGATCCTGCACTGGCTGCTGCTGGGGTACCGCCCGGCGGAGATCACGGCCTTCGGGTACACCGACGAAGAGATCGAGCTGGTGCGGCACCGGCTCGAGTCCACTCACTGGAAGCGCCGGCTACCGACGGTCGCGATGCTCAGCCAGACGGCGATTGGCGAGTTCTATCTCAGACCGGTCGATTATTAAATACTGCGTGAACAGTGAACGGTGAACAGTGAACAGGCGATTCCGTGCCGCACCGGAGCTCCTGTTCACTGTTTACTGTTCACCGTTCACGCTGTTTACTACCGGAGATCTCATGCCCCCAGAATCCCGTCCCATGGCGTATTCCCGCGGTGAGATCTCGATCTTCGTCATGCCTCACATGCAGAACGTCCGGGGGGATCTGTTCGGAGGGCACTTGATGGCCCTGGTGGACCAGGCCGCGGCGGTGGCCGCCATTCGTCACGCAGGCGGCCCCGCAGTCACGGCGAGCATCGATCGAGTGGACTTCCGTGAGCCGATTCCGGTCGGCGCATTGGTGACCTGCGTAGGAACAGTGGACTACGTAGGTAATTCATCCATGGACATCACCGTCGAGGTGTTCGCGGAGAACGCGAGCACCGGGGACCGGCGGCATACCCACACCGCGCACGTGGTTTTCGTGGCTATCGACGATAAGGGGCGGCCCAGGCGGGTTCCGCGGCTCGTCCCTGAAACGCCCGAAGAGCAAGCTCGCTATGGACGGGCCCGCGAGCATCGCGAGCGGATGCGACGTCCGTGAGCGCACCCCGCGTGCTGGTGCTGCTGAGCGGTGGCGGAGCAAAGGCGGCCGCGCACATCGGCGCGCTTCGGGCGCTTAGCGAGGCCGGGCTTTCGCCGGCACACATCGTCGGCACGTCGATGGGAGCCGTCATGGGGGCATGCTTCGCCGCCGGGCTCGCGCCGGACGAAATTCTGGCCCGGAGCGAGCGGGTGGGTGCCAAGGGGATTGTCCGCTCACCGTTGGCGCCATGGGGTGGACTGTGGATCCGATCGCTGCTTCGCGGGGAGCCGCTCCGGACCGCCATCGGCGAACTGCTCCCGGTACACCGATTCGACCAACTGATCATCCCGCTTACCGTGACAGCGGTCGACCTCGATTCCGGGAGTCTGGTTCTCTTCGGCGGAGCCGGGGAAGCCGCATCGTTGGTTGATGCCCT
>JBKPOS010000188.1:0-9174 GCA_046733215.1 Gemmatimonadota bacterium
TCGAAAAGCTTCGGGATCAGGTCAGGCCTGAACTGGCCCGCCTCGTCCATGGCACTCACGTGCGGCCCTATCTCACTCTCCGCGAACTCGCGGACGGTGGCCCTGAACAGCTCCTCTTCCTCCGTCAGAACGGTCAGGGCAGGAGCGGCGGTCATGGTCTCGGTCATAGTAGGCTCGTGGCTTCGGTCGTTCGTGCGGGAAGATACCGGCCCCACGAAACTGGTTCAATGCGCTTTGACAGGTACACGGAGGGGCGGTAATCTCCGCCTCGACATGCGCTTCCATCGCTGGTTGACTACTCTGCTCTGTGCCGGCTCTGTGCTCACGGCGGACGCTGTGGCGCAGGCACCGCCCCTGTCTCCCGACACGAGAAGCTTCGTTTCCACCGATGCGCCTGTGCTGGTTTTATCGCATGCCCGGGTGATCGATGGAACCGGCGCACAGGCGCGGGAAAATCAGGTACTGGTGATCGAGCGGGGCCTCATTCGCGCAATGGGCGACTCCGCGCAGGTGGCGGTTCCGTCAGGCGCTCGGGTACTGGACCTGTCGGGCCGGACCGTTCTGCCCGGCTTCGTCATGGTGCATGAGCACATGTTCTACCCCGGTGTCTTGTGGCGCTCGGGGTACCTCGCCAATGAGCAGGGCTTCAGTTTTCCTCGGCTCTATCTCGCCGGCGGCGCAACCACCGTGAGAACCGGCGGCAGTCTCGAGCCCTATACCGATCTCGAGCTCAGAGCCGCCATCGACTCCGGGCGGATACCCGGACCCAAGATGGACGTGACCGGTCCATATCTGCAGGGTCCCGGGGCTCCCCTGTTTTATCAGATGCACGTCCTCTCCGGCCCGGACGACGCCAAACGCACCGTCGAGTACTGGCTCGGGCAGGGTGTAACCTCGCTTAAGGCGTACACCAACATCACCCGCGACGAGCTCGGTGCGGCCATTCACGCTGCACATGCCAAGGGCATCAAGGTGACCGGCCATCTTTGCTCCGTCACCTTTCACGAAGCTGCCGCGCTGGGCATCGACGACCTGGAGCATGGACTGCTGGTCGCAAGTGATTTCGTGGCTGATAAGAAGCCTGATCAATGTCCGGACGACCCTGCGGTCGAGTCGTCGCTCATGGCCCTCGATATGAACGGCGAGAAGCTGCAGGCGTTGATCCGGGATCTGGTCGCCCACAAGGTCGCGATAACGTCCACCCTCACCGTGTTCGAGACGTTCGGTCCATCTCGCCCGCCGCTGCCCGATCGGGTGCTCGATGTCATGACTGCGGATGCGAGAATCGCCTATTTACGGCAGCGGGCTCGCATCGCCGACGGGGGAGACACGACCTCGACCGTGCTTTTGAAAAAAGAAATGGCCTTCGAGCGGGCTTTTGCGGCAGCCGGCGGGCTGCTTCTGGCGGGAACGGACCCCACAGGTTACGGCGGCGTGGTCGCGGGCTTCTCCAACCAGCGGGAGGTCGAGCTGCTGGTAGAAGCAGGATTTTCCCCCCTCGAGGCTATTCGGATTGCAACGCTGAACGGCGCCCGCTATCTCGGCCGCGACAAGCAGGTCGGATCGCTGGCTCCGGGCAAGCAGGCAGATCTGATCGTCGTCCGCGGCGATCCCTCGCAGAACATCAAGGATATCGAGAACGTCGAGACCGTTTTCAAGGATGGTATCGGTTACGATCCCGCGAAGCTGATCGCATCAGCTCGGGGCATGGTTGGCCTCAATTGAGCCTCAACGGGAGGCGCGTGGCGATCGCAGCGACTCCGTCAACCGTACCACCCGGGACCATTCGTCGGGTGGGAGCTTGCTTCCCCACGACATCGCCACCCACGGGTTCGCTACGTAGTAGGGGCCGCGAGGATTGGCCACTCCAGTGAGCGGAAGGCAGTACCAGCACTTCTTGAAGATGAAGACCGCCCGTTCACCCAGATTGAGGACCGGCGCGAGTCCCCAGTGCATGTTGGGCGACTCGGTCTCGGGATACTGCACCACGATTTCGTTGGCTTCGAGGCTGGGGAACGGAGGGCCGGGGTTCATCCAGACGGGTAGCATTCCCAGGTCGACCTTCTTGGCGCTGCGGAGCTTCCCCTTTACGACCGAATCCACCGCGATCTTTACGCTGTACCAGGTCTCGCGCGCTCCCATTTGGAACTTTGGCGTGAAGAATCCGGCTTCGGAAACCCGGTCGACCGGCGTGCCTAGGACGATGAGGTCGCCCTTCCGAATTACGTCGATAAGCTCCGGGTCGGGGATCTCGCCTACGCGGGGGGGGTCGGTTCGGTAGGGTGTAGCCGGCGCTCCGAGCTTTCCGACCGTGGTGCAGGCGGCCAACGTCAGCATTAACACCGCTATCCATTGCGGCGTCATCGTTGCGGCTCAGGGCATTCGGGGATTTCGCTTGTTCCTCAAGCTACCGTAGGGGATGTCTCTCCGCAGCGTTCCAGCGCACATCGGCAGGCCCGAACCGGGAATGCTCCGACCTGTTACGTTTCCCCCCCACGATGACCCTGGACAATTCGAGCTCGTCCGGCACGTCAGTCCTCAAGCGGCTCCGGGAAGACCGGCCCCTGGTGGCAGTCGAGCTGCGCCCGCCTCGCAGCGGAATGTCATACGCCGAAAGCGTGGACGCCTGGATCGATATGTACCATTCGATCCGGCGGCTCGCTCGGCAGGACACGTTGATTTTCCTGACCGACAACGCGGTGGGGCGGTCGGAGGAGGAGAACCTCGCCCACCTCACGGCCAACCTGGCCGGCGAGCTGCCTGCTGAACGGCTGGTGCCATTTCTTACCTGCAAGCACTCACTCGAATACATCCAGCTCTATGCCGCCCGCGCGGCGTCGCACGGGTTCGAGGCGCTGACCGTCGTCGGCGGCGATCAGGCCACCGGCACTGCACGAATAGTTCCGCACGCCTACGAGCTCCGCCGGATGATGCGAGGTTGGGTCCCTCGCCTGAATCTGGGTGGCTGGATCAATCCTCATCGCGACGCCGAGCGGCAGGTGGACTTCCTGCTGGACCGCGACTTCGAGGCCGACTACTACGTAACTCAGATCGTTTCTCACCATTACCTCGATCGGGTCGAACGCTTTCTGGCTGAATCGCGGCGGCGCAGAGTGCCATTTCCCGGAGTGTTCGGAGTCTTCCTGTACCGGAGCGCGAATCCGCGGACGCTCAGCCAGCTGGGCGACTTCTTCCCGGTGCCGGCAGAAGGGGTCACCCGGGATTTCGCGGCTGGGCTGGCACCGGAGGCGATCGTCGCGAAAACGATCTGTGCTCTGCGGGAGATCGGAGTGGACAAGATCTACGTGAGCAATCTCGGCTTCGACCGGCCGGACGCTCGTTACCGCCGGATTCTGGAGCTGATCAGCTGAGGGGGTCGGCCGGCGAGAGAACTTCGAGTACTTCCAGAGCCTGATCAATCCTTCCAAACGGCGCGCTCACCTGGACACCCTGCACCACGCCTCGTACCGCCTCGAACATTTCCTGTGCGATCCGGACGCCCTCTGCCTGGGCGGCTTCCCCCCCTTGCGCCTGTGCCCGACGCATGCGCTCGATGATCGAGCCGGGCACATGCAGCCCAGGGACCTCGTTCCCCAGAAATTCAGCGTTTCGCAGAGACGCGAGCGGCCACAACGAGGCGATGACCGGCACTCGCCTCTCGGCCTTCTCGAGGACCCGCGCAAGAGCCTCGGGGTCGAACACCGGCTGGGTCACGGCAAACTCCGCTCCCGCGTCGACCTTCCAGGCAAACCGTTCCAGCTCGCGATCCAGCTCGACTGCTCCCTGATTCAGCGCTACTCCGATCACGAACTGGGTGGGGTCCCCAATGGAGTTGGCCCCGGGATCGAGACCCTGATTCAGCTGCCGGACAATGTTGGTGAGCCCGATGCTGTCGATGTCGAACACTGCCGTGGCGTCCGGATAGGGCCCCGCCACGGGCGGGTCCCCTGTGACGATCAGAATGTTGCGGAGGCCACCCGCGGCGGCACCAAGCAGATCGCTCAGCATCCCGAGCATGTTGCGGTCGCGACAGGTGTAATGGAACACTGTTTCCAGGCCGACCTCACGCTCGATGATGAGAGCAGCCGGAAGGACCCCCATGCGTGACTGCGCGCGCGGGCCATCGAGCACGTGCACCGCGTCGATGCCGGCTTCTTTGAGCGTCCGGCAATGATCCAGCATCCCACCTGCGTGCCAGCCACGCGGCGGCACCAGTTCGACGCTCACGACCAGCTCTCCCGCTGCGAGCTTCCGCCCCCAGCGTGACCGCGCCGAAAGCGGGACCGGCTCGGTACCCGTCGGCCGTTCGACCTCGGTGCTTGGCCGGGCGACAATGACGCGGCGCGGGTGCGCGCTCGCGACCTGCTCCCGAATGCGGCGAATGTGCTCCGGCGTGGTGCCGCAGCACCCGCCGATGAACCGGACACCGGCCTGGATCAACCGACGGGCATACTGAGCCATGTACTCCGGGCTCGCCAAGTAGATCCGCCGGTCGCCCACTGCGCGGGGAAGGCCGGCATTCGGTTGGGCCGAGAGCGGCTTGCTGGTGACGCCGGCGATCCGCTCGATGGCATCAAGCATCGGAGCAGGACCGACCGAGCAGTTAAGCCCGAGCACGTCTGCATTCCACTGGGTGAGCTGCGCGGCCAGCGCTTCGACAGCGGTGCCGTACGGTGTGCTGCCGTCCTCTCCAACCGTCATCTGAGCGACGACCGGCAGATCCGAGGCCCGCCGCACGGCCGTCAACGCCGCGTGCAGCTCTTCCACGTCGCTGAACGTTTCCAGGATGAACCCGTGGACGCCGCCCTCAATCAGGCCCGCCACCTGGCGGCGGAAATGCTCGACGGCCTCGCTCTTCGCCGTGGGGCCCCAGGGTTCGATGCGAATGCCCAATGGACCGATGGCGCCCATCACCGCGGCTCGACCATGGCCCGCACGCAGGGCGATCTCGACAGCGGCCCGATTGATCTCCCGAGTTCGGTCTTCCAGGCCATAGGCCGAGAGCTTGACCGGGTTCGCGCCGAAGGTATTCGTCTCGACGATCTCGGCGCCCGCTCGGACGTAGGCTTCATGCACTTCCTGGACGACGCCCGGCTGCGTGAGATTGAGCTCGTCGTAACAGACGTTCACGAAGACACCATGGTTGTACAGCATGGTGCCCATGGCGCCGTCGAAAACGTGTACGCGGCCGTCGGACAGGAGATCGGTGAATGTCGGCATCAGGAAGCGAGCCTATCTGTCGTAGTTGAGGTTGGGGGCTAACCAGCGCTCTACCGTCGCCAAATCCATGCCCTTCCGCCGGGCGTAATCTTCGACCTGATCCCGTTCAATCTTGCCGACTCCGAAGTAGGCCGCCTCCGGTCTCCAGAAGTACCATCCGCTCACGGCTGCGGTCGGCAGCATGGCGAAGCTGTCGGTGAGCGTAATGCCGGCGTTCGCTTCGGCGTGGAGCAAGTCGAACAGCGTTCGTTTTTCGGTATGGTCCGGACACGCAGGATATCCGGGCGCAGGCCGAATGCCCTGGTAGTGCTCCTTGATCAAGGACTGGTTGTCGAGTGCCTCATCCCTTGCGTATGCCCAGAACTCGGTTCTGGCACGCTCGTGGAGCCGTTCCGCGAAGGCTTCCGCCAGCCGGTCAGCCAGCGCCTTAGCCAGAATGGCGTTGTAGTCGTCGTGCAGCCCCTCGTACTTAGCGACCAGCGACTCGAGCCCATGTCCCGCCGTCACGGCGAACGCGCCGACGTAGTCGCGCAGGCCGCTCTCCTTCGGCGCGACGAAGTCCGCCAGTGCCAGGTTGGGGCGGCCGTCGCGCTTCGCCATCTGCTGGCGCAGGCTATGGATGACGGCCACGACCTGCTGGCGCGAGTCGTCGGCATACAGCTCGACATCGTCCCCGATCGCGTTGGCCGGGAAGAACCCGACCACTCCGCGTGCCGTGAGCGACTGATCGGCGACGATGGCTTGCAGCATACGCTTCGCATCTGCGAACAGACTTCGCGCCGCCTTGCCGACCTTGGGATCGTCCAGAATCGCGGGATAATGACCCGCCAACTCCCAGGTCTGGAAAAACGGCGTCCAGTCGATCCGATCCACCAGCTCGGCGAGCGGGTATCGATCCAGCGTCTTGACGCCAAGGAAGCACGGCTTCGGAGCGGGCGTGGCGCGCCAATCGATCACCAGCCGGTTGGCACGCGCTTCCGTGAGACTTGGGCGCTGCTCACCGCGGGCCCGTTCGGCGCGGGCTTCCCGGATTTCACGGTATTCCTCCCTGACGCCCTTCACGAAGGCGTCCCGCCCCCCGCTCTCACTCAGGAGACTGCTGGCCACACCGACGGCTCGCGAGGCGTCGAGCACGTGGACCGTAGCCGCGTGGTATTCCGGCGCGATCTTCACCGCGGTGTGCACCCGGGAAGTGGTCGCTCCGCCGATCAGCAGCGGAACCTCGAAGCCCTCACTCTCCATCTCGCTGGCCACGAATGCCATCTCCTCGAGTGACGGCGTGATCAGGCCGGACAGCCCGATCAAATCGACCCGCTCCGACCGGGCCGTCTCCAGGATCTTTGCGCAGGGCACCATGACACCGAGGTCGACTACATCGTAGTTGTTACACTGGAGCACCACCCCGACGATATTCTTGCCGATGTCGTGCACATCGCCCTTCACGGTTGCCAGCAGCACTTTCCCCTTCGACCGGATGCGGCTCTCTTTCTCCGCCTCGATGTAGGGAACCAGGTGGGCGACGGCTTTCTTCATCACCCGGGCGCTCTTCACGACCTGAGGCAGGAACATCTTGCCGGAGCCGAAGAGGTCGCCCACGACGTTCATCCCATCCATGAGCGGGCCTTCGATGACCTGGATCGGGCGCTCGTACAAGTGCCGGGCCTCTTCGGTGTCCTCCACCACGTAATCGGCGATTCCTTCCACCAACGCATGGGTCAGCCGCTCCTGGACCGGCGCCTGACGCCAGCCCAGGTCGGTCCTGGCGGTCGCGACTCGACCCCTGATCGAATCCGCTACCTCGAGCAGCCGCTCGGTGGCATCGGGGCGCCGGTTCAGCACGACGTCCTCCACCCGCTCGAGCAGCCCCGCCTCGATGTCACTGTAGATGGGAAGCGCTCCCGCGTTCACGATCCCCATGTCCATGCCAGCGTGAATCGCGTGGTACAGGAACACCGTATGAATCGCCTCTCGCACCGCGTCGTTCCCTCGGAACGAGAACGAGACGTTGCTGACTCCGCCGCTCACCAGGGCGTGCGGCAGCTCCGCCTTGATCCGGCGAGTGGCTTCGATATAGCCGACCGCGTAGTCGGCGTGCTCCTCGATACCGGTTGCGATTGCGAAGACGTTGGGATCGAAAATGACGTCTTCGGGCGGGAAGCCGACCTGCTCCGTGAGAATCCGGTAGGACCGCGTACAGATCTGCACCTTCCGCTCGACTGTGTCCGCCTGACCGCGTTCATCGAACGCCATCACGATCACGGCGGCGCCGTACCGCCGAACCAGCCGGGCATGATGGATGAATGCGTCCTCCCCCTCCTTCAGCGAGATGGAGTTGACGACGCCCTTCCCCTGGACGCACTTGAGTCCCGCCTCGATGACCGACCACTTCGATGAGTCGATCATGATCGGCACCCGGCTGATGCTGGGCTCCGACGCGACCAGGCGCAGGAAGGTCTGCATGGCCGCCGCCGAGTCGAGCATGGCTTCGTCCATGTTGACGTCGAGCATCTGGGCGCCGTTCTCGACCTGCTGCCGTGCCACCTCCAGTCCCGCCTCGTACTGACCCTCGAGGATGAGCTTCGCGAAACGGCGTGACCCCGTCACATTGGTCCGCTCGCCCACATTGACGAAGTTGGTTTGAGGACCGATCACCAGCGGCTCCAGGCCGCTTAAGCGGCAGCGGTGGGGCAGCTCCGGCGGTCGGCGGGGCGGCAGGCCGCGCACCGCCTCGGAAATGGCGCGTATGTGCGCCGGTGTGGTCCCGCAGCAACCACCCACCAGGTTCACGAGCCCATGCTCGGCGAATTCGCGAAGTACCGACGCGGTGATCTGGGCTGTTTCGTCGTAGTTGCCGAACTCATTGGGCAGGCCGGCATTGGGATAGGCGCTCACGTACACGGGAGCCACCCTCGCCAGCTCCTGCACATGGGGCCGAAGCGCCTTACCGCCCAGCGCGCAATTGAATCCGACGATCAGCGGCTCGGCGTGCATCAGTGAATACCAGAACGCTTCGGGAGTCTGGCCTGACAAAGTGCGCCCGCTCTGGTCGGTGATCGTGCCCGAGATCAAGAGCGGCACCCGGTCGCCCCGTTCCTCGAATACGCTCTGGATTCCGAACACCGCGGCCTTGGCGTTGAGCGTGTCGAAGATCGTTTCGACAAGGAGGAGGTCCGCCCCGCCGTCCAGCAGCCCTCGCGCGGCCTCGGCGTACGTCGCGGCCAGCTCGTCGAAGCTCACATTCCGGAAGCCGGGATCGTGAACCTTGGCCGAGATGGAGGCGGTTCGGTTGGTCGGGCCCATCGCTCCCGCCACGAACCGCGGCCGCCCCGGCTCGCGAGCCTCCGCTGCGTCCGCCGCGGCACGGGCCAGGCGGGCGCCCTGCAGGTTCAACTCGTAGACCAACTCCTCCATTGCGTAATCCGCCATGCTGACGGCGGTGGAGTTGAATGTGTTGGTCTCGATGATGTCCGCACCCGCGTCAAGATATGCCTGGTGGATCCCGGCGATGATGATGGGCTGCGTGATTGAGAGCAGGTCGTTGTTGCCCTTGAGGTCCCGCGGCCAATCGGCAAACCGCTCGCCGCGGTAGTCCCGCTCCGCGAGCTTGTGCGCCTGGATCATGGTTCCCATCGCCCCGTCCAGGACCAGGATCCGCTGCTCGAGCAGCGGTCGCAGTTGGGCGACCCGCGCGTCGCGCGCGGCCCGATCGATCGGCTCCACAGATGAGGGCAAGTGGGTCATGGCCGCTCCCTGCAAACAAAAAAAGCCGGCGCCAAAACGGCCCCGGGGTAGGCGTTTTAGCGGATTGTTTAACGTGGCCGCAAGCTGCCCCAAATCGCCACGGAACACTCTGGTTGACTGCTCTCAAGCTAATTCGGTGTCCGCCCCTATCAAGCCCGGGACTTCCCGGACCCCACCTGACTAGATGATCCCGAGCCGACTGGCGGCCTGCTG
>JBKPOS010000189.1:0-7882 GCA_046733215.1 Gemmatimonadota bacterium
CCGATACACGAAGCCGCTGCCGCGAGCGCCGTCATCCCGGCCGAGCCAGGCACTGAGATGGTGCAATTCGTTCTGGTCGCGCCTCAAGCCTCGACGGTTTCGGTAGTCGGCGATTTCAACGACTGGGATCCGAGCCGCACCCCATTGCGGGCCGAAGCCGCCGCCGGGGTTTGGTCGGTCAACGTGCCGCTTCGGTCGGGCCAGCATCAATACGCCTTTGTCGTCAACGGCAAGGAATGGCGGCCCGATCCGGCCGCCCCCCGGGCCGTTACGGATGACTTCGGGTCGCCCAATTCTGTGATCGTGGTAGGCGGCAAGAGCACGTGAGATACCTAGCCTTCTTCGCCATCCTGGTTGCCGCGGTACCTCGACTTGCCGCGCAGGATCCCCGTCTGGAAGCCAGGCTCGATTCGACAACTCGCGCGGCTGTCGCGGCACTGGTGGACTCTGCGCGCGCCGAGGGCCTGCCTACCGAGCCTATTGTCGACAAGGCGCTGGAGGGAACTACCAAAGGGGCCAGCAGCGACCGGATCGTGGCAGCGCTCCGTACGCTTTCTACCGACCTCCGCGAAGCTCGTGGTGCGCTCGGTCGCACGGCTCCCGACGGTGACGTGATCGCCGGCGCGAGCGCGATTCGGGCGGGCGCCAGCCCCGAGACCCTCGAGCGCATCAACGGCGTCCGAGGGAAAGCGGGTATCTCGGTGCCGCTCGCGGTCTTTGCAGACCTGGTTGCGCGTGGCGTTCCGGCCGATACCGCATCGACGGTGATTGTCCACCTGGCCGAAGGCGGCGCAAGCGACGCAGACTACGCCGGTCTCGAGCGCAGCGTCGCGCGGGACATTGGAGCCGGTGCGCCACCCGGTACCTCGGCGGCAATTCGGGCCCGAGTCTCCACCGGTGATGGGGGGGCCGCCATGCCAGCCGGGCCGCCTCCAGGCGTGCCGGTAAGCCCCAAAGAGCCAAAAGGAAAGCCCAGCAACCGTCCCTAATTCCGGCACGAGTTATCCTTAGCTCGTGCCGGGACGCGTCTGCCTCGCGCTTATCGCCCTCGCCCTCTCGTATCCGATCACCCGAGCGCCTGCGCAGGCGGTCGGCTCGTTGGATGCAGGCATCACTCGCGTAGAGTACAACGGCATCCCCGCTCTCACGGCTTACAGTCTCGGTCCTACATATCAGCTCTTTCGCACCAACGGGTCGCTTCTCGCCAACGGCGTGTTCTCCCGGTTCAATGACGGACGATGGACCCTTCAAGGCACCTCGATAGGCTCGATCTTCGTGCCTCGAGGCTCAACAGTACAGGCGGAGCTGGGCGGAACCCTCGCCGGCAGCGTGGACGATGACGGCAACAAGAGCGCGGAGGCGCTGGGCCAGGCCCGTCTTCACTTCGGGGGCGCTCGACGCGGCTTGTGGGTCGGAGGGGGGCTGGGCAGAGGGTACGACGGAATCGAATGGCAGACAGTTGGATTGATCGAAGCCGCGGGCTGGGTCCGCATATGGGACGTCACCGCGGTTCTCAGTACCTCGCCGAATTGGGTCGGTAGCGATCTCACATTTTTCGATACCCAGGCGACGGCGCACCTGGTTCATGGACCACTCGAGCTGAGCGCGTATGGCGGCATTCGCCGGTGGTTCGAGCCGAGTGAAACCGACGGATCCGAATGGGGCGGCGGGACCGCGGCCCTCTGGCTCAACCGGAACCTGGCGATTGTGGCCGGCGGCGGCACCTTTCCCGATGACATCGCACAGGGGTTTCCTGGCGGCAAGTATATCTCCCTTTCCCTTCGCATCGCTACGCGGCGGCCGCCCGCACCGAGTGGAGTCGCAGTGCAGGAGTACCGGCTGTTACGCCCGCTCGCCCGGCCGATCGTTCCGAGCTTCAAAGTCACCACAATGACTGCTCCCGCCCGACTGGTGCGCGTTCGCGCGCCTAATGCGATGTCGGTCGAGGTGGCGGGTGACTTCACCGATTGGGAGCCGGTGGCTCTGAGACGGGGAGCGGACGGCGATTGGACTGCCGTAATAGTGATTCCCAAGGGAACGCATCGCATGAACTTGCGAGTCGACGGCGGCCCTTGGGGCGTGCCTCCGGGGATTCCGGCGCTGAACGATGATTTCGGCGGGGTCGTTGGGGTACTGGTAATCGAATGAGCTGACGCGACCGGCGCCCCTTGACGCTTTTGAAAGTGCCGCCCCACGAAAACAAGTGATCGCCCTCACCACCGTAATCCGGCCGTGCGCCGCGACCGAGCCCGCTTGAACAATGTGAGCCGGTAGCTAGTGGACTAGGTACCGGTCTTACTAGTGTGAGTTGACCACCCTGCTGCGGGACTCGGGTGCGTGACGGCCTGCTTTCTGCTACGGCGGCAGGCAGGAGGCGGTTTTGGTCGCCTCCATGCGAGACAGAAGCGAGAAAGGGACTGTCGATGTGCCGACTCGGACGCAACTTGCTGGCGTTTTTGGCTATGTGGGTGGCCAGCGTGGCCACTTTGTCCGCTCAGGGAGACTCCCTTGCCGAGCAGGCCGTCGAGGGCCGGGGTGTGGTGTCGCCTGCGGTGCTGAGCGCCTTGCGCACAACCATCGCGGAGCGGTACGTCACCCCCATTCCCGCTGAATCACTGGCCCGATTCAAGACCGCCGAAGCGCTGCTGGAGTCGTTGGGCGATCGCCACACGATGCTCTTCTCCGCGGAAGCGTTCAAGGATTTTCAGGTGGCGGCCGGCCAGCACTTCGGCGGTATCGGCGCGCGGCTCGGGGTTCGGCGCGACACCGTGTATCTGGCAAGCGTGCTTCCGAATGGGCCCGCTGCGAAAGCAGGACTCGTTGCATTCGACCGGTTGATTTCTGTCAATGGACGTTCGCTCGTCCGTCTCCCAGCTGATTCGGCTGTTCAGTTGATTCGCGGACCAAATGGATCAACGGCGAAGCTCACCGTGGTAACAGCAGGACAGAAGCGAGTGGTCTCGCTGGTTCGAGACGCGGTTGCAGTGCCGAGCGTGGGCGGGGTCGCGCTGCTGGACGACAAGATCGGCGTTGTCCGTCTGCGTCAGTTCGGCGAAGGCGCCACCGACGAAGTGGTGAACGCCATTGATGCGCTCGTTTCGTCCGGCGCTCGTGGAATCGTCCTCGATCTGCGAGGAAATCCCGGTGGGCTGCTGCAGGAAGGTCTGGGCATTGCCCAGTTGTTCCTGCCTTCCGGCTCGGGCCTGGTCGAGGTTCGTCCACGATTGGGGCTCCCGGTCCAGCGGGCCAGGGCCGAAGCGCCGGCGCAGTATCCCAATCTCCCGCTGGCGGTTCTAATAGATGGTCTATCGGCTTCCGCCTCGGAGATCCTGGCGGGAGCTCTTCAGGACGCGCACCGCGCAGTCGTGCTTGGCCGCCAGAGCTATGGCAAGGGCTCGGTACAGGAGACCGTTCCCCTTCCGGAGGGTTGGGTCGTCAAGCTGACTGTGGCGCGGTGGTACACGCCGTCCGGTCGTGGAATCGATCGTGGGCCTCAGCCGGTCGATTCGTTGATCGATCCCGACGTCAAGCATCCGGGAGGAATCGTCCCCGATGCGCCTCTCGCGCCAGACACTACGGTTGCGCCACCGCGGCAAGCCATCGCGACGCTGAAGAGATCGACTTGGGCGCGCGTGAGCGACCGGCTGGCAGATTGGACCGAGGCGCATCGCGCCGACTCGACCGCGGCACCCACCAGGCAAACGGCGGACACTTTGTTGTCTGGCCTGGCGTTGCCGGCTAGCCTAGAGCCTGCATTAGCAGACTGGCTCGGTCGGGCTCTTAGCCAGGAGTTGCTGACGGCGCGATATGGAGACACCGCCGGTGAAGCGTGGTCGCTGACTCATGATGCGGAAGTTGAGGCGGCGCGCGCCTGGCTCGAGCGGCGACTGGCAGCGTAAACGAAGATCCCGAGTCTAGGCTCCCAGGCTCATCTGAGCGCAATACGCGAGCTCGGCCAGCTCACCGGGACGCCGACACCTTATATCAACGCGATTTACGCCTGCACGAAGTTGCTCGACCAAACCCTCACCAATGCGGGCGGCCGCCTCCGGATCGATCCAGCCGACGTTGCTGATTTCGTGCCTGAACGCCTTGTAAGTTACCGCCTGGCATAGCACCTTAGGGACTCGGTCGAGCAGCCCTGAGGAGGACGGTGTGCTTTCGCGCTGGAGGCTCATTACGACGGTCGTGGCGATCGGCGCGGTCGCGGCTTGCGCATCACACGATACGACGACCTCGCCCTCGCAGTTCAGCATGGCGGGCATCTGGAATCAGGGGGCGCGGCTGCAGGACACCACCTTGCTGCAGACCCACATTCACAGCGGCTATTTCTTTTTCGATCAGCAGGGCAACTCGTTCGCGGGAACCGGTCAGCAGACCGGTTTGTGTCAGGGACCGCTCGGTGACTACGTGGGGCCGCTCGCGACCGGCCTGGCCTTCGATATCACCAACGGCTTTCAACAAGGTCGGAACGTCTCGTTCCAAACCGATCTCTGCACCTACCAGGGGGTCATGACGGCTGACGGATCGCACATCGATGGCACCGCGCAGTGCGAGTACACCGACCAGGGAGTGCGATTCGTCTGGACTGGCGACTGGCTGGCCAACCGCGAGCCTTAGCTCACAGCGGCGGAGGTTTCCAGCCGCCCGACTCCGATTCGACCACCCGCGCTGCCGCCAAGGCGACATCCTCGCGCCACGGCTGCGCCACCAACTGAACTCCGATCGGCAAGTTCTCCGGCGAGGTCCCCACTCTCACGACTGCAACGGGCCACCCGGTGATGTTGTGGGGCTCGTTGTACCCGTCTGCATATCCCGGCTTGGCCGACTCGCCGTGAAGAACCGCCGGCATCGCCATCACCGGGCACACGATCAGATCGACCTTCTGCATGTACCGAAGCAGTTGGGATCTTACCTCATCCAATTGCTCTATCAGGAGGGAAAGCTGACCAGACGGCACCTCGTCCTTGGTCGGTATTTCCCCCAGCGATCCCGTCCCGGTTGTGCCGGCATCCTTGAGTAACCGGCGGAGCCATGCGCCTCCGTCCGCAAAAGCGATCTTGTGCCAGAGCTCCGTCGCGTCGTCCAATCCCGGGGGCTTTTGCTCCTCGACCCTCGCGCCCGCCTGGCGCAGCGTCGCCGCAGCCGTCGCTACGGTTCGAACGGTTTCCGGCGTCGGCTTCCGAAGCGGGTTGTCGGTGAACGTGACCACCCTGAGTCCGCGCACGTCCACCCGCGCAGGCTCTCGTAGCGGCGCCGGCACGGCATGCGGATCCTTCCCATCGACGCCCGAGGCCAGCGGCAGCACCAGTATCAGATCCTCTACTCGCCGAGCCATGGGCCCGACCTGAGTCCAGGATTCGAGGATACCGCGATAAGAAATGGCGTGACCGTACTTGGACACGCGTCCGGCGGTCGGCTTGATGCCGGCAATACCGCAGTTATGCGACGGCATCCGAATGCTGTTGCCGGTGTCGCTCCCGACATCCAGTGGCGAGCCGCCGGCCGCGAGAATTGCGGCCGGACCGCCGCTGCTTCCGCCGGGCGTCCGGTTCAGATCGTAGGGATTCGAGGTGCGGCCGTAGACGAGGTTGTCGGTCTCGTCAGACCAGGTAAACTCGGGGGTGTTAGTCTTGCCGAGCAGAATCGCCCCGGCCGCCCGGATGCGCGCGACGAGCGTGGCGTCTTCCTTGGGGACTCGCTTTGCCCATCCCTGAGTACCGGCAGTCGAAATCACACCGGCCACATCGAACGAATCCTTGACCGTGAACGGAATACCGTGCAGCGGACCGCGCACCTTACCTCGCGCCAGCTCCGCGTCAGCCTGAAGGGCCTCGGTGCGGGCTGCTTCCGCGACGAGCTGGACGACGGCATGGAGACGCGGATTGACCTGCTCGATCCGCCGGATGCAGGCGTTCACCACTTCGAGGGAGGACACTCGCTTGGTGCGAATTGCCTCAGCGAGCACGGTAACAGGCGAGTAGTGAAGGGTGTCGTCAGTCAGCTGCGCGACGCGCGGATCGACTGAAAACACCCGGGGCCAGGGGACGGCGGCGCCGGCAGCCAGGGTCGCGACGAAGGTGCGACGAGGGATACCCCCGTCCCGGTCACGGCTCACGGTCGAAACCTCCGGTTCACGCTATTTAGGCTGTCGGGCCGCAAGGTACGGGCGGCCTGGCCATTGTCAATGAAAACATAAGAAGGCCCCCTCAGCCGCCGCCGAGGACTTGACTCGGCGCGGACAGTAGAGAGCTATGACCGATCAGACGACCCGATTCGAGCCGCCAGCGGTCCTCAAAGGTTCCACGCCCAGCACCAACCCTAGCGAGCTGTTTGCATCGGCGGGGGAGCTCGGCGCCCTCATGGCCCGGAAGGACTGGGCAGCGACACCGTTGGGACCGGTAGAGTCGTGGCCCCGAGCGTTGGTTACCGCGGTCCGTATCGTCCTCACCTCTCGCCAACCCATGTTCGTCTGGTGGGGAGACGATCTTATCAACCTCTACAACGATGCCTACATCTCCATCGTGGGCGGCAAGCATCCCGCTGCACTAGGCCAGCCCGCCTCTGTCGTCTGGCGTGAGATTTGGGATCAAGTGGCGCCGCGGGCTGCATCCGCCATGTCACGTAACGAGGGGACGTATGACGAGTCCCTGCTGCTCATCATGGAGCGATACGGATATCGCGAAGAGACGTACTACACGTTCTCCTACAGCCCGGTGCCGGGTGACGATGGTGGCACCGGCGGCATTTTCTGCGCGAATACCGACGACACAGACCGGATCATCGGAGAGCGTCAGGTAGAGTTGCTCCGGGAGCTCGCCGCACGCACGGCGGATGCCCGGACGGTTGTAGCGGCGTGCATTCGAAGCGCCGAAGCACTGGCCACGAATATGCGCGACTTGCCCTTTGCTCTCATCTATTTGGTCGATTCGGACCACCGTGGGGTACATCTCGCCGGTTTGACGGGAATCGGGCCGAGTCACCCCCCTGCCCCCGCAACGGTACGCTTCAACGACGCCGATTCATGGCCGTTCGAGGAAGCCCTGACGACAGGGAACCTGGTCGAGATCACCGGTCGGGCCGTGCCGGCGGGTTTACCGAGCGGCCCCTGGCCGGAGTCCCCTTCCAAAATCGCGCTTCTGCCGATCGCCGGATCGGGCGGGGCGGGGCAAACCGCTGTGCTCGTCGCCGGGCTCAATCCGTATCGGCTGCTCGATTCCAGATATCGGGGCTTCCTCTCTCTCGTAGGGAGCCAGATCGGCGCGGCCATCGCGAACGCACAAGCGTACGAAGACGAGAGGCGGCGGGCCGAGGCCCTGGCAGAGCTGGATCGGGCGAAGACGACATTCTTTTCCAACGTGAGCCATGAGCTGCGCACCCCCCTGACGCTCATGCTCGGTCCGCTCGGGGATTTGCTGGATGCCTCGGACCTGTCGGCCGATATCCGGAGCCAGATCGCCGTCGCGCGTCGGAATGCCCTTCGCCTGCTCAAGCTGGTCAATTCGCTGCTCGACTTCTCACGCCTGGAGGCCGGTCGCGTCGAAGCGCAGTACGAACCGGTCGATCTGGCGCTGCTCACTGCCGATGTCGCCAGCACGTTCCGTGCGGCGATCGAGAAGGGCGGCCTGCGCCTGATCGTGGATTGCCCCACTCTCCCGAGTCCGGCATATGTCGATCGCGACTTGTGGGAGAAGATTGTCCTGAACCTGCTGTCGAACGCCTTCAAATTCACGTTCGAGGGCGAGATCCGGGTGTCTCTCCGGCAAGAGTATGGCCGCGTCCAGCTCACGGTGAGCGACACGGGCACGGGGATTCCTCCGGATGCGCTTCCCCACATCTTCGAGCGATTTCGCCGGGCTCAGAATGCTCGCGCCCGCACGTT
>JBKPOS010000190.1:0-27794 GCA_046733215.1 Gemmatimonadota bacterium
GAGTGGGAGGCAAGTTGTCCCCCGGCCGAAGCCGCCCGTCGAGGATCGCCTGCCGTATCTGACGGTAGATCTCGCCGCTCAGGTCGTTCCGGCCGATGAGACTGACGTGGAACTCCATCCGCTCAACTTAGCCCGGGGGTCTTGGAAATTGGCCTGGTCAAAGCGCACAAAATTGGCTCTCGTGCCAAGCCTTTAAGGCTTGTATGCTGCAACGGTATAACGCCCCGGAGACTCGAATGCACGCGCGCCAGCCAGCCTTTGCAATGCCACGAACTGATGTCGGATCGCGGCGGTGGGGATTCGTGTTGGCAGGGGGACTGGTCGCCGGCACGCTGGACATCCTATATGCCTGTGTGTTCTGGGCGCTCAAAGCCAACGTACCGGTCCAACGAATCCTGCAATCGGTCGCGGCTGGTTTGCTCGGGAAGGAGAGCTTTCAGGGCGGTGCGTCGACGGCGGCGCTCGGCCTGGGCCTTCATTACTTCATCGCGACGTCGATGTCAGTGGTCTACTACCTGGTGGCGCGTCGGTGGGCTTCGTTGTGGCAGCGGCCGGTGCTCTATGGCGGTGCCTACGGATTGTTGCTGTACTTGATCATGAACTACGTCGTCGTGCCGCTCTCAGCCGCCGGGCCCAGCTCCAAGAATGCGTTATGGATCGGCTTGAGCGTCCTGGTCCACGTCTGCTTGATCGGAATCCCCATCGCTCTGTTTGCCCGCCGCGCCCTGCGGGATCAGACCTAATACAAAACAATAGACGCGGCTCAACTCGAGCCGCGTCTGCCGACGGAGCCAGATTAGTGCGTAGCGGCGGCCAGGTCGTTGACCGAGCTCGCGAGCAGTTTCACGCGAGCCGGGTCGACGGCTCCCTGGGCATCCTGGTCGAGCTCGCCCGCCAGCTTCCGCAATGCGTCCGCCTGCTCGGCTCCCTTTTTCTTCTCGGCGTTCTTGAGCTCCTTCTTGACCTCTGACAACCGGTCTTTGTTGAGCCCCTGGTTCCGCTCGAGCTGATCAAGGTACGCTCGGGAAACGAAGAAACTCGCCGGCCAGACGATCTTGGGCTGCGCCTGCGGGTTGAAAACCTCGAGCTTCACCAGCTTGGCAGCCTCGATCTCGTTCTTGGAGAGCTTATCGCTTGGCTTGAGCTCGAGCAGGTCGAGGCCACGAGTGATTTCCGAGCCTACGATGTAGCCGTTGTACCAGTAGACCGACCAGTAGCCTCCTCCCTCTCCCAACTGCTTCGGGTCCTGGGGGCCTCGATCGAAGTAGGCGATCTCGACCGGATGCGCGGCATCCGTAAAGTCAAAGACCGAGAGGCCGCCTTGATACCAGGCCTGCACCATGATGTCACGGCCTGGCACTGGGATCAACGACCCGTTGTGGGCGACGCAGTTCTCGAGTTCGCCCTGGACGGCAGGCAGCTTGTAGAAGCTGGCCGGTGAGAGCTTGCCGTCCGCGAGCGTGTAAATGGCATCCGCTCCCCACTTCGGCGGATCGCTCGCGCGGCAACGAGGCAGGCTGCCGCCGCCCCACTCGTCGGTGTACAGCACCTTGGTCGCGTCATTGTTGAACGTCGCCGAGTGCCAGTAGGAAAAGTTGGGATCGCTGACCTCTGCGATGCGCTTCGGATTGGCGGGATCCCGGATGTCGAGCAGGATGCCGTTGCCCGAGCACGCGCCGGCCGCGACACCGGCCGCCTGGAACGTGGTGATGTCGTGGCACATGTTGGTTTCGGTGGTTGTCTGCGTGCCCTCGCCGTGACTGCCGCCTTTCCAGAGTCCCGCGATGTTGCCAGCCGAGTCGGCGAAGAGTCGGGGCTGGTTCACGATCTTGGCATCTTGGGGTGCCGCGACCGGGACCTTGATAACTTCGATCCGGAAAAGCGACGTGTTGGGATCTTCCTCGGGCCGCTTCCCGGAGCAGCCGGCCAGTTCGTTGCCTGACCTCACCACGCTCGTTCCCGACACGTAGATGTAGACGTTTTGGTCGTCGTTGGGGTCGGTGACGAGTGTGTGAGTATGTGAGCCACGACAGGTCTGAACCGCGGCGACCTGCTTGGGATGGTCGAGATCGCTGATATCGAAAATGCGTACACCGCGAAACCGCGCTGTGCTGACGGTGTCGGTCACACCTTCCCGCCCGCAGTCCAACCGCCCGCTGGTTTCCTCCACCGAAATGAAGAGAAGGTTGT
Source organism: Gemmatimonadota bacterium (assembly GCA_046733215.1). Lineage (GTDB taxonomy): Bacteria > Gemmatimonadota > Gemmatimonadetes > Gemmatimonadales > GWC2-71-9 > DASQPE01. The sequence continues at coordinate 2,191 of JBKPOS010000190.1, forward strand.
GATAGACGGACGGGTCGCCCTGGCCGCCGGCACAGACGAACGACGTGCGGAGGATCGGCTTTTTCGGGTTCGAGATGTCCCACACCTGAAAGCCGTAGTAGTTGCCCTGGAAGACGTAGTTACCCTGGAAGGCCATGTCCGCGTTGACGAACTCGTTCTTCCCCGCCGTTGCCGAGTCGTAAAAGCTCGCCATGATTGGCTCGTGGACCACGAACTTCAGATTCTTGGTCGCCGTTCCAGCGTTGTCGTAGCCGGCCTTGAGCCGTGCTCGCGGGTCGTCGGTGCGAGGCGCATCCGGAGAGTAGTGGTCGCTCTGTGCGGGCAGTACCACCGGCGCAACCAGCATCCCGGCGGTGAACAGGAGCAGCCGGGACTGCCTCATTGCCTCTGATCTCATGGTCGGGTTCTCGCTTGGCGATCGGGGTGTATGGCCTCGTACCGAGAGGCTAAGACTGATGCGATCCAGGCATCACGTCGAGCATCTTCTGCATGCGCTCGATTTCGGCGCGCTGATCGCTGTCTACGCCCGAGGCATATCGAAACGTGTCGGTCGCCTGCGCGGCGCCGGGGCTCTGGAAGAGTGTTTTCACCATGGTGAGGGCGCCCTGGTGATGCTGGATCATGAATTGAAGAAAGAGACGGTCGAAGATAGTGTCCTTGGCCGCAGCCAGTTGCGCCATCTGGTCCGCCGTCAGCATGCCGGGCATGAGCATCTCGTGATTTCCGTTCACGTGATGCATGTGGCCGGTGGAATCCGGTACGGTCTGACCTCGATCGCGGAGCCAGTTCTGCATCAGCCGGATCTCGTCTCTCTGTGAGATATCGATTCGCTGCGCGAGCAGTTGCATGGTCGGGTTTGTTGTGCGGCCTGGAACCAGCGCTGCCATCGCAATCGCTTGCGCGTGATGCCCGATCATGCCCTGCATGAACTCGACGTCGGCCGGCGCGTAGCGCCGCTGCTGAGCCCGCGCAGAGGCGGGGGCCAGCGTAGCCAGCACGAAAAAGGCGACCGCCAGGTGTGCAGGGCGAGTGTCGTAACTCATGTGCTTTGTAAGGGGCCCAGCCGACCTACGAACGATCGGCGGCTGGTGTTTCGAGGCCGTGTTTCAATCTAATCCGGTTATGCAGCTCTGATTTCCGCGGCCTGATCGGCGAGGAAGCCCTTGGCCTGCTGGCGTACCATGGCGGCATAGTACCCGTCCTGCTGGACCAGCTCCTCATGGGACCCGGTCTCGGCAACGCTGCCGTCTTTCAGGACGACAATGCGGTTAGCACTCATGACGGTGGAGAGGCGGTGGGCGACGATGAAGGCGGTCCGACCCCGGAGCAGGGTAGCCAGCCCATCGAGCGTTGCGGCGTCGGACGGGGCGTCCAGGGCAGACGTGGGCTCGTCGAGAATGATCACCGGCGAGTTTCTGAGCAACGCCCGAGCGATGGCGATTCGCTGGCGCTGACCGCTGGATAGTCCGGTGCCCCGTTCACGCACCGGCGTATCGTATCCCCCGGAAAGGGCGATGATGAACTCGTGGGCATTGGCGGCGCGGGCGGCGGACTCGATCTCCGCATTCGAGGCATCTGGCCGGCCATACCCAATGTTCGCACGGATGGTATCGTTGAATAGGTAAGGATCCTGGAGGACGACACTGATCTGGCGCCGCAGCGATTTTTGCGTGAGCCAGCGAACGTCTCGCCCGTCCATCAGAATCCGTCCTGTCGTCGGGACGTAGAGCCGCTGAAGCAGACTCATCAGCGTACTCTTTCCGCTGCCGCTCGGCCCGACCACCGCGATCGTTTCACCTGCGCGAACGTGAAGATTGATTCCACGAAGAACCGACTTTCCCTCCTCGTAGGAAAACCCGACGTCTTCGAAGCGCACGTCACCCACGAGATCGGCCAGCTCGAGCGCGTCGGGTTCATCGCTGACGGCATCTTTCATATCCAGGATGCCGAAGATGGTCTCGAGCGAGACGCTCGCGCGGCGCAGCGACTGGTAGCTGTTGGTGAGATTCTGCACTGGACCGAAGAGTCCGCCGATGTAGCCCAGGAACGCCACAAGCGTACCCACCGTGATCTCGCCCCGCCACACCAGCACCCCACCCAACCCGATGGCGACCAATCGAGCCGTGGTGCCGGCCAGCGCTCGCAGGACCCCGCTCCGGGTGTCGGTCTTGATACCTTCGCGGACGATGTCGAGGCTCTCGCGTACTTCGCGGAGAACCCGGCGTTTCTCGACTTCCTCCATCCCGAAGCTTTTCACCGTGACGATCCCGGCGAGCACTTCGTTGAACCTGGCGTACACCGACGTCCAGCGCTCGACCAGGCGCCGCTCTCGCTGCGTCTGCTCCGGCGCCGCGCGAGCGCCGATGATGGCAGGGAGCGGCGTGAACAGCAGCACCACCAGCGAGAGGCGCCAGTCCAGCCGCGTCATCGCGAGCACCGACAGTGCCAGGTAGAGCAGCGTCGGCAGAATGTTGAAGGCGATGTCGCTGAACGCCGTGACGAACCCCGAAATTGCCTGGTTGACCCGGTTGATCGTGCCGCCAACGCCTTCCCGCTGGTGATAGGAAACGGGAAGTGCGTTCAGCTTGCCGACGATCAGCTCCCGTACCCGATACTCGACTGCCAGCCGGACTTCCCAGCTCAGGACGCTGAGGCGGCCGCTGAGGTATCCCCGAGCCACTTCGAGCAACAGGAGGCCCCCGATGACAGCCCCCAGGAGGCGGAGATTTCTGCCGCCCCCGAGCTGGTCGAACAGGTATTTCATGATCAGCGGATCCACGGCGCTCAGGGCGGCCATGAGGAGCGCCAAGGCAAGGACGCCGCACATCGTGCGACGATGTGGCAGAACGAATTGGAGCGCGCGGCGGGCGTACTGGCGCGCCGACCCTCGGGAGGCGGACGTAGGCACGATTTGCGTAACTCGGTGCGTGTTGGACGTCTAGCGCGGCCGATCTAAAGCAAAATCGGTGCCCACTCGGCGCCTGAGACTAGGCCGCCATCGCCTCGCAACTCGACTGGCAGCTCCGGCACTCCTCGACGCACCGTAGCATGGTCTGATCGCCATCGGCCAGGCGCTCGCAATCTTCTGCGCAGGCGCGGCACACCTCGGCGCAGGCTCGACAGGTGACCCTGTGATGACTCGATAGGCGAAGCATGAAGTCGGCGCTGACCCGACAGATATCGGCGCAGTCGATCAGCATGGTGATATGGGTTGACTCGGCATGAGCGCCGCCGAGCTCCAAGCAGTGGCGCGCAGTACTGAGGCAGGTCGCATGGCATCGTTGGCATTCATCGATGCATGCCATCATGTCCTTCGATGCTTGGGTCATCGCATGCGGCGTCATAGGCGTCTCTCCCGCTGAGGTCTACGGAGAAGGTAGGCGCCGTCCTGATGGGTGTGCGTGACCATTGTCACGCGATGTGCAGGCGATATTAAGTCGGTGCGGACTCAGGAGAGCGGGAGCGGCCCAGCAGATCGACCGCGGACTGATAGAGCTTGGTGCGGAGTTGATGCCGGTTCTGCGCGCGGGTGACATAACGCACAACGACGTGCATACCATCGGAACCGGGCCGAACATCGATCGCCGGCGCGGCCGAAAAGCCGCTCACGCTTCGTGTCGCGCTGGCGTGGGCCCACTCCTGCTCGGCTAGCCGAGCGTTATCGGTGGTTTCTTCGGTGACGATCTTCCGGATTTCATCGATGATCGGGAAGGCTTCCCCCGCGGGAAGGACGACCTCGACCTCATCCCATAACCATTGGCCCGAGGTCGAGAAGTTGAAATAGTGGCCCTCGATCGCGAATCCATTGCTGAATGTGACCCGCCGGCCGGTCGGATGTCCGGCATCGGTCCAGTTGCCGGTTTCGAGCAGCACAGTGTGAAAGGGCGTGATCTCCACGACTTCTCCGCTCACACCGTTGATCTCGACCCAGTCTCCCAGGCGAATGCCGTTCTTGCCCATCAACGCGAACCAGCCGAAGAACCCGACGATGAAATCCTTGAGCGCGACGGTGAGGCCCGCGCCAGCCAGCCCCACGATGGTCGCGAGCTGACTCGGAGGGCCTACCAGCACGAGCAGGATCCCGACCGCGGCCAGACCGCGCAGTCCGAACTTTGCCACCGTGCGCAGCGTGTGCAGTCGCCGCCGCTCCGGTGCCAGGCGAACGAACAGGCGCTCGAGCCAGGCGCCGAGGCCAACCGCGAACAGGAGGATTAGCAGCAGCCAGGCAAGGTTGAGGAAGATCTCGTGCAGCACCGCCCGCCGCTGCGTCGTCACCAATCCACTCCAGCGACTGTACAGGTCCAGCAAACTGACCTGGTCCTCGACGCGGCGGTTCATGGCCGCGAGCACTTTCTGATCGTTTGAGAGATGTCGGGTTCGGGCCAGAGCGTCGCCCCCCGAGTCCTTCTGGATCTTCTCGACGTGTTGCGCGAACGACTGTCGCTGCATCGTCAACGTCGCAATCCCGGTGGTCGTCTCCTGCTGCGCACGGTCCAGAATGCGTTGCTTGCGGCGGACCGTTTGCCACCGTTCCATTTGACCGAGCAGACTGCGGTTCGGCGCCCGCCGCTCGGTCGAGTCGCTCCGGGCCTTCCGCGCGGCGGCAGTCGCGTGGTCTGCGCTGTCGTGATCCGCCACCATCTGCCGGATGCGCCCCTGCGGGTCGCCTCCGGCACGCAGGAGATCGTCCTGGGCATCGGATAGATCGCCCCGATGCAACTCGAGCTGCGCCTTCGTCAGCTCTATCTGAGTCTCGAGGGAGCCGAGTGCCGCTGCGCCGTGTTCGCGGGTCGTCAGCTGCGCCAGACGCGTGCTGTCCTCGGCAACGAGCCGAGTAGCCTCGTCCAGGCGCTCCCGTAATTTCCGGATTTCCGGCGTCGAGTCCTGCGGATGCTCGGCGGCCTGCAGCAGCGCAATGGTGAACGCAAGGTCGACCGAATGATCGCCCACCCGGACTGCTTCCAGGGCGAGATCTTTTTCATCCGGCGTTGTTGCCAGACTCTGCAGCTGCTGCGCAATCTGAAGCGGGCGCCGATCGATGGTAGCCGTGGGTGGAACATCGGCCTTGGCAGTTGCCGCTGTGTCGGTATCATCAGTCGCGAAATAGCCGGCCAGCGCCGCGAGCAGCAGGACGGCCAGAGCGACCAACGCAAGCTGGTATCGAAGCTTCACCAGGTCGCCGGGAGCGGTTGGTTCATTCGTCATCGAGGAGGCGAGGCCGAAAGCTGACCTCGGAAGGTCCTGGAAATCAATGGTGCCATCGCGTCGCTATATAAAGGAATGACCCATGCCTCCGGAGCGGCTTCCGTGCCGCAGACCGTCGAGCGGATCTATCGCGCCGAGTCGGGCCGCATCCTGGCCAGCCTGATCGGCTTGCTGGGTGATTTCGACGTTGCCGAAGAAGCTCTGCAGGATGCGTTCACGACAGCGCTGGAGCGGTGGCCGGCCGACGGGGTCCCGGCGCAGCCGCGCGCCTGGCTGGTCGGGACCGGTCGGCACAAGGGGCTCGATCGATTGAGACGCGCGAAGCGCGGCTCGGAGAAGCTGGCCGAGCTGCAGCGCTCGCAGCCGGACGCTACGTCGGACGCAGCAACGACCACGGGCGAAGAGGATAGTGCCATTCCCGACGAGCGGCTGCGCCTGGTGTTCACCTGCTGTCATCCGGCGCTCGCGCCCGAGTCGCAGGTCGCGCTCACGCTCAAGACGGTCTGCGGTCTTTCGACCGAAGAGATTGCGCGAGCGTTCCTGGCGCCGGTCCCGACGGTTGCCCAGCGGCTGGTGCGAGCCAAGACCAAGATCCGGGATGCCGGGATTCCCTACGAGATACCGAGCGTCGACCAGTTGCCCGCGCGCTTCGACGTCGTTCTCACGGTGATCTATCTCGTGTTCAACGAGGGCTACACCGCTACCAGTGGTGACGAGCTGGTGCGACGGGACCTGTGCAACGAGGCAATCCGGCTGGCCCGAATGGTTCGAGAGCTGCTGCCCGGTCGCGCGGAAGCAACCGGACTCCTGGCCTTGATGCTACTGCATCATTCCCGGCGGGACGCGCGGAAAACGCCGTCCGGTGACCTCGTGCTGCTGGAGGAACAGGATCGGCGCCAATGGAATCAGGTCGAGATCGATGAGGGACTTGCTCTCGTCAGATCGGCGGCCGCCGCCAGCGACGCGGGGCCATACACCACCCAGGCGGCTATCGCGGCGGTGCATGCTCAGGCGCCCACGGCGGCGGCTACGGATTGGCGCCAGATCGCCTCCTTGTATGAACTGCTCCAACGGCTCCAGCCCAGCCCGGTTATCGACCTCAATCATGCCGTGGCCGTAGCGATGACGGACGGTCCCGAAGCCGGACTCCGGCTCCTCGATGGTATCGAGTCGAGTGGGACCTTGCCGCGATATCATCTTCTCCCGGCTGCCCGGGGGGAATTGCTCCGTCGGCTGGGACGCTCTCCTGAGGCGGCGGATGCCTACCGTGCCGCCCTGGCACTCGTGCGGCTCGAGCCCGAACGCCGGTTCCTCGAGCGACGGCTCGCCGAGCTCGCGGCTCCACCGAAGGAGACGACTGATTAGCCCGGGGTGTCGTGCGTTGCGGTGGCGGTGTCGGCAGAGTGCGATATTCCGGTCCATGCGTCCCTTGATCTTTGCGGCACTACTCGCAGCTCTGGCTTTCACTGCGCCTTCTGACGGCCAAACTTCCGGCTACCACCTGATTCGAAAGGTGCCGTTGCCCGGCGCGGTGAGATGGGACTACCTGGTCGCAGACCCGGCGCGCCGCCGTCTTTTCATTGCCCACGCTGCCGAAGTGCTTGTGGTCGATACTGATTCGAGCAAGGTGGTCGGCCGCATTCAAAACACATGGGGCGTACACGGTATCGCCTTGGCCCCCGAGGTCGGACTCGGCTATACCAGCAATGGACACGACTCCAGCGTAACGATCTTTGACCTCAAGTCGCTGCAAAGTATCACCCGGGTCCAAGTGACCGGACAGAACCCGGACGCGATCGTGTATGACTCCGTCACTCGGCGGGTCTTCACGATGAATGGCGGCAGCGCCAACGCGACGGCTCTCGATGCGGCGACCGGCCACGTAATCGGCTCTATCGATCTCGGCGGCAGGCCGGAGTTTGCGGTCGCAGACGGCCGAGGCCGCCTGTTCGTGAATCTGGAGGACCGCGACTCTCTGGCGAGCCTCGATACTCGCACGCTTGCGCTGCAGTCACGCTGGCCGGTACCCTCGTGCCACCAGCCAACCGCGATGGCGTTGGCTCGCAAGCAGCGGCAACTGTTCATCGGCTGCCGGAACCGAATCCTCGCGATCCTCGACGCCGATGGAGGTAATGAGGTAACCACGCTGCCAATCGGTGCGGGGGTCGACGGTGTTGTGTTCGACTCGACCTTCCAGCGCGCGCTCAGCGCCAACGGCGATGGTACCCTGACGGTCGTCGCGCCCGATCCATCCGGCCGGTACCGCGTGATCCAGACCGTTTCGACCGCCTCCGGAGCGCGAACGCTCGCGCTCGATGCGGTGACTCACCACGTCTTCCTTGTAACCGCGCGATTTGCGCCGGCATCGGCAGCCACTCCGGCCGGCTCGAGACCACAGCCGGTGCCCGATACGTTCACGTTACTCGAATACGGCCCCTGAGCCTGGATCCGGCCATGGTGCTGACCGCTGTGCTGCTGGTGCTCCTGCAGGACCCGGGGGACTCGTTGTCTCTGAGCGACGCAGTAGCGCGAGCCCGGGCGGCTCGCGGACAGGTGACCGTCACAGCGGCGCAGGTGGCGGAGGCACGCGCCGCCCTTCGGAGTGCAGGCGCGATCACCAACCCCACGGTCTCATACAGCCACAGCGGAGCAGTACCCAAGGAGCATCTCCTGGTCGATCAGCCGCTCGACTACCTGCTCCGACGGGGTCCTGAACGCGCCGGCGCGGAGTCTCGCATTCTCGGTGCCGAGGCCGATTCCAGCCGCACAATGGCGGAGCTGATCCGCGACGTGCGCACTGCGTTCTACGGCGCACTCGCGGCAGACATTTCCGAGCGCCTAATCGCCGCCCAGTCGGCGCAAGCCGACTCCGTCGCCGGCATTGCGGCAGCTCGCCTTCGGGCTGGCGACATCTCGATGCTCGAGCAGGAGCAAGCGGGACTGGAAGCGGCCCGCGCGCGCCAGGCGCTCTCCGTTGCGAGGGAAGGAGCGCGCCTCGCCGAGGCGGCATTGGGCCGCGCCATTGCCTGGACGGCACCGGATCTTCCTCACCCCACCGGCTCGATGGAGGCCGACTTGGCTCGACCGGTGCCTGAGTTTCCTCCGACCGACAGCCTGCCTGCCGTTCGCTCTGCGGTGGCGGAATCTGCTGCAACCGCTGCGCTGGCGCGCAGTGCGTCCGTTGCCCGAATCCCCATGCCGACATTGCAAGGTGGGGCCGAATGGAACGACCCGACTCAGCCGGGCACACTTGCCGTGCTCGGGATTGCCGTCCCGTTGCCGCTGTGGCAAAGCGGAGGAGGCCCTGCAGCCGAGGCCGAGGCACGCGCTCGGGCCGCTACGGCACTCTCGGGTGAAACCCGGCTCGAGGCCGCTCGCGGCCTGCGGGATGCCCGCACCCGGATCGCCGAAAGCGGTCAGCGAGCCCGCTTCGCGCGCGATTCCATGCTACCTGCGGCGGCTACGTTGCGTGCGCGTTCGGTCCGAGCGTACCAAGCCGGTGAGACCGGCATCCTTCCCGTGCTCGACGCTCTCCGCTCCGAACGAGAGGTGACGCTCGCTGCGATCCAGGACGAGTTTGCTTACCAGGAAGCTCTTGCCGACTGGGATGCGCTGCTCGGGAGAATCGAGTAATGCGGGGCGGATTGTTCGCTGGAATGCTTTTGCTCGTCGCGTGCGGCCACGCCAGATCGGAAGACGAAGGCGGGTCTGGCGATTCAACCAGCGTCCCCGTCGGGCTCGGCAGCGTAGCCCGCGATTCGATCGTCGAGCAGGCAACCGTGACGGGTCGCCTGGAGGCGCGCCCAGGCGGTGCCGCGCTCCTGGCGTCACCGGCTGCGGGAATCGTGCGCGCCGTGTCGGCCCAGGTCGGCGATCGGGTTCGGCGAGGGCAGATAATTCTCGAGCTGGAGGTGCCCGAGTTGGTCGCGGACGCGGAACAGCGGGCTTCCGCAGCCGCACAGGCCCAACGGGAAGCCGATCGACAGCAACGGCTGCTGGCAGACGGCATCACCTCCGCCCGACAGGCCGAGGAAGCAAGCGCCGCGGCCCGGCAGGCCCAGACGGCGGCAATCGCAGCGAGGAATCTGCTCGCTCGTACCCGCGTTTCCAGTCCGATTGCCGGGCGGGTTCAGCAGATCTATGTGCAGCGGGGGGAGCGGGTAGATGCCGGCAAGCCGCTAGCGCAGGTCATTGCCGGAGACACCCTCGATCTGGTGGGGGCCGCTCCGGTCGCGACTCTGGGTCGGCTGCGCCAGGGCCAGTCTGCTCTCATCGCGCAGGAGGGTGACTCGACCCGATTCCGCGGATGGGTCGCTGCCCTCGCGCCCGGCGTCGACTCGGCCACCGGCGCGGGCCAGGTCGTGCTCCGCGTGCCGAATCCCGACGGCGCATTGCGAGCGGGCGCCGGCGCTCAGGGATGGATCCGCCTCGGTGTTCGGCATGACGCACTTGTAGTTCCCGACTCGGCCATCGTTCTCCAGGGCGACAGCAGCACTGTCTTCGTCGTGGGCCGCGACTCGGTGGCTCACGCGCGTACCGTCTTCCGTGGCGCCCATGAGGAAGGGCGTACCGAAGTCCGGGGAAACCTGGCACCGGGGGATCGGATCGTCACCACCGGCGCATTCGGACTGCAGGACGGAATGCGAGTCGCTCCATCCGGGGATAGAAGCCGGTGAGTCTCGCCGGCCTCGGGCTCCGCCATCGTGCTGCGCTCTATCTCTGCATCAGCTTGCTGACGGCCGGCGGCATCTGGGCGCTGGCCAGTCTTCCCGCGGGGATTTATCCGGAAGTCACTTACCCGCGCATCGCAGTGGTTGCTCGGGGCGGCACCTTCGAGGCCGAGGAGATGACGGTCGCGGTGACGCGCCCTCTCGAGCAAGCCGTGAGCGGGATTGTGGACCTGCGCCGAATCCGGGCCCGCACAGTGCGCGGTGGCTCCGAGCTGAGCCTCGACTTCAGTCCGCGCGCCGACATGCAGTTTGCCCTCAGTCAGGTACAGGGCCGGCTCGATGCCGTGCGCGCCTCGCTGCCGCCCGGACTCGATCTGACCGCCGAGCGACTCACGCCTTCGGTGTTTCCGATGCTGCAGTACGAGCTGACGGGCGCCGATCCGCTGGTCCTGCGGGACCTGGCGGAATTCGTCGTGCGTCCTCGTCTGACCGGCCTTCCTGATGCCGGACACGTCGAGGTGCAGGGTGGGCGGGTCCGGGAGATCAGCGTCCAGCTGGATCCAGTTCGCCTCGTTGCCAACCACGTCACTGCCGACCAGGTCGCGCGGGCGATCACGACTCAGGATCAGGCGGAGACCGTTGGGCGGATCGATCGCGATTATCGACAGTACGGGATTGTCGTATCCGGTCTCACCAACACGCCGGAGGCGGTCGGGCATGTCGTGGTGAAGCAGACGGCCGACCGTCCCCTCCGCGTAGCCGATCTGGGCAGTGTCAGCTACGGAGCCGAGGATCTATTCCAGATTGTGGCAGGCAACGGCCGACCCGCGGCTCTGGTCAACGTCGCACGTCAGCCCAACGGGAATACGCTCCGGCTCCAGGCTGAAGCCAGCGCCGCGATCTCAGCCATCCGACCGCTGCTTCCCAAGAGCGTGCGGCTAGAGGCAGTGTATGACCAGGCGGCCCTGGTACGCGATTCGATCAAGAGCGTGCGTGATGCGATGCTCCTCGGTGGTGCGCTTGCGGTCCTGGTGTTGCTCGCCTTCCTCGGCAGGTGGCGCACGACGTTGGCTGCCGCCATCGTCTTGCCGCTCACGGTAGCCATTACCATTCTTGGCCTGGCACTGTTCGGCGATTCGCTGAATCTCATGAGCCTGGGCGGTCTGGCCGTAGCGATCGGGCTCGTGATCGATGACGCGGTGGTCGTGGTCGAAAACATCGAGCGGCGGTTCGAGCTTCATCCGGAGGATCCGCCGGCGGATGTCGTACGCGAGGCCACCGATGAAATCTTCGGCCCCGTAGCAGGCTCGACGCTCACCACCGTTGTCGTGTTTCTGCCGCTTGGTCTGCTCGAAGGCGTAGTTGGCGAATTCTTCCGTTCGTTTGCCCTCGCGCTGACGATCGCCGTCCTACTCTCGCTCGCCCTCGCCATGACGCTCATTCCGACGTTGGTTGGTCGTCGGGGCGTGGCCAAGTCGAAAGCGCCGTCTCGGCGCGTGTCGCTCGAGCGTTTGGGCGAGCGTTACGGACAAATGGTCGCGTGGTTGCTTGGACACCGTGCTGCTGCCCTCGCTGTGGCCGGCCTCCTCGCGATCTCAGGGTTCGCGCTCACACGGTTCGTCGGCACGGGATTTCTGCCCGAGATGGATGAAGGCGGATTCATTCTGGATTACTGGGCGCCTGCCGGAACGGCCCTGAGCGAGACCAATCGCCAGATTGGCGTCTTGGAGCGGATTCTGCTTCGCGACCCCGATATTCAGGCGTTCACCAGGCGCACCGGAAGTGAGCTTGGCTTCGCCGCGACCGCCCCAAACACCGGTGACTTCACGGTGCTGCTCAAGGCCAGGCGGCGCCGCTCCGCCTCGGTCTACGAGGTCATTGACCGCGTCCGGACATCGGCAGAGGCCGAAGCCCCGGCGGTGCGCGTTGAGTTCGTCCAGTTGCTCCAGGACGTGATTGGCGACCTCGCAGGTTCGCCCGAGCCGGTGGAGCTCAAGCTATTCAGCAGCGACCATGCCGCCGCTGAGCGTGCCGCGATGTCGATTGCAAGGGCGATCGAGCCGACGCCTGGGCTGGTGGACCTGTTCAACGGTGTGCAAGGTTCGAGTCCGGAGCTGCGCATGCAACTCGATCCTGTTCGCCTGGCGCGACTGGGTCTTACTGCAACGGAAGTCGAAGCTCAGGCCCGCTCTGCGCTGTTCGGCGCCAATGCAGGGATGGCGCGGGAGCCCGACCGGCTGATTCCGATTCGAGTGCGACTTCCCGACAGCGTGCGCTTCAGTCGAGACCTCACAGCGCAGGTCCCCGTGATCGGACCTTCGGGCTGGACGCAACTCGGCGCGCTCGGCTCAGTCTTCGATACGGCGGGTGCCAGCGAACTGCGGCGCGAGAATCTGCGGCCGTACGTGCCGGTCACCGGTAGAACCAGTGGTCGCAGCCTCGGTGCGGTCATGGCCGATGTGCGTGCTGAGGCAGCGCGGGTGCCGCTCCCGGCTGGCGTGACCATGGAGGTGGGAGGGCAATACGCCAGCCAGCGCACGGCGTTTCGCCAGCTGCTCGGTATCTTCGCCCTGGGCACCGGAGCTGTTCTCTTGGTCCTCGTAGCACAGTTCGACGGATTCAAAGGTCCGCTATCTATCGTCCTGGTTGCACCGCTGGGGTTGGTGGGAACGTTGCTCCTGCTGCTTGCTGCCGGAGTTCCGTTCAACGTGTCGAGTTTCATGGGGATCATCCTGCTGGTAGGGCTTGTGGTGAAGAACGGAATTCTCCTGTTGGACGCGGCGCGCCGTACCCGCGCTGGAGGAGCCTCCTACCATGGCGCCCTGGTGGAGGCAGGGCGACTGCGTCTCCGACCGATCCTGATGACAACGCTGTGTACTCTGGCGGGTCTGGCGCCCCTGGCGTTCGGGTTTGGAGCTGGGGCTGAGCTACAACGACCCCTGGCGTTGGCAGTGGTCGGCGGACTTACTATCTCGACCGGGGTGACTCTTCTGCTGCTGCCTGTGGTGCTCGATGCACTCGGGGCTCTCGGTCCGCATAGCAACCGCGCCGAATCTGTAGCTTGAGCTAGCTTTGAGGCTCTTACCTGAGCAACCCGTTATCGTCTTTACGCTACCGCGACCTCATCCAGGACATCGTATGAACCTCCGCTGGTTTACGCTCCTCCCGTTGCTCGTGCTCGCGCTTCCGGTCAGTCTGCTCGCTCAGGGAGAGGCCGGCATCAAGGGCGGTGTGTCGTTCGGGGACATCTCCAACAAGGGGCTGCTGCCTGGCAATCTGGATAACAGGACTGGTTTTGCGGCCGGACTTTACGTCGGCTATCGAACCGGGATTCTCGGCTTCGACATCGAGGGTCTTTACGCACAGCGCGGTGCCGAGTCGGATTCTGTGACCGCTAACGCGCCCAGCAAGCTCGACTATATCGACGTGCCGGTCTATGCCAAGATCCTCATACCGATCGAGCTCATTCAGCCGTATATCTACGCCGGTCCGCAGGTATCCTTCGAAGTCCGTTGCCGTACCGCGAACGGTCAGGACTGTCCGGCCGGGCATGAAAAGCATGATTACGGAATGGTCTTCGGAGCAGGGATAGGCTTCGGTGGATTGGGTCTGGAAGGACGCTACGTGTATGGTCTCAAGGATCTCAATCTGTCCACCATCACCAGCGCCGAAAGCTACGAGACCCGGTCCTTCCTGATCCTGCTGCGCATCGGACGCACTTGACGAGCCGCCTCTGACGTCGCATAATCATTCAGCGCGGCGATTTCCCCGACTTGATGGGCCGCGCGGCCGGACGCTTCCGGCTTCACCATCTAAGTCGCGGCAAGCGGCCCGCGACAGTCTTCGCGGGCCGCTTCGCGTTCCCGGCCGGGGAACCGCCGCGCCGCACACGTTGAGGAGGCAGCAATGGCAATCCGCCTGGGGGACGACGCGCCAGACTTCCTGGCCGAGACCACCGAAGGGCCGATCCAGTTTCACCAGTGGAAGGCAGGCCAGTGGGCCGTGCTCTTTTCCCATCCCAAGGATTTTACGCCGGTTTGCACCACGGAGCTGGGAAGCCTTTCCGCCCTCCGACCCGAATTCGACCGGCGAGGCGTCAAAGTCATTGGCTTGAGCGTCGATCCGCTCGAGTCGCATCGACGCTGGACCGACGACATCCATGACGTTACCGGGCACGCGCTCAACTTTCCGTTGATCGCCGATCCGGACCGTACCGTCTCCCGGTTGTATGACATGATCCACCCCAATGCGAGCGAAACGGTCACGGTCCGTTCGGTCTTCGTGATCGGACCGGACAACAAGGTGAAGCTGACCCTCACCTATCCGGCCAGCACCGGGCGCAACTTCCAGGAGCTTCTGCGAGTCGTCGACTCGCTCCACCTCACTGCCAATCACGGTGTTGCCACCCCAGCCGACTGGCACGATGGCGACGATGTGATCGTGGTTCCGGCACTCTCCGACGACGAGGCGCGCGCCCGCTTTCCCAGGGGCTTCGTGGCAAAGAAGCCTTACCTCCGCGTGACATCGCAGCCTAACCGATGAGCGAGTCAGCGGGCTCCACCATGCGGGCTGTCATCTGCCGCCGAAACGGTGCGGTCCACTTCGTGGCCGAGACCGGCAACGGCGGCGTTGTGCCGATCGACGGTGCGCCCAGTATCGGCGGCCAGGGATTGGGTGCGCGGCCCATGGAACTGCTGCTGTCGGCTCTCGGCGCCTGCGCCGGAATCGATGTCGTCGGCATTCTCGCCAAGCAACGCCAGGAGCTGGATGACCTGACGGTGACCGTGGAGGGAGAGCGAGGGGCGGGTGAGCCCTCGGTGTTTACCCGGATTCACGTGCACTTCTCGGCCACCGGTCAAGTCGATGAGGCGGCCTTGCGGAGAGCCGTGGAGCTGTCGATGGAGAAGTATTGCTCGGTGGCACGCGTGGTCGAGCGCACCGCCGCGATAACCTATACTCAGGCGATCGCCCCAACAGCAGCGACCGCTCCGGGGGCGTCCACGCCGTGACGCCGCACTCCGAGCACCCGGAGACTGCGGCGATCCGGACCCAAGTGCCGGTCTCGCCGGAGCGCGAACACTCGGTGCCCCTGTTTCTCACATCCAGCTTTGTCTTCGACAGCGCTGAACAGGCGCGGGCGCTTTTCGCCGAGGAGATTCCCGGGAACATCTACAGCCGGTATTCCAACCCGAACGCCGATGAGTTCGTCCGGAAGGTTTGTGGGCTGGAAGGTGCGGATGACGGCGTCGCCACTGCCTCCGGTATGGCGGCGGTCTTTGCAACGCTCGCGGCCCTGCTCAAGGCAGGCGACCACATCGTCGCGGGGCGCGCCCTGTTCGGCTCCACCCATCAGATCCTTACCCGCCTGCTCCCGCGCTGGGGGATCGAGCACAGTTACGCCGAGCTGACTGATCGGGAGAGTTGGAAGGGCGTGTTCCGTCCCAACACGCGGCTCGTGTTCGTGGAAACCCCCTCCAATCCGGGGCTCGACCTGGTGGACCTCCGGTGGCTCGCTGCGCTGGCGCACACGAACCGTGCTCCGCTCGTGGTAGACAACTGCTTCACCACGCCGTACCTCCAGCAGCCGATCAACCACGGCGCCGACCTCGTCATTCACTCCGCAACCAAATACCTGGACGGGCAGGGTCGCACGCTTGGCGGCGTCGTCGTCGGCCCGCAGGCACTGATCGGCGAGATTCGTTTCTTCGCGCGCCACACAGGACCGGCGCTCTCGCCGTTCAATGCATGGATCCTGTCGAAGAGCCTGGAAACGCTCGCTGTGCGGATGGACCGGCACTGCAGCAACGCCCTGACATTGGCCAGTCACTTCGAGGGACACCCGGAGCTGGAGCGGGTACGCTATCCCTTTCTTCCTTCCCATCCGCAATACGACCTGGCCCGCCACCAGATGTGTCAAGGCGGCGGCATCGTCGTCCTCGTTCTGCGCGGCGGGCTCGAGCGAGCGCGCCGATTTCTCGACGCCGTGCGGCTGCTCTCACACAGTCCGAACCTGGGCGACACCCGCAGCATCGTCACCCACCCGACGTCAACGACACATTCGAAGCTCACGGAAGAAGAGCGACTCCGCGTGGGAATCGTGCCCGGACTCGTCCGCATCTCGGTGGGGCTCGAGCACGTGGATGATGTCATCGCTGACGTAGAGCAAGCGCTCGCAGCATCCCGCTGATCAACCCCGGCAGCCGTTCCGCCAGCCGGGTTCGCAAGTTGCCCGATTCCGGGCCTCAAACGCATCTTGGCAGGCCGCCCAAAAGGCCTTGTAAACCATGCCATTAGCACCCCTGCCTGCTTCGGCGGGGCTGGTTCGATCCGTGCAGGGATACGGCCTGTCTCCACTCCCTGAACCGTGCCCAAACGCAATACTTTGCAGCCTCTCCATCAAACCCGTCGGTGGATCAGCGGGGGCATCGGCCTCGGCGCCGCCCTGGCGACGATTCTCGCCTCGGCTCACTCCTGCGGCCTGATCGGCGACGAGGGAACCCGCTACTCGGTCGCGAATCTGGCGGTGAGCTGGATCGGGCTGACGCCCCTGAGCGACACGGCGAGGTCATTGGGGGACACGCTTCGCTATGTGGCCACGGTAACGGATCGGAGAGGCACCGCGCTGGTGGGGGCAGCCATCGAGTGGAAGACCGATGACGCCGCGATCGCGACGGTCGATAGCGCCGGATTTGTGGTCGCCCGTGCACCCGGCGCGACCAGCCTCATGGCGACGGTTGCGGGTAAGGTCGCGAGAGCGCGTATCGTGGTTCGGCCGAGGGCTGCTCGCTTCGAATTCGGCTCGGACAGCGTTCTTCGCGTGCCTGAAGGTGGGCACGCCTCGATAACGGTGAAACCCCAGGATGCCCGAGGCCATCCTATTCTCCGCTCGGCGGCGAGTCTGCACACTGGCGACAGTGCTCTTGCTCGAGTAGAGGGATCCGATGTGATTGGTCGGACGGCGGGCCGGACGGCGTTGATCGCGGAGTTGGACGGCGCACGCGATAGCATCGTCCTCGACATTGTCCCTGTCCCGGGCCGCGTCACCCTGGTGAAGGGTGCAGACCAGCACGCGGGCCCGGAGAGTCGGCTGGGTGAGCCGATCGGCGTGCGGGTCGATTCACGGGTTGGCCGCCCGATGGCCGGTATCGTCGTTCGCTTCGCTCCAGAGGAAGGCGCCGGGACCGTGCGCCCTGATACGGCCGTTACCAATGTCGACGGGCTTGCATCGACTACTTGGACGACTGGCGATCGTCCTGGACTCGAGCGCTTGCACGCAACGGTAGCCGGAGTCGATTCGGGAGCGGTCGCCGTCGCAGAGGTGGAGCCAAGTCGCGCCAATACGCGTGTCGCCCAGGTCGAGGATGCGCCGAGTGGTCTCGCGGCCGGAGCAGATCCGGTTGTGGTCGGGATCCAGGTTACCGATTCGTCCGGGCGGGCGTTACCCGGGGTGCCTGTAGTGTGGAAGCCGCTGGATGGCGGCCGGATTGTCGGCCGAGCGGCACGAACCGACTCGGCGGGAGAGGTTCACGCGGAGTGGTGGCTCGGACCTCGGGCCGGCGTCCAACGCGCGAAGGTTCAGCTCGGCTCGGGACGGAGTCTGCCGCCTGCAACCGTTCTGGCCGCAAGCTTCCCCGGCGCGCCGGCCAAGCTCACAGGCCTTACGTCGTCGTCGGTGCGCGGGGTGGCGGGAACTGACTTGTCGAGACCGGTATCTGTGCGAGTAACCGACGCAACCGGCAATGGAGTGCCCGGCGTGGCGGTTTCCGTGTCCGGTGGCGGGCCCACCAGCGATTCCCTCGTGGTCAGCGATTCGACCGGCCGCGCCGACATCCATTGGAGGCTGGGCGAAAAAGTCGGACCCCAGGCACTCACGGTTTCCATCGACAACGTTGCCCCGTTGCGCTTCACGGCTGCCGTCACGCCCGGGGCAGCTGCCAACCTCGCGTTGCTCGATCCAGCCGGCGCACCGCCGCTGCGGGGTGGCGCGCCGGTACAAGCTCGCGTCACGGACGTGTATGGAAATCCGGTTCCTGATGCTCTCGTCGTGTTCAGTGTATCCGACGGATCGGTCAAACCGGCGCGGGTGATGTCTGGCAAGGATGGCGTAGCCGCCACTACGTGGAAGCTTGGTCGTCGGTCGGGAAGTCAGAGCCTGACGGCTCTCCTGCAGAAGAGCGGCGCGAAGGATGTCATGGAAATGACTGCGCCCAGCGCGAGCGCGGCGCCGACCGCCCATTCCGCTCCCCGCAAGACCGCGTCGGCAGGTCCGGCGAAAACATCACCGCTGACGGGCAAGGCTTTGAACTAGGCTCGCCCCTTCGAATCATCACAACGGATTGAAGCTGAAGTGCTGCCCGCCGACTGAGGCCTCGTACATGAGGCCGCCCTTTGCCATGGTCGCGATCGCGACACCGTTCCGATAAGGGAGGTCGAGGCCAGCGCGGGCGGTCACCGCCACCGCCGACGCCTGCGCGTCCAGCTTCAGCTTTCCCTTCTTGAAGCTGTCCATGGCGGCCTTGTCCTGCAGAAAGACGATCTCGCTGTACGCCTGGCCGCCGAGCTGAAGGCCGACGGTCACCTGAGTCAAGCTGGTCTTGCCTATCAGTTTCCCACGTTGGTACACAAATCCGTTCCCGTGGGCCCCGCCGACGCCGATCGCACCTTTCCCGACGCTGGGAAAGACTGCGTAGCCCTGCGCATTCTTGAAGTACTCGGCCAACTCCGGCTTTAGCTCCTTGAACTTTTTGATGACTTCTTGAGCCTTCTCGTCTTGGGCCTGGGCGGGGGTCGCCGACGCAAAGAAGATGGATCCGACCAATGTCACGAGCAGTAGGAGGCGCATAGGAAGCTTTTTCCGGATGAGGAGCACGGCTTTACGGCGTCTGTCTTTCGTGTTTCAATGTAGCAGAGGCAATACGATGCGACACAGAATACTCGCGTGGGTCGGGGCCCTGGTCGGCGGGACAATCGTCCTGATCCTGATCTCTCTGCTTGTGATCACGAGGTCGGCTGCCAAGGGCACTGACATAGGTTCCCCCGACGCAGCCGATACGCTTCCTCCGGCCGGCTTACCAGGCACCACCGGCGCCCAAGCCCCCAAGCGGGATACGACGGTTGGCCCGGACGCTCAGAAACCCGACCCCAATGAGGTGATCCCCAATCGGGGTCCGCTCGACAGCACGCTCATCGATCTCGACCGCGGTCCCCGGCAGCGGGCCACGATGGATATCGTGCTTCGGAAGGGAATCTTCTATCAGGTGAAGGAGATCAAGCCCGAGATCATGCGGGTCGTCCTCGGGAGCGGGTTCTACTCCGAACCGGACAAATATCGGAATCCGCTGGTCCGCGACCTTTACCATGCCTACAACGACGGCCGACAGGCAAAGGAGCCATTTCGCATCGAGCTCTGGAGCATGGAAGCCAAGCTTGGGGAGTACGTATCCGACACGTTCTTCCTGGGCCCGAGTTACACCAAGCCACGCTGACGCTTTCGCGCAGTCACGATCTCGGTATTCATCCCCGCCCAGTGCAGGCTGCCAGCCCACCTGCCGTGCTCCATCTTGACACACCGATCCATCACTACGGCAAGACCTGCTCGCTCGGCCAGCTCCGCAGCCTCCAGCGCATCGATCCGCAGCTGAAACCAGATGGCCGGTACCCGGGCGGCGATCGCCTGCTCGGCGATGGCCTTGCAAAGTCGACCGGGCAGGAACACGTCGACCAGGTCCACCGGAAAGGGAATGCTTTCGATGTCGGGCCAGGCTCGTTCTCCCAGGAGAACGCTCGCCTTCGGGTTCACCGGGACGATACGGTAGCCCTCGTGCTGCAGATACGTCCCCACGAACTGACTGGCTTTGGCGGGATCGGTGCTCAGACCGACGATGGCAATCGTGTGACTCTGCTGCAGCACGCGGCGGATGGTGTCCACGTTCTGAAAGCGACGGCGCTGATCCTCGGTGAGCTGAGTGTTCAGCTGGATGTCGCATGCAGGGCCTGATCCAGGTCCCACAGCAGGTCCTCCAGAGTTTCCAGTCCGACCGACAGGCGAATCATCTCCGGCGGTACGCCGCAGCGGAGCAGCTCCTCGTCGCTCAGCTGCTGGTGTGTCGTCGAAGCGGGATGAATGACCAGGCTGCGGGCGTCGCCCACGTTGGCCAGGTGCGAGAAGATCTGAAGCGCGCGAATGAAGCGGGCCCCCGCCTCGCGTCCGTCGTTGCCCGCGTCCAGCCCAAAGGCGAAAACCGCGCCCGGTCGGCCGCACACATACTTCCGAGCCAGCGCATGCTGGGGGTGCTCCGGCAGGCCGGCGTACTCGACCCAGGTAACCGCGGGGTGCTCGGAGAGAAATCGGGCGACCGCTACGGCATTCGCGACGTGTCGCTCCATCCGAACCGACAAGGTCTCCAGGCCCTGGATCAGGAGGAATGCATTGGTGGGGGATAGGCATGCCCCGGTGTCACGCACCGTTTCGGCTCGAGCCTTCATCAAGAACCCGTAATGTCCGAAGTTCTCGTAGAAGTTGAGCCCATGATACGCCGGCGACGGCTTGGCGATCGTGGCAAAATGGGAATAGTCGAACTTGCCGGATTCGGCCAGGACACCGCCGATGCTGGTGCCATGGCCGCCCAGGAACTTGGTAGCGGAGTGAAGCGTGATGGTGGCGCCCCAATCCAGGGGCCGGCAAAGCCAGGGGGTGGCGAAGGTATTGTCCACGATCAGCGGGATCCGGCGGCTCTCCGCCAGGGCGGCAAGCGGCTCGAGATCGAGGATGCTGCCGCGCGGGTTGCCGATGGTTTCGCCATAGAGTGCGCGGGTGCGCGGGCTGATCGCGCGCTCCCACTGGTCCAGGCTGGTCGGATCTACGAATTGGACATCGACCGACAGCTTCCTCAGGGTGTGGGTCAGCTGCGTCACCGAGCCGCCGTAGAGGTGGGCCGAGGCGACGATTTCGTCTCCCGGCTCGAGCAGCGTCATAAAGGTGACGAACTGCGCCGCCATGCCGCTCGCCGTCGCGACCGCCCCCGTTGCATTCTCCAGAGAGGCAAGCCGCTCCTCGAAGACGGCCGTCGTGGGATTCGCGATCCGGGTGTAGATGTTTCCGTACTGCTTGAGCTCGAACAGCTGCGCCGCGCTCTCCGGGTCGTCGAATACGAACGAGGTGGTCTGATAGATCGGAACCGCGCGGGCGCCCACCTCCGCATCCGGGACATGGCCGGCGTGGAGCATTCGGGTCTCGAACCCGAAGCGGCGGGAAGGCGTGCTCATGCCCGAAGTTTACAGCCGGCGCGGCGTATCGGCTTGACCCGGAGGGTCGTCAGCGCCAGTCTGCCCGTATGAAGGAAGCAGAAATCGCCCGGATCGCGAAGGCGCTGGCCGACCCCCGCCGGTTCGCCATCCTCGAAGCGGTGGCCGCGACCGAGGGCGAGCTGGCCTGCCGCCGGCTGGTTGCGGCCTTTCCGGTCTCCGCGGCTACGATCTCTCACCATTTGAAAGAGCTGGCGACAGCCGGCCTGGTGGACGTTCGGCGCGAAGCTCAGCAGGTCTTTCTCCGCTATCGTAAGGACACCATGGCGGCGTACCTCACGGCCCTGCGGACCAGGCTGGGTCCGGGCTCCCCGCGTCGCGGCCGGCGCCGCTGAACCGGGTTCGGGAACCCGGGGAGGGAACTTGGCGTTGTCGGGTAGTTAGATGATTGCCTAATTATCTACCCGAGGAGGTAGAGGTTCCCATGGCAAAGCTCGATGGCAAAGTAGCAATCGTGACCGGAGGCAGCCGAGGCATCGGCGCCGCCACCGCGCGGCGGCTGGCCGCCGAGGGTGCCAAAGTCGTTGTCAACTACACCCAATCGGCGCGAGCCGCGGACCAGGTGGTGGACGAAATCCGGAAGGACGGGGGTCACGCCACGGCACTACGCGCCGATGTGAGCCGCCGGGACGAGGTGGCAAGCCTGGTAGCCGCGACCGTCGAACACTACGGCGGCGTCGACATCCTGGTGAACAACGCGGCCGTGCTTGCACCCGCCCCTCTCGCAGAGATCACTGACGACCAGGTGGACCGGCAGTTTGATGTCAACGTCAAAGGCGCGCTGTACGCGACTCAAGCAGCTGTGCCAGCATTCCGGAACGGCGGCCGAGTCGTGAACGTCAGCTCTATCGTTGCCGAAGCTCCATTGCCGGGCAGCGCAGTGTACGCAGCGTCCAAGGCCGCTCTCGAGTCCATAACTCGTACGTTTGCGGCGGAGCTGGCGCCTCGAGGCGTAACGGTGAATGCGATCGCGCCGGGCACCACGGCCACCGACATGTACGATTCGATTGCCTCGGCAGAGCTCGAAGAGCGGGCTCTCGCCCGAACTCCCCTCGGCCGGCTTGGCCGTCCGGAGGACATCGCTGATGTGATTGCGTTTATCGCTTCAGATGATGCCCGATGGATCACGGGGCAGGTCATCAACGTGAGCGGAGGCCTTCGGCTCTGAGCGGTTCCTGCGTCCGGTTTTAGGCCAGCTCGATACGAACCTGAAGAGGTTCGCCCTCGAGGCTGAGCAGGTTGGCAAGGGTTCGCTCCCGGTGACGGCGGAACTGCAGTGCTACCCGACTCTCGCCAACCTGCAAACCGGACACGGTGAGCTCGTTGATGAAGCCGGGCAGGGCCGGGTCGCGCACGTGGAGCACCCGCCCGGGAGCATCGGGGAAGAGACCAAGCATCGCCTGGAGGAGCATAAAGGGGGCGCCGGCAGCCCAGGCTTGCGGCGAGCAGCTCACGGGGTATCGGATCGCGCGAATCCCGGGCCGCCGCTCGATTCCACAAAACAACTCGGGGAGCCGGTGGAGGTCGCTTCGCATCGCTGCCTGATGTATCGAGTCCACGATGGGAAGCGCTGCGAGACTTTTGCCGTAATGAGCAAGCCCAAGCACGATGAGCGCGTTGTCATGGGGCCAGATGGAACCGTTGTGGTAGCTCATCGGATTGAACACACGATGGGCTGCGCTCAAGGTTCGAATTCCCCAGCCGGAACACAGCTCCGGGCCGAGCAGATGCTCGGCCAATCGGGCGGCCTGTTCGGGAGTCGGGAGGCGGCTCCATAAGAGGTGTCCGGCATTCGAAGTCAAAGTCGGGACGAGCCGCTTGCTGCCATCGAGCGCCAGCGCGAAGTATCCCGCGTCCTCCAGCCAGAACGATTTGAGCACCGCGCAGCGAAGGGCCTCCGCCTGGCTCACCAGTTCCTCCGCCCGAGCCGGCTCCCCCAGTGAGCGGAAGAGGTCCGCCATTCTAGTCTTGGCGTCGTAGACGTAGCCCTGCACCTCGATGAGCGCTATTGGCGGTTGGGGCAGCTCTCCACTAGGAAACGGCACCCCATCGCCGGAATCTTTCCATCCCTGATTCGACAGACCTTTCGGAGCACGCGGCGCATACTCGACGAAGTGATCGCCGTCGCGATCGCCGTAGCGATCGATCCACTCGAGCGCGCGTTCTGCATGGGGCAACAGAGCGTGTACCAGATTGAAATCGCCGGTCCAGCGCCAGGTTTCGTGCAGCAGCACCAGCCACAGCGGGGTGGCGTCGATCGTCCCGTAGTAGGGGACGTGCGGAATCTCGCGATTGCGCGCCATCTCGCCTCGCCGCAACTCGTGCATGATCTTCCCCGGTTCCTCTTCGGTAGTCGGATCGTCCTTTTCGCCCTGGCGCTGCGCCAGGTATCGCAGAGTGTCGATCGCGATCTGGGGGGATAGTGGCAGGGTTTCCAGCGACGCGATGATGGCGTCGCGGCCGAACACGGTGGAATACCACGGTATCCCGGCGGAAAGTATGCGAGTTCCGTCTGCCTGGATGTAGAGAGCACCGAGATCGTCCATCCCGCGGCGCAGCGCAAAGTCGAACCCGGGCAGGTCACTGGTCCATTGGCTGCAGGATTGTTGCCACCCGTCGTACCCACGGTCTAGCTCCGCTCGGTGCTCCTCGAGCCTGCGCCCTCCGCCCGCCGAGGTCACCGACTCGACCCCGATCTCCCACTCGAGTATGACCGGTATGTGCTGCGTCAGTGTGAACGACCAGCGCGCGCCGTCGGAGCCCATCCGGTCGGGAGTGGTGTGGAATCTCACCACGCTCCTGAGCAGCTCACCGTCCCGCCCCCGGTACTGGAAGCAAAGCGCGCTCTCCTCGACGCGAGGCGCGTAGAACTGGCCTCGCAGCGGCCGTCGCCACCCCCGAACTTCGAAGATGTCGGCGAAATCGCAGCCCAGCGCCAACTCGACCCAGTAATCCAAGGGCTGGCTCAGATAGCTGGTAATCGTCAGACGCTCCACCAGCCTGTCGCTTAGCAGGAGCTCGCGCTGAAGGTGGATTGCGTGTTTGGGATCCCAGGGGTCCCCCCCGAAAGGGAGGTCCGACACGGCGAGATCGACCTGTCCGCCATACGTCCGCGGTGCATCGGCACAAAGGAAAGCAGGGGGGCCGCCGCGAACCCTCAAGGCGTAGTGGCTCAGGATCCGCGTGTCGTCGTGAAACAATCCAAGCGAGCAGTGTCCCGGCGGCGCGATCTCGCCTCGGACGGTCATCACGAGAAAGAGCCGGTCGTGCTTGAGGACGACCGTACTGTCCGGCGGGGCCATGTGGGTACAGTCGATAGCCCCGTACCCTACGGCTTCCTCCATCGAGATCAGGTGCCCCTCGACACCAGGTGCAGAACTGATCTGGGCAGGGGCTGGCTCTACGGTTCGGCTCACGCGGTGATCGGCAGGTGTGGCTTGGTCTCCCACAGTACTCGCTGGTACAGCTGCTCGTACTCACGCACCATGCGCTGACGACTGAAGCGGGTGACCGCGCGAGTTCGACAGCGGCGGCGGTCGATGCGGTCGATCGGTCCTCCCGGCCTGATTGCATCGGTCATCTCTTCCAGGCTGTTGACGATTAAGCCCGTCTCGCCCGGATCGACCAGCTCGGGAATGCTTCCGCGAGGAAATGCGACTACAGGGCACCCGGACATCATCGCCTCGATCAGAATGAGGCCGAAGGGTTCGTCCCATTGAACCGGAGCCAGCAGGGCCCGCGCGTGCGTAAGCAGCTCGGACTTCTCCTTCATTCCTACCGGTCCCTCTTCTTCCACATCCGGCAACATGAGCCGCGGTTCCAGCTCCTTGGCCGCATAGTGAGCGTCCGGCGCATGAGTTCGTCCGGCGACTCGAATAGGAACTTCTGCCTTCTGGGCTGCTTCTATGGCCAGATGGGGTGCCTTTTCGGGCGAGAAACGACCCACGAAACAGACGTAATCGGCCGGGCGCTCGGTCAGCTTGAATCGCGTTGGATCAAGCCCGTGGTGGATGACCGTGCAGCGCTCCAGGGGGACTTCGTGTGACTGCTGATTTGCAGATATCGCGACGAAGTACACTTCCGGAAAATAAGGGTAGTAGCCCGAAAGCACCTCGTTCCGATTGTGATGGATGGTGTAGACCAGCGGCGGAAGGGACAGGAGCCTCGCGGTGGCCAGCGCGGCCGCAGAATTGACGTGGACGATGTCAAAATGCTGGTGAGCGATCTGCTGCAGCGCCCAGGAGACGTGATGCAGGTCGCTCAGGGTGTTCGGCGGCCACTGGGCGGTAGGAAATAGGGCTCGGAGGTCAGCCGACGTCTTCGAGTCGCCAGTCGCGAAAAGCGCGACGTGGTGCCCCTGCTCGACCAATCCTTCGGCCAATTCGTACACGACCAGCTCGGTACCGCCATAGTCAAGGGGAGGAA
>JBKPOS010000191.1:0-7127 GCA_046733215.1 Gemmatimonadota bacterium
CCCGATCTTGGGCCTTTGCTATCGGTCACTCCTCCGCCTCGAGAGCGTTGCGTTGGCGCCTAACCCCTAATTAGACGGCAGTGGGATACTATCTTTGCCCTTCATCCAGCACGGCATAATCCCGCCCAATTTCCAACCGTCCCGGCACGAACGTGCTTCCAGCAGTACAAATTGGCCACCCGCCCCGTCGACCACGCGAGAACTTTTATGCATTGGAGCATCATGAAATACGCCGGCAGCACGGCCTTTCGGGATTGTTGCCCGCGAATCGAATCCCTGCCCTCCCTTTCCCCAGCTGGGCCGAATCCCTGTCCCACGGACCGCGCGACTCAAACCCACCCCGTTCGGTGCGGGATGAAATTTGGGTTGGCCTCCCCACCATCGGGACCGACCGACAAGAATCCGCCGCCGGCCCCGAATCCAGGCTACCGCTTCATTGCTCAAATTTTCCTGGTGCTTGCTACCCGGGGGCTACGCGGCGCCGCTTCGGGGCGCCGCTGTATGAGATGTGCGGACGGGCGTAAGCAGCGGAGTCGCATCCTTTGAAGGCTCGCCTGTCTCCAGCACCCGATCAACCCCACTCGCCGTGATGGCGAGCATGCCGCTCTCGAGACGCTGGATCCAGCCATTCTCTTTGAGATACCAAATGTGGAACTTCATGTGCTGCTCGGGGCAGTCCAGAAGTCGCTCCAGCTCGAGCATGCCCACTCCGGGCTGATCCGGATCGGCGCGACGAGCGGCATAGAGCAGTGAGAGCACCGCGTCGCGCAGGCGGCGGTCGGAGGCGACGTCGTCATGTGCGCTTCGTTGATCGAAGACGCGCCAGCGCATTTCCCGGCGCTCCTCGTACTGGGCATCATACTCGGCGCGCCGGATTGGGTTCGACAGCACCCGAAACGCTTCCATCACTTCCTTGAACCGATCCGCATCCCCGCTCTCGTGATTGTCCGGGTGAAAACGTTTCGCGAGCAGGCGGAAAACCCGCTGGATGGTCGCCTGATCGGCCCGGGGCGACAGCTGCAGCACCTCATAGTGGTCGGTCGCGTTCGGCACGGCCATGGGCGGGATCGCTCTTGAGTGTGATGAAAGGGACGAGACGCCGACCCCTCAAGGAGCATGCCAGATGTCAGAACAGCGCCCCTGAACTGGCGCGCGGCAGAGAATCGTCGTAAGTGCCAACGAGACTGAGTGCTACCGGGATTATCCACGCGCCACGCCGGCGCAGCGGGGCTGAGGGTCGAGCCCGGGCCGCGCGCCTGATTGCCAACCGTTGTTGATACGCGTAAGGATTGTGCGGCGCACCTGCCACACCGTTCCTCAACCTCGAAGCGAGGACCTCATCATGCGAGTTGCTTCGGCACTGCTGGTGGCTGCGGTAACGATCTCGATCTGTGCGGGACACGGTGCGGCACAAGGACGGCTGCCGCCCGCCGATCCCGCCGACGTGAGCACCATCGAGGCAATTGTCAACGCGTACTACGACGTCATCAATGGACCGCCGGGTACTCCACGGCAGTGGCGACGGGACAGCACGCTGTACATGCCCGCGGCGACGTTCGTGGCGATGAGCATGCGAGAGAGCAAGCCGGTGCCGAAAGTCATGACGCCGGAGGAGTTTCGCCGAAGCACCAACGACGACTTCGTGAAGAATGGTTTCTACGAGACCGAGATCGGCCATCGGATCGAGCGGTTCGGCAACGTCGCGCAGGTCCGCAGCGTGTACGAAACCCGCCATACGGCCAAGGGGCCGCTCTTGGGGCGCGGGGTCAACTACCTGATGCTGTATTGGGACGGCACGCGATGGTGGATCAGCGGCGCGGTATGGGATGACGAGCGCGCCGGGACGAAGCTGCCTGCATCGTGGGTCGGAGCGAAGGAAGGACCCTGAGG
The DNA here is from genome assembly GCA_046733215.1 of Gemmatimonadota bacterium. Lineage (GTDB taxonomy): Bacteria > Gemmatimonadota > Gemmatimonadetes > Gemmatimonadales > GWC2-71-9 > DASQPE01. The sequence continues at coordinate 1,891 of JBKPOS010000191.1, forward strand.
CAAGCCCGACTTGACGCAGGGTGGAGGGAGGCGCGAACCTTGAAGCCCCTCTGTTCAACAAGCTTCCGGGGAACTCGCATGCCGCACCTCTTCCGCAGTCCCAGCTTTCAGCCGGGCGGAGCGATGCGTGGAGATCCAACGAATTCGCTGATTCGCACCCTTTCCGAACTGTTGACGAATGCTCTTGCGCAGTCTCCCCACCTCGGCTCCGACCCGCGAGCACTGGCACACCGAGTCGGCCCGGAGCTTGCCCGGGTGATCGGACAGTCGAACCTCGATGCGCTTACCCGCTCGCGCGGAGATAACACCGGCAGCGGGCAGCCTGTTTCAGCCCGGGATCAGGTGCTCGCCGCCGTAACACGCCATCCGGCCGGCCGCTCTCCCGGTTTGCCCCCGGATGCCCTGTCCTCGCTAACCGGTCTTCCGCTCACCGTGCTCGGTGAAGCCGTGAGCACGCTGGTGCAATCAGGCGAGCTCGTTCGCGACGCCTGGCTGGTCAGGCTGCCGAACACGGGGGATTTACTGCCCCACGAGCCGCCCGAAGAGGTGCCGCCGGAGCCTGTGCTCTTGGACAGCGAACGCCGGGCAATCGGTGACCGCCGCCGGCTGGGCGAGCGACGGCTGTTCGAGCGCCGCCACTAGGCCGGATGAGTCCAGGCGCTCTCGGCGGCAAGACCTTTCTCGTCACCGGAGCCAACTCCGGTATCGGCCGGGCGCTGGTCGAAGCCCTCGCCGCGCGGGGGGGAAATGTCGTGCTCGCGGCGCGATCGGAAGAACGCACCCGCCCAGTGCTGGATGAGATCCGCTCGCGCTATCCCGCCGTCGAGGCCCAGTTCCTTCTGATCGATGTGTCGGATCTCGCCTCAGTCCGTGCTGCTGCGAACCAATTCCTGAGCTCGGGTGGCCCACTCGACGTGCTGGTGAACAACGCCGGCGTAGCCGGCACCAGGCGGGTGACTCGCGACGGCTTCGACCTCACCTACGCCACCAACCACATCGGCCCCTTCCTGCTCACGAACCTGCTCCTCCCCAGGTTGCAGGACGCGGGTCAGGGACGCGTGGTGAATGTTTCGAGCGCGGCCCAATTTCGGGTGAAAGAGATCGATTGGTCGGTCCTCGACCGCCGCACGATACCCAAGCGCAGCGCCTTCCCCGAGTACGCCGTTACGAAGCTGATGAACGTCCTGCACGCAAAGGAGCTGGCTCGCCGGCTGGCCGGCAGTCGCGTGACGACGTACTCCCTTCACCCGGGCACCGTCGCCTCGAACATCTGGCGGCAGCTTCCCCAGCCGCTTCAATGGTTCATGAAGCTGTTCATGATCTCCAGCGAAGCCGGCGCCAGGACGCCGCTCTACTGCGCTACCGCCCCCGAGCTGAGCTCGTCAACCGGGCGGTATTACGACAAGTCTCGCGAGGTAGCACCAAATCCTCTGGCCAACGACGAGACGCTTGCGCGGGAGTTGTGGACCCGAACGGAGGCTGCGATCGCTGCGGCAGACCGCGCCGCTTAACCTCATTGGTCACGGGGACGCCGCTTGCTATGGCTCTCGATCGTCAGCCAGGCACAGCAGGCACTGAGCAGCGCCAACCCCGCCGCCAGCAGCATACTTACCCGAAAGCTGGTCAGAAACGACTCGGCGAGCGCTCGGCTTAGTGCCGAGCGCTCCGCGCCTGAAACTTCCAGCGGTACGCGTGCCTCGGCCAATCTGGCCGTCTGCTCGTACATTGCCCGGGCAAGGGGGGGCGCAACGTGCAGCTCCGGAAGGCGATGGTCGAGCGCGTTGCGCATCACGCTGACTGCCACTGCCCCCAATAGAGCCACTGCGAGCGCGCCGGCTACTCGGGCCGTGGCATTGTTGATCCCGGACGCGACTCCCGCATGACGCTCGTCCACTGAATCCATCACCGTCGTGGTGAGGGGCGCCACGCTCACCGCCATCCCAAATCCAAGCACGGACATCGCCGGCAGGAAGGTGGCCCAGTACGAGCCGCCGATGCCGGGCAGGGCCAGAAGCACAAAACCGGCCGAAACGATGATCGGCCCGACGGTGAGCGGGCCTCTGGCCCCGTAGCGTTCAAACAACCCACCCGACCAGCGCGACAGCCCGCCCATGATCAGAGTAAACGGCAGAAAGGAGGCCCCTGCCTGAGCCGCGGAGTAGCCCTGCAGGCGAATGAGGTTGAAGGGAAGAAAGAACATCGCGGCACCCAGTGCGAAGTACAGCAGCAGCGTAATGGCGTTGGCCCCGCTAAAGGAGCGGGAATGGAACACGCTAAGCGGCATCATTGGCGCCGGTGTTTTCGATTCGAACCAGACAAACGTCGCCAGAATCGCGAGGCCGGCTGCGACCCCGCCGATCACCTTCGCGTCGGCCCATCCCATTTCGGAAGCGGCGGTCAACCCATACACCAGCGCGCCGAGTCCGGCTGTCGCGAACAGGGCACCGGGCCAGTCCACGCCCGCGTTGTCACTCGTTCCCCGGCTCTCGGGCACGCGCCAGAACGCGATCAACACGGCAACCAGCGCGATGGGAACGTTCACAAAGAAGATCGCGCGCCACGAGAAGGCATCGACCAGCCAGCCGCCAAGCACGGGACCCAGCGCCGTCGTGAGAGCTGACGCACCGGCCCAGGTTCCGATCGCCCGACCGCGCTCTTTCTCCGGAAAGGTCGCACTGATGATCGCCAGGCTGCTCGGCACCAGAATCGCGCCTCCAATTCCCTGCGCGGCGCGCGCGACGGTGAGACTGAAAGCACCAGGAGCGAATCCACATGCGACCGACGCAATCGTGAACGTGGTGACGCCGAGGATGAACATGCTGCGCCGTCCGAAGCGATCGCCTGCGGCGCCGCCAACGAGGATAAGCGCGCCCAGCATCAGCATGTAGGCGTTGACGACCCACTGCGTTTCTCTGAGGGAAGCATTCAGGTCGGCCTGGATGGCGGGGAGCGCCACACCGACTACCGAGCCGTCGATGAACGCCATGCTCGACCCGAGGATCGTAGTCGCCAGAACCCATGGCTTGGCCTTTTCCACGCAGTCCGCGACGGCTCGCGGACCAGCTTGGATGACTCCTTCGTCGCAGGGGGCTCGGGCGAACGTGGTCATACCGCTGAGGGGCCCATAGACTGCTCCATAAGGCGCAAGGTAGCGCGGCCGAGTCGACCACCGCTGCGACCGGGACTACTCCGGACGCGTCGGACGACGCAACATTGGTACTAATTGGTTCGAGAGGCGCACAGTTCCGCAGGGCGGAGGCATGCAGCTCAGGACCCTGATCTTTTTCGTCACCAGTCGGTGCAACGCCAAGTGTCGCACCTGCTTTTACTGGCAGGAGCTGAACCGGCCGGGTGACCTCAGCTTTACCGAGATCGACACGCTGACCCGGACCATGCCCCGGTTCCGAGAATTGTGGCTGTCCGGTGGTGAGCCGATGATGCGCCCGCGCCTGGCCGACATCATCCAGCTCTTCTATCAGCGCAATGAAATCCGCACGCTCAATCTGCCGTCGAACGGACTGTTTCGTGACCGACTGGTCCGGCTCATGGACTTCGTCACGGCATCCCTTCCCAAGCTCAAGGTCAACCTGAACCTGGCGCTGGACGGCTTTGGCGAGACTCACGATCGGATCAGGGGCGTGCCGGGGAACTTCGACCAGGCGATCCGGACCATCGAAGCGCTCTATCCGGTGCGGGACCGAAACCCCAACATCCGAATTCACGTAAACTCGGTAATCACGGCAGAGAACATCGACGAGCTGGAGCGCCTGGGTCGATGGCTGATCGAGCACGCGCGTCTCAACGGCCAGTACTTTCAGGTGGTGCGTGGTGACCCACTGGATCCCGCCCTCAAATCAGTGGGCCCCGAGCGCCTGGCTGAGTTTTATCGACGGGTCGAGCCGCTCCACCAGCACTACGGCCGGTATCTGTCGCAGCGCCACGGGGGCGGCCGGAAGGGCCGCCTGGCGGAGTTCTACTACAATCGCACGCTTTCCTTTTACTACGCGGTTCAGCACGCTAACCTGGAGCACTCCACCCGCTGGCCCATGCCGTGCACGGCGGGCCAGTCGATTCTGGTGGTGGACTACAACGGGGATGTCCGCGCCTGCGAGCTTCGGCAGAAGATTGCGAACCTGCGCGAGGTGGGTTGCGACTTCCGCCGAGTCCTTCACTCCGAGGCACTCTCCCGCGAGACTGCCGGCATCGTGCGCGACCAGTGCTGGTGCACCCACGTCTGCTTCATTCACGACAGCGCCAAATCGAGCCGCCGGGCGCAGCTCTACGAGATCCCATTCAAGCGCCATCGCGTATAGATGACGCTTTCACTTGTTCTCCTCTGGGGCGCAGCGGTCTGCTACACCCTGGTCGTCACCGCCATCAGTGCGCGACTCGTCGGTGCCGCGTTGCCCGGCCCACCCTGGATCGTCGAGCAGATTGTGCTCCTTCTGTTCTGGGCGGCAGCCACGCCGGCAATTCTCTGGTCCGCTCGGCGCTTCCCGCTCGACCGCCGTGGGCGCCGCCTGGCATACCTGGGCGTCCACCTGCTGTTCGCCTTCGCCTTCATTCTGGCCACCAACCTCCTGGCGCCGGTGCTGACCCGGCTTATCCTGGGCCAGTCCTTCGATGTTCTGGCTGTGATGCGGCTGGGCTTGCTCAACTTTCTGCAGGTGTATCACCTCGCCCTGATCGTGTACGCCTTCATTGTCGGTGTCGGTCACTATCTCCCGGCCCGGGAAGCGCATCGAGCCCAGCAGTTGCGCGCGGAACGCCTGCGGGCGAGTCTGGCGGAAGCGCGGCTCCGCGCGCTTCAACTTCAGCTCGAGCCGCACATGCTCTTCAATGCGCTGAACGCCATCGGCGCTCTGGTCATCACCGGGAAACGGGATGAGGCGTTCGATGCCATCGGGCGACTGGGCGACCTCCTCCGAGCAGTGCTCGCGAGCGAGTCCCGGCAGGAAGTGTCGTTGCGCGAAGAGCTGCGGTTGACCGAGTCGTATCTCGCGATCGAACGGGCCCGCCTGGGAGACCGGCTCGATGCCCGCTGGGAGATCGCGCCGGGAATCGAGACCGCCCTGATTCCACCACTCCTGCTTCAGCCGCTGGTGGAGAATGCCGTACGGCACGGCGTCGCTCGTAAGGTCGAAGGGGGCCGGGTCGTGGTAAGGGCAGATCGGGTCGGCGAGCGTTTGCGCCTGGAAGTGCGGGATGATGGCCCCGGCATGAGCGAAGGGGCCGCG
>JBKPOS010000192.1:0-3589 GCA_046733215.1 Gemmatimonadota bacterium
GGCTTCGGCGCGAAGCCTTGGCGCGGTACGCCGTGGCCCATCTCGCCACGGCAACGGCCCTGATGCTCGGGCCGGAGCTCTCGCTTGCACAGGCGCGCCCCTCGGATTGGGCGTCCCTCAGCTTCCAGCTGGATAGCGCCGTGCCGACGCGGCCGGACACAGCGATCCGCCTAGGTTCTTTGCCATGCCCCGATTGCAATCCGCCCAAGCGATTCTGGGCGGCAGCCGGCGAGTGGATGGCGGTGCAAGTCATCCCGTGGGCCTTCACGCGCTTCATCAGGAATGGCGAATGGTCTCGGCTCAGCATTGATAGCTGGCTCACTAACCTGAAGTTTTCGTGGCAGTGGGACAACAACGACTTCGCCAACAACCAGTTCTCACACCCTTACCACGGGAGCGCGTACTTCAATGCGGCCCGGACCAACGGCTACAACTTCTGGGAGTCGGCGCCGTGGGCCTTTGGCGGCAGTCTCTTCTGGGAGCTGTTCGGCGAAGTCTGGGCTCCGGCTCCGAACGACTTGGCCAACACGACGTTGGGCGGAATTACACTCGGCGAGATGACGTTTCGGTTCTCTTCACTTGTGCTCGACAATCGTGCAACCGGAAGCAATCGGGTGGTTCGCGAGATAGCGGGTACGCTCATCAATCCGGTCCGCGGGTTCAACCGATTTGTCCGGGGCGAAATGAATGACGTCAGCGAGACGCCGCCAGACTGGCGGCCGACGTTCATTCAGGGTTCGATGGATGTCGGTTATCGACGGCTCTCGAGCTCACCTTCCCTCGGCGGGCCGACGGCGAGTGATCAGGCATTCGTGCAGTTCAGCGTACTCTATGGTGATCCGTTCAGTGATCTTGGAAAAGCTCCGTTCTCGACCTTCCAGGCGTGGGGAACGCTGGCGAGCAAGTCGGAGCGAAGCCGCACACTCCAGGACCTCCGAGTTCGCGGAAGCCTCGCTGCAAAGCCACTGGGCTCAGACAGTAGCAATAGCCTGCTCGCCCTATTGATGACGTACGAGTACATCAGCAACCCCGTCATCGATTTTGGCGCCCAGGGGTTCCAGGGCGGAATCGTGACACGAACCAATCCGAAAAACTCACTGCACGCCTATGGCGAGGCGATGTTCCGGTTCAATCCGATTGCGGCCATTCGTTCGGATTATTTCGTGACCGCTGAAGGACGAGACTATGACTACGGCGTGGGAATCGGCGGCAGGGCCGAGGGACGGGCGGTGTGGGCCGACAAGGGGACGTTGCGCGTGAATGGTGGGTACATATGGCTGCCGGTGGTAAGCGGTTTTTCCGGCAACCACCACGTGTTCACCTTCTCGGCTGACCTACGTGGGTACATCAACCAAAGGTTGGGTGTGGGGGTGAGCTACGGACGCCTTTGGCGGCGGAGCCGCTACACCTTCAAACCCGACGTAGACGAAGACCTCTCCGAATTCCGCGCCTTCGGGACCATCAACATTCCGAGATGGCAATGACGAGGCGTCGCCTGCGGTACCTGGCCTCGCTTGGCCTGCTGGTTATGGTTGCTGCCTGCCTCGACTCGATCGTCCGCCAGCTGGGGCCTGACAACGACCCTGTCGTCGTCAATACCCCGGACAAGTTTCAGTTCACGGCGGCCGATCTGGAAAACGTCAACGACAAGCTCACGTTCGTGTGGCCCAACTCCGGGGTGAAAGCCGCGCTCCACCACGACAGCTTCATCCACCACGGGTATGGCATTCTGGTCATCCACGATGCGGTGGGGCAGATGGTCGACTCGACTCTTCTGGAGCTGGATCTCGACACCGAGACCGGCACCGGCACGCCGGGAAACTGGAATCTCACAGTGATCTTTGCAGCCGCCCGTGGAAGAGTCGACTTTACCCTGACACCGGAGCATTGACCCATCGGAGAGAGCCGAGAGGAGCAAATCGAGCCTCTGAAAGCACGTCAGAACGCAAAGAAAATTCCACCGGAAAACTGTCCCTGCACCAGCGCCGTGCCGCCTACGGCGACGAAGCACCCAAACGGACCGCAGCTCAAGGCGCCTCCATCCGGGAAGAGGCTGAACCAGGCTCGGCCCTCCAATCGAATGCCGAATCGCTCCTGGGGTGAGAGCTTTACACCGGCGCCGGCGCCGAAGGAGAACCGCGTGGTGCCGTCGAGATTATCCGAGGGATCGAACCAGGTGACTCCCAGACTGCCGACCAGAAACGGGCGAGCCGGACCCGGTTTCAGTTCTTGCAACGCACCCAATTGAAAGTATTGCACCGCCATGTCTGCAACCTTGGTGCTCACTCCGAAACCGTTGTCCAGCCTGAGCTCGCTCTCGTGGCGATTGTAACCGAGCTCGACCCAGGTGCCCTTCCGGGTGAGTACATCGAGATACCCGCCGTAGGACAGCCCGTCACCCAGCGAGACGTGTCCACCGGTCACATTCAGTCCCCCTCCAAACTGGTATCCGGCGAAGGGGAATAGCTCGAAACGGACCGTCGGCTCGGCGGGACGAATCCCGGGTCGTTGCGCCTCCGCACGAAAGCCCAGGCCCGCAGCTAGAAGCGCGGCAAATGCGACGTGATGTACCAAGGTTCCGGGCATGGGTTCTCGATCGACTGGCAATCCGAAGGCCTGCGCGCCGGTCTCCACAGCTCCGGACTTAGGGTGGGAGCGGAGCGTGCACTTATGGTCTGGTACCGTCGGGCACGTCACTTGCTTTCGGAATTGGGCCGACAGTCGCTCTTTCAAGCATCATGAAAAGGTGGAAACCCATAAGTGTGAGGTTCAACTATGCCGTGGGTGACAGGAAGCACTGGAAACGAGCCTCAGCGAAACGACGGCAAACACGGCCGGTATTTGTGCGATCATCCTGGATGCTTCAAGATCGCCAAGCACGTCATGGGGTGCGCCAAGGAGATCGGCATGTTCGCGGCCCTGTGCGACCAGCACGCAAAGCGCCAGCCCACGATCCGCGAGTATCGCTGGACGATCACGGGATAGCCTCACGCCAGTTTTGCGCACCGGACCTGGATCCAATCCTCAAGCTCGGGGACCGCTGGCAGGCTGACTACTGTCACAATTGACAGTTGCCGTCGAAAAGGTCCTCAACCTAAACTCTACGACCATCAGCCATCCGGCGCCGATCCACGGCGCTAGGCATCAGTGAACCGCTGCTCCGCCCCGAGTAGCGTGGCACGGATGTGTCTCAAGTATCGTAGGGTTGACGTGGGGTCGGCTGAGGTCCGCCGCCACATCTACCATCGGGAGGCCCGTGTGACACAAGTATCGGCTTCGCAATCGCGCAGCCAATTCGTTGTTCTGCTGCTCGGCCTCGTCGCCGTCGCTGCACTCGGGACGGCGTGCTATCCGGATGAGCCTACTGCAGCGGCCGAGCTCGACGTCGTCGCGACGACGCACGATGACACCGTCAACTTCGGCACCATAAGAACGTTCCTCATGCCCGAGTCGGTGGTGGCGATCGTGCCGCCGGAAAGCATTCTTACCGCCCTGCCCTTCAACCACGCCTACGATGACATCATTCTCAAAGGCGTCGCGGACCACATGGCGGCTCTTGGGTACACCCGAATCACGACGCCAAGCGTAG
>JBKPOS010000193.1:0-16685 GCA_046733215.1 Gemmatimonadota bacterium
TGTCGCCAGTACCAGCGGCCGGATTCGCTCAAGCTGACCCCGTGCCCGAGGAAATGCTGATGAACGTCGGCAAGTAGAGCGCCCGGCGTTTGGGCCGCCGTGTCACGGACGTGCTGGTTGAATTGGTCGAGGTACTCGAGCGGAAGCCGGCCCTTCACTTCGAAAAGCCCTGGGAGGATGCCGGTGCCATCGGTCGGGTCGTACACCGTCGTAAGGACGAGAGTAGCTCGTGGCAGTTCCTCCAGTAAGACATCGATCAGATCGTTGTAGCGACCTGCGATCCGTTTCACAGCACGATCGAGCGGCACCCCCGCCAGCAACACGTCGAGCAGGTCGTTACCGCCCGCCGTCAGTGTTACCAGTACCCGCGGCTCGGCGGAATCCCGTCCCAGCCGGGACAACTCCTCCGTCCGCACGTCATCGATCAGAGCGCCGTCCTCCGTGAGGTTGCGGAAATCCATGCCGGGAGCCATGCGCGCGAGGTCCTGGCCGCTGAAATCAGGCCAACGCGCGTCGTCGTTGCGGAAGAGAAGGGCGGCGGCGCCGGCCGGATCCAGGTGACTCGGCGGCGCATCGAGGTTCCGAAGGTCGCAGGTGGGATAGTGGTCGCTGCTCATGGAGTCGCCCAGCGCCACGTAGTGGTCGATCGACATGGACCAAATGAACCCGGCTTTTCCGGGCAGCGCCACCCAGTAGACCTTGGCAGCTCCAGCCCGCCGGTCTTACATCTCACTTCGGGAGGCGCCATGCAGGTGTTCGGAACTCACGACGACGCAACGCGGGCGCAGCTCGCGCGGGTGGCGGAGCACGCCCGCAAGGTCGCATTGATGGCGGACGGTCACGTGGGCTACGTCATGCCGATCGGCGGCGTGGCGGCGTACGACAATCAGGTGTCAGTGGTGGGGGTGGGATTCGACATCGCTTGCGGGAACGCGGCGATCCGGACCGATCGCACGCTGGGCGACATCGGCGGCACTCCGGAGATTGCGGCCAGGCGGTTGGGCCAGCTGGCAGACGAGATCAACGACACCGTGAGCTTCGGCATTGGCCGAAAGAACCGAGCGGATGATGCCCCGGCAAACCACCCGCTGTTCGACGATCCAATCTGGGATGCGGTTCCGGCCAGGCACCGGATGGCGTTACTCGACAAGGCGCGGTGTCAATTGGGCACGGTGGGTAGCGGCAACCACTACGTGGACGTATTCGCCGATGAAAACGGGAAACTGTGGGTGGGCGTGCATTTCGGCAGCCGGGGCTTCGGCCACACGGTCGCGTCGAACTTTCTGGCGTTGGGGCAGGGCAAGAATTGGGGCGAGCGGGTGCCCGAGACCGAGGTCCTGCTCGATCTCGATGACCCGATGGGGCACGACTACTGGCACCTCATGAGTCTCGCGGGCCGCTACGCGTACGCAGGGCGAGAGTGGGTAGCGCGCAAGGTCGTCGGCATTCTTGGCGGCCGGGAGATGGAGCTAATCCATAACCATCACAACTTTGCCTGGAAGGAAACCCACGATGGCGAGGAGCTGGTGGTGGTTCGGAAGGGGGCTACTCCGGCATTTCCGGATCAGAAGGGCTTCATTGGCGGATCGATGGGCGATGACGCGGTCATCGTCCGCGGCAGTGTGTCGAGCGATCCCGAAGTTGCGACCGTTCAGCGACACGCTCTGTTCTCGACCGTCCATGGGGCAGGGCGGGTGATGAGTCGCACCGTCGCAGCAGGAAAGCGCCATCGGAAAACCGGTCGGATGCTCACTCCGGGTCAGATTACGCCGGCGATGATGCAAAGCTGGGTTCGAGAAAAGGGCGTCATCCTGCGCGGAGGCGGGCCGGACGAGGCACCGCAGGTCTATCGCCGACTTCCCGAGGTATTGGCCGCACAGGGTGGCACCATCGAGGTGCTACACACGCTCCGGCCGCTGATCGTGGTGATGGCGGGAGAGGGAGATGTTGATCCATACAAAGACTAAGAGAGGATAAACTGCGTGAACAGTGAACAGTGAACAGTAAACGGGCCTCTCCACCGCCCCCGCCGATCCGATACATCCCTGTTCACTGTTTACTGTTCACTGTTCACGCAGTTTCTCACTGCCCATTAGCTTCCTGCGATGGGCCTGCGCCTGATCCTTCCGATGCTCTGGCTGGCGTGGATCCTGTACTGGTGGGTCTCCGCTCGCGACGTAAAAGCCACCCACTGGCGGGAGCCGCTCAAGTCCCAACTGCTTCATCGGACACCGCTCCTCCTCGCAGTGCTTCTCTTCGCCGTGCCGCGCTGGGCACCGAGGGTCCTGAAAGAGAGATTCTTGCCTCACGGGAATCTGCCCTGGCTGGTCGGGACGCTTCTTGTCGCGGCGGGGCTTGGCTTTTCAGTCTGGGCCAGGCGCCACCTGGGCCGGAACTGGAGCGCACACGTCGTCGTGAAGGAAGACCACGCCCTCGTCCGAACCGGTCCCTACCGACATCTCCGCCACCCGATTTACAGCGGCCTGCTGGTCGCGTTCCTGGGGACGGCAATTACGATCGGCGAGTGGCGGGGGGTCGTCGCATTCCTGCTGATGCTGCTGTCGTTCGGGATCAAGGGTCGGGCAGAGGAGGGGCGGATGCGGCAGACATTCCCCGAGTACGCACAATATCAGCGGGAGTCCGCTGCGATCATTCCATTCATATGGTAAGAGCTAGCCACGACGAGTTCAGTCGTGTCCTTTCTTGCTCACCTTCTGCGGGACCACGTTGCTCTCGCTGCTCGCGAAGACATCGGTCCCCTCGTAGCAGGCCAGCATGGAATGCGTGCCCGGCGAGAGGTTGCGAGTAGAGAAGGACGCCCCGCCGTTCCCATCGAGCGTTTCAGTTGCCCATGACCGCGTCGGATCGTCGCAACTCCCTTCCACGAACCGGACCGACCCTTGAGGGGTCTTGAAGTTGCTGGTGACGGAGGCCGCGAAGGTGACCTCCTCGTCAAGACGTGAGGGATTCTCGCTCGAGGTCAGTGAGGCAGAGGTTCCGGCGCGGACCACCTGGTGATCGGCGCTTCCCGAGCTGGCTGAAAAGGCGCTGTTGCCACTGTATCTCGCCGTCAGCGTCTTCGAGCCGGCGGTCGCCGGCGCCAGGCTGCATTGGCCGCTAGGGGCAGAGGCGGTACAGCTGCCGGAGCCGTCGGTCACCGTCACCGAGCCGGTCGGGGTTCCGTCGTTCGCGCTCACGCTGAACGCCACTACGACGGGCTGGGTAGGGAACGAAGGCGACGGATCTGCCGAGTTGATCGTGGTCGTGGTGCGCTTGGGGCCGCTGTTGATGGGAGATGCGGTTCCGGTGAACGTCGCTTTGACTGCGTCCGACCCGACGACACGGGCCTCGACGTGCTGGGAGCCAGTCGCGGCACCGAGGGTCCAACGCGCGCTGGCGCGGCCGTCTGAGTCGGTTGTCGCTGTATCGGGGCTGGTGCTCCCACCACCGGCTGTAACCACGAAGGCGACTCGAATCTGGGCAACGGGGCGGCTGGCTCCGTCAGTTACCAACACGACGATCGGGTCGGGGAGAGGCTGCCCACCGTTGGCCGTCTGGTCGTTCCCAGCTACCACCGCCAATGTGGCCGGGCGGCCTTCGCTGGGCAGGGTAAGATCGCTGCCTCCGCAGGCGAAACTCCCTACGGCACAACATGATAGAACGGTCGCTATGGGGGCGAGCGAGACGTGGCGCATACAGACTTGAGCGGCCGAATTAGTCTCAATTTAACGTCTGTCGTCGCTCGGGTGCAGTGATTCAGGTCGCTCAGGGCCGTCGGATCAGTTGGCCAGCTTATTCGCCGCGTTCAGGGCCGCAACTTTATAGCACTCGGCGAGGGTCGGATAGTTGAAGACGGTGTCCAGGAAGTAGTCGAGACCGCCTCCCAGCGCCAGCACCGCCTGACCGATGTGAAGCAGCTCGGTCGCGCTGGTCCCGATGATGTGGACGCCCAGCAGGCGGCGGTCATCGCGATGGAAGATCAGCTTGAGCAACCCGGTGTCGTCGCCAAGAATCTGCCCGCGGGCGATCTCGCGGTATCGCGCCAGGCCCACCTCGTACGGCACGCGCTGCTTGGTCAGCTCGTGCTCGGGCGGGCCGGTCATTGAAATCTCCGGAATCGCGTAGATACCCACCGGGAAGTTGTCCGCCATGGCCTTGGCCGGAAGGCCCAATGCATGACAGGCGGCAAGCCGGCCCTGCTCGCTCGATGTTGCCGCCAGGCTCGGGTAACCCACCACGTCGCCCGCCGCGAAGATATGGGGGACGGCAGTGCGGAAATGTTCGTCCACCTTGACACGGCCACGTTCGTCCGCGGTAAGTCCGGCGGCCGGCAGATTGAGCGTATCGGTCGCGCCGATCCGTCCGATGGCGAAGAGGGCCAGGTCCGACGTAATTTTTTTCCCCGACTCGAGCTCGAGCAGCACCCGCCTGGGCGGCCCCTCGATGATGTCGATCCGAGCCACTGCCTCACCCGGCCGCAGGATTACGTTGCGTCGCCGCATCTCATGCACCAGCTCGTCGACGATCTCGTGGTCGAGGAACTCGAGCGGACGGTCGCGCCGCTCCATGAGCGACACCTGCACGCCGAGGGCGCCAAACATCGAAGCGTACTCGATCCCGATGACGCCGGCACCCACCACCACCATCGAATGGGGGATGCGCTTCAGGTTCATGATGTCGTCGCTCGAAACGATGACCTCGCCGTCTGGCTGCACGCCGGGAACGGGCCCCGGCTGAGTGCCCACTGCGATGACGACACTGCCGGCCGTGATCTCCCGCCATCCGTCCTCGCTGCGAACCAGTAGGGTGTGGGGGTCCTTGAACGACGCCTCACCGAAGATCACTTCCACATCGTTGCGGCGCAGCTGATCTTCGATGACTCGGACCTCCCGCGCCACGACCGAGTTGACTCGCTGCAACAGCAGGTCCGCGGTCGGTCGGCTCTCCGGCCGGTGGCCGGGTGCGCCGTCGAGTGAGCCGCAGGTGAAGGAGAGAATTGCCTCGCGGAATGTCTTGCTGGGAATCGTTCCGGTGTCGACGCAGACGCCGCCCAGAAGTCTGCGTCGCTCGATGAGCGCCGCACGTTTGCCGAGCTTGGCGGCCTGGACGGCAGCCCTTTGGCCCGCCGGTCCGCTTCCGACACTCACGAGATCGAATTGGTAATCCATCAGTGGAGAGTGAATAGCGATTGTAACGGTTCAGTGCGTCAGGTATTGGTGCACGAACGCTATCGCCATGCTGCCCTCGCCCACTCCTGACGCGCACCGCTTGATGGAGCCGTGGCGGACGTCCCCCGCCGCGAAGATCCCGGGAACGCTGGTTTCGAGAAGGTAGGGATCGCGGGAGAGGGTCCAGCTGGGACCGGCCCCAACGGTGTCTGTCCCTCGCAGGATCCGCTCCTCGAGGGCTTGGAGCATGTCGCGACCCGCGCAGACGTAACCAGCCGTGTCACGCACGATTGCAGGCGGGAGCCAATGGGTCTCGGCGTTGGCGCCGATCAGGATGAAAACACCCCCTGTCGCCTCGGTGCGCTGGGTGTCTTTGTGCCGATCGCGCAACGTGACTTGCTCCACATGCTCGTGGCCGTCCACGGCAAGAACTTCGGTGTTGAACCTGATCTCGACATTTCGCCGGCTCTTGAGCTGATCGATCAGGTAGTGCGACATGCTCGCGGCAAGCGACGGCCCGCGGACGAGCATGCTGACCTTGTCCGCGTAGTTGGAAAACCACATCGCCGCCTGGCCGGCGGAGTTGCCTCCGCCAAGCAAATGAATGTGCTTGCCTCGGGTGCGCTGCGCCTCGGTACGCGCCGCCCCATAGTAGACCCCGCGACCGACCAGCCGGTCGACTCCCTCGGCACCGAGTCTCCTCCAGGATACGCCGGTGGCCAGGACCACTGCTCGCGCACGGACGCAATCGTCGCCGTCGAGTCGAATCATGTGCGTCAAACCATCGTCGGCCTCGCAGGGAGTCAGGCCTACGGCTTCGCGAGCGCATACAATCTCGGCCTCGAACCGTTTGGCCTGGCGCAGCGCGCGAGTGCTGAGCTCGTCGCCTGAGAGGCCGACCGGAAAGCCGAGGTAGTTCTCGATGCGTGTGGAACTGCCAGCCTGCCCACCGGGGGCGAGCTTTTCGATCAGCACGGTCTTCAACCCTTCCGATGCGCCGTAGACGGAGGCCGCAAGCCCGGCAGGTCCCCCGCCCACGATCACGACGTCGTAGCATCCTTCGTCTGCCCGTACTGATGGACGGGTCCGGAGCGCGGGAATGTGGTCGGCTGCTTCGCGCAGACTCGGGGTTATGAGCCGGGTTCCGTCATCCAGGACGAGCAGCGGGCAGGCAGTTCCCTCGGCGAATCCACCGGGTACCCGCTGGGTCGCGCCTTCGTCTCCCAGATCGACCCAGGTAACGGTCACTTGATTGCGCGCGAGGAAATTCCGCAGCTCATGGCAGGCAGGATCCCATCGCTGCCCGACCAGAGTGATCGACCTATGCGGGACCTCCACGACTATGTCCCGGGCCTTGGTGAGGCGCTCCACCATTGTCCTGAACAGCTGATCGCTCAGTTGCCGATTGGTGAGGATGAGCTCCTGGAAATCGTCGGCCTCGAGCCGGGCCACCCGGCTTGGCTCGTCAGCGCAGAGGCTCGCCAGCGCCGGGCTGCCCAGCAGGAGCGGAACCTCGCCGAAGTGCGCGGGAGGCTTGAAGCGATTGATTCGTCGCGGTGCACCGCCCATCTCCTTGTACACGGAGATCTGTCCACGCAGCAGAAAGAAGAAGCCGGCCTGCTCGCCCTCCTGAAGCAGACATTCGTCTTTTTCGAGGGTGAGGTCGGCGGCGCGAGCGGCGATGGCATCGACCTGCCCGACCGGGAGCCCGGCGAGCAGGGGCATTGGAAGGAGGTCATCTCTCGTAATCATTGGGGAAAGCTAATCCCCAATGTAGGAAGTCTGCTCCGCGCTTTTTTTCGCCGACCTCCGCTCCTGATCGGCCGCGATGTCAGGCCGAACGCAGGGCTGTGAACGTGCCCGTGGTCGTCTTGCCTTCGTACTTGGTCGGGCGCGCTTCGAACTTGCCGTTCACCTGGTTGCCGTCGGAGCAAACCTTGCCCACATCAGGACCGCTCCACGCCTGCCGCTGTCCCGGGCTCCACCAGCACCTCGTGGCGCGTGCCGTCATCGATCAACCGCACGACGGGATCGGTCAGAGACGCACCGTCGAGCGTTACCGTTGCCGCCGCGGTGCTCAGCGCTCCGGGGCTGCGCACCACGATGACGTAGCGACTGGCTCCGTACCGGTATTCGATCGTGAACTCGGGCCAGCCAGGCGGTACACACGGCCGGATGGTCAGCATGTTTCCGCGGCGGGTAAACCCGAGGATTGCTTCCAACGCCACCCGATACATCCAGCTGGCCGAACCGGTATACCAGGTCCAGCCTCCCCGGCCCAGATGACCCGGCGCGGTGTATACGTCGGCGGCCACGACGTAAGGCTCGACCTTGTAGGTGGCGACGTCCGACGATGTGCGGCTGTGCGTGAGCGGATTGAGCATCTGAAACAGCTCGAATGCGCCTGCACCGTCTCCCTGTAGAGCGGTCGCGAGCACTGCCCAGAGACCGGCATGCGTGTACTGCGCTCCGTTCTCGCGCACGCCCGGAACGTATCCCTTGATGTATCCCGGATCGTGGCTGGTACGGTCGAAGGGCGGGGTGAGCAGCAGGAGCATGCGCGCATCCTCGCGCACCAGATGCTCCCGGAACGACTGCATCGCCCGAGCTTGTCGCTCGGCGGGCGCTGCCTTCGAGATGACGCTCCAGCTCTGCGCGATCGAATCGATGCGGCACTCTTCGCTGCTGGAAGACCCAAGCGGCGTGCCGTCGTCGAAGTACGCCCGGCGATACCAGTCGCCGTCCCAGCCGTGGTCCTCGACTGCGCCCGCGTACGCATCAGCGCGGGAATGAAAGATGGCTGCAGTTCCGGCATCTGCCCTGGCTTCAGCATGCTCGGCAAAGGCGCGCAACGTCGTTATCAGGAACCAGGCCAGCCACACGCTTTCGCCCCGACCCTCGATGCCCACCCGGTTCATCCCGTCGTTCCAGTCGCCGTCGCCGATGAGCGGCAGCCCGTGTGGTCCGTCGGTGCACGCCCTGCGCAAGGCGCGTACGCAATGCTCGTACACTGAAGCCCGCTCGGTCGAGACCTCCGGCCGGTCGTAGACCTCGTGCTCGTGAGGCTCCAGTGGACGTTGCGCCAGGAACGGGACCTGCTCTGCCAGCACCGATGCGTCGCCCGTGATCCGCACGTAGTGATCCACGGCGTAGGGAAGCCAGACGAGATCGTCCGAGAAGCGGGTCCGGACCCCACGGCCTGTCTGCGGATGCCACCAGTGTTGCACGTCCCCTTCGACGAACTGCCGCGCGGCCGCTACCAGAAGGTGCCGGCGCGCGAGTCCGGGCTCGGCGTACACGATCGCCATGCAGTCCTGTAGCTGATCGCGGAAGCCGTAGGCGCCTCCGCTTTGATAGAGCGCCGAGCGTGCCCACATGCGGCAGGACAGCGCCTGGTAAAGCGACCAGCGATTCACTATCGCGTCGAACGACGGCTCCGGAGTGCGAACCGAGATGACCGAGAGGCGCTCGGCCCATCCGGCGACTGCACGGTGGATGGCAGCACGGGCGCGGTCCGGCGCGCGGTAGTCGGCGATAGCGCGCTGAGCCGCGAGTTCTCCGCGGTCTGCGCCGAGCACCACGACCAGCTCCCGAGTCTGGTTGGGCTCGAGCTGGATGGTGGTCCGCAGAGCCGCGCAGGGGTCGATCCCCACACCGATCGTTCCCGCGAGATCGCCGCTGAGGCCGGCCGGCGCCGCGAGAGTCCCGTTTCTGCCGAGGAACTCCCGACGGTCCGCGGTCCAGGCTGTGACCCGCTCACTAATCGCGCAGAAGGCGACATGGTTCGAGAAGACGGGGTCGAAATGGTTACGCGCGAGGATCGCGCCCAGCTCCGGATCGAACGAGGTGTGCACCTGGTGCTGGGTATGCTCGCGCATCACCCCCACAGTCCACTCGACGAAGGCGGTAACCGTGAGCCGGCGGGGACGGTCGCTCAGATTGGTGATCTCGAGAAGCGAGAGCTTGACGGGGTCCTGTTCGGGCAGGCCAAGCGTAAGAAGCGTCGAGATCCCGTCGTGCTCGTGCTTGAATGACGAAACTCCCGTTCCGTGCCGGACGGTGTAATGGCCGTCGTGGCGGACCGGCGCCGGCGTGGCGCTCCAGACGCCGCCGCTCTCCGGGTCTGACAGGTAGATCACGTCGCTGATCGGGTCGCCAACCGGGTCGTTGTGCCAGGGTGTAAGGCGGAAAAAGTAGCTGCTGTCGCACCAGGTGAACCCGGCGCCCCGCTCTGAGACTACGAATCCGCCACGCGGATTCGCGATCACGTTGGCCCAGGGAGCGGGCGGGACATGATCGCCGCCTACTCGCATCTCATAATCGCCGGCGGGTGTGAGCGCGCCGAACCCGTTCTCGAAGGGGGCGACGCCGTCGTTCCAGACGCCGGATCCCGACGCAACCGGGGGTACCTGCAGCGACGTAATCCGGGGCCTCGAGTCGCTGAAGCCCCGGCGCGACGTATCCCCGATGACGCGAAACAGCGCGCGCAAGGCGGGAGGTGCCGTCCGATCTGCGGCGCGGGCCGGCGTGGGAATCGCGGCCGCCGCCTCCCCGGGCATCGCGCCGCGTGCCAGGACCGATTCCAGAATGCGCCCGACGGCGCGGCCATCGCAGGGAACGTGCACGCGCGCGGTAGCGCGGAGCATTCCGACCACATCGGCGCTCAGCAAGTCCCGCCGACGGGCAAAGACTCCGCCCGGCTGGTCGATGATGCCGGGATCGGAAGCAGAGAAGATCGTAGCGGTGATCTTGTCCTGGAGCTCCTGGAGATAGCTGGGCGGCCTGGTGTTCAGCACCACGAGGTCCACCATCATGCCGCGCCGCCGCCAATATCGATGGGCGGCGAGCAGGCGCCGCAAGGTGGGGAGTCCGTCGGGTGAATCGATAGTGGCGAGCAGGATGGGCCAATCGCCCGACACGCCGGCCGCCCACAACGCCGGCTGGGATCCGCGATTTCGCAGCAGCTCGGCCTGTGGCGCCCGTACCGCGGGATTGGCATAGAAGAGATATCCGGCGATCTCCTGGAATACAGCTGCCTCGGTCGGGCTGATCTTGAGCTCTCGAAGCTCGACCTGCGTAGAGGTCCAGGCGAGATCGAGCGCCCGGTGCGCCGCGTACGGGTGGTGGTAGCGGTCCGCCAGCTCGTAGGCTCGCTCGAGTGTCTGGGCTACGAGCGTCGTGAACGACACCGTGGCCGACCTGCCGGCCGGCAGCCGAAGGCATGTGCGCAACGCAAAGATGGGGTCCAGCACCGCACCCGTGGTCCCCGAGAGCTTTGCGTGCGGGTCGAGCGCTCGTGGGTCGGACAGGGTGCGGCCGCGCCCCACGAACCGCGCCCGATCGGTTTCGCAGGTCACGTTACCGACCCGGTGGTCGCCTGCGTCCACCACGTGGACGCACCAGAGCGACCGCTCGCCGGCGGAGCGCGGGCGCCTGGTTGCCGTGATGGCGGTACACCAGTCGTGCCATTCCGTCTCGACGAAGAGATTGCCGAAGGCCGGGTGCGCCCGGTCGGCGTCGGGATGCGCCAGCACGATCTCGCCATAGCTCGTGAGCTCGATCTCGCGCGGCTCGTCGCTGTTGTTGGTGACCGTAATGCGGCGCACTTCGGCAGCGTCTGCCGGTACCGCGGCAATCTCGGTGCGAGTCTCGATGTCGCCATCGGCGCGGTGAAACGTCACACGATCCGTGGCCAGATATGCACGGTACCAGTCCGCCGGGGCGCAGACCGGTTGGTGCGCGGCGGACCACATCCGCCCGGTGGTGAGATCGCGCAGATAGCAGAACTGCCCCGTGCGATCGAGCGTGCCATCGGCTCGCCACCGGGTAACCGCGAGATCTTCGAAGCGACTGTAGCCGCCCCCGCAGTGGCTGACCATGATCGTGTACGGCAGGTGGCCGAGCAGCGCGACTTGCGGTTGCGAAGTGTCGGGCGGATCGACTTCCCGGACGACCGGGCGCTCCAGCTCGGGATCGGGAAGCGCTTCGTCTGCGCGGGCAGCCTGCGGCTCCTGTAGCACGAGAAGGCGCGGCACTCGCTCGTGCAGCAGCAGCTCCGCCGAGCGGACCAGCGGATCGGTGTGAAAACGGCGCTGCCAGACCTGGGCGGTGAGCGAGTTGCTCAGGGCGGCGAGGCCCATGCCGATGTGGTGCGCCATGTAGGTGTGCACCACGCCGTACCGCCGCCCCGGATTGGGCCGCGTGTAGTCGATCGCGTCGCGGAACCCGTAAGGCCCGAGCGCGCCGGTCTTCTCCAACGTGGCGAGATTGGCGAGCGCCCTGAGTGGATCGACCATCGCTGCGAGCGCCGAGGCGTACGGCGCGATCACGAGGTCGCGGCCGAGTCCCCGCTTGAGCGCCAGGTCGGGGACCCCGAACGCCCGGTACTGATAGGTCTGGTAGATGTCGCGCAGGTTGTACGCGCTTTCGCTCACACCCCACGGGACGCCCCGCTCGGTCCCATAGGCGATGTGACGCCGCACCGCCGCATGCTGCGTCCGCTCCAGGACGGTGAAGGGAAACGACCGCATGACGAGCGCGGGCATCAGGTACTCGAACATGCTGCCGCTCCAGGATACGAGAGCGGTCTCGCCGGCGGCATGGGTCAGCGTCCTTCCGAGCCGGAACCAGTGCTCGACCGGCACGTCGCCCTTTGCGACGGCAATGAAGCTGGCCAGGCGCGCCTCTGACGCGAGCAGGTCGTAATACGACTCGTCCAGCGAGTGAGCCCGAGGTTGGAAGCCGATCGAGAAGAGGGCTCGGGTCTCGTCGTAGAGAAAGCGGAAATCCATTTCTAGCGCGTACTGGTAGGCGCGGTCCGCGAGGGTCTGCAGCCGCTGAACCAGCTCCGCCGCCTCCGGCACCCGCTCCGCAAGCCTGCGCCAACTCTCGGAGCGAATCATGCTCCGATCTCCACGGGCCATCACCTTCGAGATCGTGAGACCGGGAATGCGAGGCGCATGCTGCTCGATCAGCCGAAGGCTCCAGTCGATCCATTCCGTCGCGTAGGCCTCCGATCCGGGGCCGTTGCGTGCGGCGGCGGCGAGCGCATCGCGAGCGTTTACTAGCGCGGGGGCGACGGTATCGACCAGCGCGGCCGGGTGGGGAGCCGCGCTGAGCGTCAGTCGGACGACACGCAGTTTCTCCTCGGCATCGGTGGTGGGTTTTGGCACGGGCGAATCGGGGGTCGGAGCGCTCAGCTCGCGAAGCCGCTCGTTCGCCAGGGTGAGTGCCGTCTCCAGGGCGCGCCAGGTGCGCCCATCGAACACGGGCGCATCCACGATGGAAAGACAGGCGTGCCGCAGCGCAATCAGATGACCGGCGAGGTTGCCGCTGTCCACGGTCGAGATGTACGCCGGCTCGAGAATCCGAAGGGTCTCGAGATCGTACCAGTTGTAGAAATGTCCGCGGAACCGCTCGAGCCGCTCCAGCGTGCGCATTGCGAGCTCGAGCCGCCGGACCAGCTCGTCTCCCGAGATGAAGCCGAGATCGTAGGCGCTCACCGTTCCGACGAGTTGAAGTCCGATGTTGGTGGGAGAGGTGCGGAGCGCGACGACCGGCGTGGGGTCGTCCTGATAGTTATCCGGCGCGAGCCAGTTCGACGCTTCGGTGACGAAGCGATCGAAGAATCGCCAATGCAGCAGCGCGTAGCGCATCGCGGCGGTCCGGCGGGACGAGGTCAATCGTCGCTCGTGCCGAACCGCCGGCGCGCTGAGTCCATACGCAATCAGCGGGGATGTCGACCAGAGGAGGGCGAGAGGCAGCACGGCAATGCCCAGCGGCCAGTCCGGTGTGCTGGCGCTCCGAAGCCACGCCGCCGCGGCCACCAGCAGCACGATGCCGACAACCAACGCGACCCCAGGCCACATGGTCCGCCATACCGTAGTGGGTCCTCCGGTGACCAGGCGCTCGGTCTGAGATGCGGTCTGCCACTCGAGCGGCTTCCGGTGGGTGACGAACAGTCGCCATAACGTGCGCGCTATGGCATCCGCGGAAACCCATGCCTGATGTGGCAGGAACGTGATGGCGAGCGCCACCTGCTGCAGGCTGGTCACCGCGTCGCGGGCCACTTCCGCGTAATAGGCCCGCCATGACTTGTCCAAAGGAGGCCTGAGCGCGGCCAGGAGCAGCGAGGATATCCACGGCGCTACAATCGCGCCGAGCCCAAGCAGGGTCCAGCGAATGGGAGACCCGGGCAGAATGGTCCAGCCCGCCACCAGGAACACGAGCTGCGCGATCTCCACCACGCTTCGCCGCAGGTTGTCCAGAATCTTCCAGCGGGACAGAAGCGAAAGGCGATTGGGCTCCGGCCCGTCGGGACCGGGCACTGTGGGGGCCAGCCATTGCAGCAGCTGCCAGTCCCCCCGGATCCAGCGATGCTTCCGCCGAGTGAAAGTGAGGTAGCGGGTCGGGTAGTCGTCGTAGAGCAGGATGTCGGTCGCGAGCCCGGCGCGGGCGTAGTTGCCTTCGATCAGGTCGTGCGACAGCAGCGTGTTCTCGGGAAAGCGGCCGTGCGTCGCCTGTTCGAACGCATCCACGTCGTAGATGCCCTTGCCGGTGAAGCTGCCCTCGCCATACAAGTCCTGGTAGACGTCCGATACCGCGGTCGTGTAGGGGTCGACCCCGGGATGTCCCGATTGAATCGACGCAAAGCGGGAGCGGTTGGCGCTCGGCAGCGACACGCTCACCCGCGGCTGGAGAATTCCGTACCCGCGAACCACCTGGCCGCGGCGCTGATCGTACACCGCCCGATTGAGCGGATGGGCGAGGGCGCCGACCAGAAGCGGAGCGGTCTCCGGCGGCAGCACGGTGTCGGAATCGAGCGTGATCACGTAGCGCACGTGGGCCAGCGGCGCCGTATTGCCTACGATCGCCGAGAACGCCTTCCGTGCCCCGCCGCGGAGAAAGCGATTGAACTCGGCGAGCTTCCCCCGCTTTCTCTCCCATCCCATCCACACGCCCTGGCGCGGGTTCCAGCGCCTGGGCCGATGGAAGAGATAGAAGGCGTCCTCGGTCTCGGGAGCGTAGCGGGCGTTCAGCTCGCGAACGCCGGCCACCGCGGCTTCCAGGATTGCGGCGTCGTCGGGCCGGGTCTCGCTAGGCGAATCGGTGAAGTCGCTCAGGACGGCGAAATGCAGATGCGCTTCCCGGTTGGCCAGGTACTGCACCTCGAGGTGGTCGAGTCCGTCGCGGACTGCGGCTGCGCTGTCGAACAGCGTGGGGATGACCACCGCCGTCCGCAGCTCGGGCGGGACCCCGTGCTCGCTCAGATCGAGCTTGGACAGCACATGCGGCGGCAGAAACGCCGTCACCAGCTGATTGAGCACGTTGATCGCGATGTCGTTCGCCGGGATGAGCGCCAGCAAAACGACTGCAATCACGGTGGCCTCGCCCGACACGCCGGCGAGGCAGAGCAGGGCGGCCAGGGCGAGGGCGGTGCCGAGCAGCATTCCGCCCACGAACACGAAGTTCGGGTGACGCAGGATCCAGCGGTGCACCCGTTCTAGAGCGGTTGGTCTGTAACCGACGGCGTGCTCGAACGCTGTGCGACCCTGATCCAGCAGGTAGTACCCCACGTGCGCCGATCGTTCCGAACCCACATCGTCAGTCGGAGCCCGGCGGGCAAGCTCGAGTGCGAGTCGGGCTACCGCGGCTTCGTCCGAACGGGTGCGCTTGGCGATCCGTTCCACCACGTGCCGGTAACGGTCGCGGGTAGCGAAGGTCATCCGCGGGTAAACCGGATCGTCCCGCAGCACCGCTTCCATCACGCTCTGGTGCTCGACGAACGAGTCCCAGTCCATGCGGGCGATGGCCCGCAGGCTGGTGATGCTGTTCGCCATCATGATCTGGGTGAGCGCGACCCGCTGAGTGGCGCGCGCCGCGGCGTCCTCGGCGGTCATCGCTTCGTCGCTGACCCAGCGCTCGAGCCAGGTCAATGACGGCACCGAGACGCCCACCGAGCGCAGCTGGCTTAGGAAACGCGAGACGAAGGTAGGAGTGAGCGGCGGCGCGTGGGCGACGAAATCGTTGATCGCCGCCGAGAGCACCGATGCCGCGTCGCCACTGGCCGCGATGAGCCGCTCCGCCCACTGATTGGCCAACTCCAGCTCGTCGAGGCGGTGAATCGTACGGAGCGCCATTCGCCGCACGTTCTCGAGGAGGCCGAGCCGCAGCATCGCGGGTACGGCCCACAGCTCGCCGATCGAGAGCGGAGAGGCCTCCTGGAAGGCGTCGACGAACAATTCGACGTTGCCGAGATCGATCCGCCCTTCCGTGTGCGAGATGAGCGTGATGACCAGCTCGTAGACGCGGGGGTAGCCCGGCAGGGTGCCGCCCGCCAGTTCGGGGAGCTCGCGGTAGTAGCCGCGCGGCAGACTCTGCCTCACTTCGCGGATGTGCTCCTGAACGATGTGGAAGTTGTCCAGCAGCCATTCGCCGGCAGGGCCTACGTCGACATCACGGTCGGCGGCTTCAGCCAGCCTGATGTGCACGTCATCCAGGACCTGGCGGGTCTCATCGAGCCGCGCCAGCAGCCGGGGCCGACGGGACGGGCGACGTCGTTCTACGACCTTCTGAGCGGCCGCGACCGCCTGGGCCCGTTCCGCGAGATGCTCGGCACCCAGCAGCTCGCCGCGGATCGGACCGGTGAGCAGCTCATCGGGAGTGCCGGTGCGGCGGGAGCGGAATCGGGCCAGGAACGGCGCTGATGTTACCGAGGTAATGGGGACGTCTCCTGCGATGGTACGTCGGCGGGTAACCTGAGCGGTAAACTAACTACGCCGAGCAGGTCTCCGGCCGACTACGGCACCGGGTCGGCGCCTTTTACTTACCCAGGAATTCCCCTACCGGCGCAAGGCTCTCGATATGATCGCAGAAGATCCGGACTGCAGCCAGCAGAGGCACGGCTATGAATGCACCCACCACGCCCCACATCCACCAGCAGAGCAGGAGCCCCAGGAAGATGGCGACCGGATTCAACGCGAGTCGACGGCCGTGTAACAGCGGGCTGACGAGGTTGGCCTGAAGAAGGTTGATCGCGAGGTACACACCGGGGACCAGCAGGGCATGGCCCAGGTGATCGAACGTGGCGAGGCCCGCGAGCGAGAGCAGCACGAACATCATCGTCGCCCCGACGTACGGCATGAACTCCGCCAGCCCTGCGAGCGCGCCCCAGAGGAATGGTCTGGGCAGCCCCACCAGCGCCAGCGCACCACCGACGGCGCAGGCCAGGGCGAAATTGATGAGCGTGAGGGTGACAAGATAGGTGGAGATGGCGCCTTCGGTCTCTCGTGCAATGGAGACGGCCGTTTTCTTGTCGCGCAGTTGCGGCAGCAGCTTGATCAACTTCTGAAGGAACAGGTCGCCGGAAGCGAGCAGGAAGTAGAGGAGGATCACCACCTCCAGCGCGCTCGCGCCGAATTGCCGCACGCCACCGAGCAGCTTGGAGCTGAGTGCCGGACCTTTCACCGCGACTTCGCGCGTGGTGGTGTCGGTAGTCTGGTTCGCGACTTTTTCGAC
>JBKPOS010000194.1:0-14213 GCA_046733215.1 Gemmatimonadota bacterium
GGCCGGGTCGACGGGTCCTTCACGTCGGGCTTGGTATATGCCACATAGCCAAAACTCGCGACCGGCGCATCAGTTGAATCCCGGACGATCAGCGTCCCTGCGGTCGCGACGTAGCTGATCGTCTTCCCGCCGATCGTGACAGTGTGGCGGGTGACCCATTGCTCCGACTTGTCCGCAACCGGCTTGTCGCCCGTCGAGTCTTTAGCATCCTTGGCCGCAGTGTCTTTGGGAGATGCGTTCTTCTGCGCTGTGAGCGAAACCGGCAGCAGACAGGCGCAGACCACGAGCAAATAACGAATGATTGGCATGGTGATGAGGGTGGTCAAATGATAGTTCCGTCGGGAATGACGGCATTCTTGGGAATGATCACGATGCCGTCGCGAACGTAGAAATTACGACCGTCCAGCTCGGCGGGTTTCCCCTCCGGGCTGATGCGCACGCCCGCGCCGATGCGGGCGTTCTTGTCGACGATGGTCCCCTCGATCACGGTGCCGTGGCCGATTCCCATCGGGGGAGCGCCGTGCTGGACCCGGTCCGGTGATTCGTAGAAATCGTGTCCCATGACCAGCGTGTCACGGAGTGAAGTGCCGGCGTCGATGCGACTTCTGACGCCCACGAGCGAATGCTCGATCCGGGCGTCGTTGATGATGCACCCATCGGCAATCAGCGACCGCTCGATCTGGCTCTTGATGATCTTGGTGGGCGGCAGGTACCGCGCGTGGGTAAACACCGGCGCGGTCGCGTCGTAGAAGTTGAACTTCGGGAGCGGCTCGCAAAGGTCGAGGTTGGCCTCGTAAAAGGCCCGGATGGTGCCGATGTCTTCCCAGTAGCCCTGATGCAGATAGGCAAAGACCCGGTGTTTTGCCAGGAGCTTCGGAATGACATGCTTTCCGAAATCGGCCTCGTCGCCACACAGCGCGTCCTTGAGAACGGATCGCTCGAACAGATAAATCCCCATGGATCCCAGCAAGCTGTCCGGATCCACCGGCTCCTCGGTGTCCCCGAAGGCAGCCCATTCGACCCGCAGGGAATCCAGCACCGCCGGATCCTTCGGCTTCTCGACGAACCGGACGATCCGTCCGTCCGCTGCGACCTGCATGATGCCGAAGGCACCCGCAGAATCAGGATGTACCGGAAGCGTCGCGACCGTGACCTCGGCGTCGGTCGCTACGTGCCGCGCGATCAACGCCCGGAAGTTCATGCGATAGAGTTGGTCGCCCGACAGGATCAAGGTGAACCGGTGGGGATAGTTCGCGAGGTGGATCAGGTTCTGACGTACGGCATCAGCGGTCCCCTGATACCAGGCGAGGCTCTCCGGCGTCTGCTGGGCAGCCATGATCTCGACAAAGCCCGGTGAGAACTGATCGAAGCGAAAGCTCTCCTGGATATGGCGGTGCAGCGAGCTCGAGTTGAATTGCGTGAGAACAAAGATCCGGCGGATGTCAGCGTTGATGCAGTTGCTGATCGGGATGTCTACCAGCCGGTACTTGCCTCCGAGCGGCACGGCCGGCTTGGCCCGGTCCTTGGTCAGGGGGAACAGGCGGGTGCCGGCCCCTCCGCCCATGATGACGGCGACGATTTCGGTGGGCCGGGGCAAAGGAACAGCGGAAGTCACCGCGGAATCTTACGGCGGCCAACCCGGCCGAGCCAGCACGCGTTGCCGCTCCAGAGGCCCGTGACTGCGATTGCAGCGTTCGGCGGTACTTGGGCATATGCTCTCTAGGCTATACGACAAGGCGGAGTTATGAGAAACCCAAGAACGAGCCGTCGCCGACTGATTCCGGTCTGGACGTCGCATCTTATGCTGGTTGCGGTACTTGGGGCGTGCAGTCGCAATGCCCCAACGCCGCCTGAGCCGGGCACGAAGGAAGCAAATGTCATTGTGACGGTCCAGAACCAGAACACGGCCGACGTCGATGTGTTCGCCAACATCAACGGAGTGCCCCAGCGCCTGGGTACGGTCACGTCGCAGCAGAACGGCGACTTCGAGATCAACTGGGACCAGATCGGACCATCGGGCCGCTTCTCGGTGGTCGTCTCACCGATCGGCAGCGGCGGAGCTTATCGAAGCGGCGCACTGCCGATAGGTCCCGGGCAACAGGTGGCAATCCAGGTCGCGCCGGTGCTCCGAAACTCGACTACGCAGGTGCTTTAGCGACCTTCATGGAGGTGCCCGAAAGCAGTTTGCGATCCGAGCTGTTGAGTAGGCGGCCGTCCGTTCCAAAATGCCGCCTGCTCGAAGTGCGGGATGTTCAAACAAACGGTTGCTGCAAGTTTCGCCTTCGGGCACTAGATTAGCTGCGCCACTTCGCGGAGACACGGTCATGATCCCGCCGATCAACCAACGTATCGGCCGCACTCAGGCGAGAGTCTGGGCAGCGCCTCTAATGCTGGCCGCAGCACTCCTGGCGTGTAGCCACAACTCGCCCGCCCCGCCGACACCAGAAGCCGGCACGCCCGGTGCGAACGTCCTGGTCACGGTCAAGAACCTGAACACCAGCGATGTCACCGTATACGCCAACATCAATGGCTCGCAGCAAAGATTGGGGACGGTGTCGTCACAGCAGACCGCCAATTTCCAGTTGGACTGGGGTCGGATCGGACCGTCCGGTCGGGTCTCGATGGTCGTCGATCAGATCGGCAGCAGCGGAGGCTATCGGAGCGGCGCGGTAACGCTCAGACCCGGCGCACAAGTCACGGTCAACGTGGCACCATCGATCCGGAACTCGACTACGCAGGTGTATTAGCTCTCTTCGAGTGCAAGCTGCCCTCCTAGCAGCTTGCGCTCCGCCACCTCGGTCAGCTGACCCGCAGCATCGAGAATTCCCATTCGCTCGAGCCACTCCTCGAACTCCGGCGCCGGCCGGAGCCCGAGCAGGCGCCGCACATACAATGCATCGTGGAATGACGTGCTCTGGTAGTGGAGCATGACATCATCGGCACCCGGTACGCCCATGATGTAGGTACAGCCCGCCGCCGCCAGCAGCGTCAGCAGCACATCCATGTCGTCTTGATCCGCCTCGGCGTGATTGGTATAGCAGACGTCGCACCCCATCGGCAGGCCCAGCAGCTTGCCGCAGAAATGATCTTCCAGCCCGGCGCGCAGTATCTGCTTCCCGTCATACAGGTATTCAGGGCCAATGAAGCCCACGACGGTGTTGACCAGAAGCGGCGCATGTACCCGGGCGACGCCGTACGCGCGAGCCTCCAACGTCTGCTGGTCCACACCATGGTGTGCGTTAGCGGATAGCGCACTCCCCTGCCCCGTCTCGAAGTACATCACGTTTCGACCCACCGTTCCCCGCTCCAGCTCGAGCGCTGCAGTCCGAGCTTCATTCAGCAGCGCGAGACTGATGCCGAACGATCGATTTGCGGCTTCCGTGCCCGCGATCGACTGAAATATCAGATCCACAGCCGCACCCTGGCGAAGTGCCTCGAGCTGCGTCGTGACATGGGCGAGCACACACGCCTGCATCGGAATTGCCCAGCGCAGACGGAGCTGCTCGAGCAGGCCGAGCAGCAGGGTCACCGTGCGCGGACTGTCACTCACGGGATTGATTCCGATCACCGCGTCGCCGCTGCCGAGGAGCAGCCCGTCAAGCACGCTTGCGGCGATGCCTTGAGGGTCATCAGTGGGATGATTGGGCTGGAGTCGGGTCGAGAATCTGCCCGGCAGGCCGAGTGTGGTGCGAAATCCGGTCTCGACCCGGCAGCGGCTGGCGACGAGGATAAGATCCTGCGCCCGCATCAGCTTCGAGACAGCGGCCACCATTTCAGGGGTAAGCCCGGGGCTCAATGCAGTAAGGACGTTGGAATCGACAGCGTACGACAAGAGCCACTCGCGAAAACCACCGACAGTCAGATGGGCAACCGGCGCGAACGCGTCGTGGTCGTGCGTATCCAGAATGAGGCGGGTGACGTCGTCCTGTTCGTAAGGAACAACGGCTTCATTCAGAAATACGGCCAGCGGAAGGTCGGCGAGGGCCATCTGCGCCGCAACCCGTTCCTCGGCCGACTCCGCCGCAATGCTTGCCAGCGCGTCGCCCGACCGGAAGGGCGTGGCCTTGGCCAGTAGGGTCTTAAGATCGGGAAAGTGGTAGCGAACCGAGCCGACCGTGTGTGCGTACATGCTGGCTCTGGCAGCTCATTTACCGAGTGCCTGGCGGACCAGTCCCGCCAGCCACTCCGCTTCACGCTTGTCGCGAATTCCGCTGCCCGCATTGGCGCTGCGACCGTTCGTCTGAACAACGGCAAGATTGTAGAAGACCGCTGAGCCGCTCTGCATCCCGATGCTGACATCGACTCTGACGATATCGCGGGCGGGGATCATCACGGGATTGCCCACGATTCCATACCCGCTTGCAATCGCGACCCCATCGCGGCTCACGGTCAATTCAACGACGCGAAGCCACATGCGCAGCGTGGCGTAGAGCAGCACGAGCTCAACGGCGCCGAACACGATCGCAAAGAAGACAGGCGCCTTGAAATGAAGGATCAGCCACACGGCTCCACCCCACAGCGCGGCGAAGCCGGTAACGCCCAGTGCGGTGGCCGGATTCCGGGCCGGAGGGAAAACGATCTGGGTGCCGCGGGCGCTCCGGCTCACTCGAATCGGCGAGTTGGGCGGCTGTTTATAGGGGAGCGACTCGGCGGGTGAACCGAGCAACCTTTCCTGCTCGGGGGTGAGAGGCTCGGCACTCGCTGCGGTACGGAACACCGGAACCTCGAACCTCGCGTCGTAGTCGACACCCGGCACAGTAGCGGTCAACTCGAGCCGCCAGACTGTCCGGTCATTGTGATTG
Organism: Gemmatimonadota bacterium; assembly: GCA_046733215.1. Classification (GTDB taxonomy): domain Bacteria; phylum Gemmatimonadota; class Gemmatimonadetes; order Gemmatimonadales; family GWC2-71-9; genus DASQPE01. The sequence goes on from JBKPOS010000194.1 coordinate 4,803, forward strand.
GCGTCATCGGTGGGAGAGACCTCAGGCGGCAGGCGGAAATGCACGGGTACGCCGGTTACGAGTCCGCTTCCCGGCCCACCACTGACTCGCTGGCCCACCATCTTCAGTTGCTCCTGCCAACGAATGGTCTCGGTTGTCGACCGGTCATCACCGGATCCGCTGGTACGGAGGTTTACGCACGAGAGCGTCGCGAGAAAGCCCTCCGGAGGCAGCAAGTCCGAAGCGATCCGCACCGTCCCCGCGAGGCCGTGGCCGATCACGCCGGGCACCGTCGCAAGCTCGAAGGTCGAGCGCCCGAACTTTCGCTGGCGATCGCTGCTGCGCAGGGCTGCTACGATGAGTCCGATGCCGGCCAGTGGAAAGAGGAGCGCGATCAGCCCGAGTCGATTTCCGGACCGCTGAACCTCTTGCAGTGCGAAGAACGCTGAGGGCAAGGCAATCAGATTCCAGAGTGCGGCAAAGGCCCAAAGCGCGTATTGGCCCTTTCGACCAGCATCAGCGATCCTGCCCACCGCCCAATCCTGTCGCCAGAGCCAAGGCTCGTCCGGATGCCTGGTCTGTAGCTCATGTCGTCGGGCCGCTTCCTGACGGCCGGCCCATGCCACTGCAATGAGCCCCGTTCCCGCGCCGCCGAACAGGACGGCGAAAAGGCCGAGGAAGGCGGCCGTACGCCAGTCTCCCACAGCAAGCTTCGACACCACCATGACACCCGAGACCAGGCCGACGGCGGCGAACGGAAGCGCGAAGAGAACCAAGCAACCGAAGCCCATGGCGGGAGACGTGAGCCACGCCGACGTTGCCGATGATCCGGGCATAAGGCCGGTCTTCACGAATGGGCTGCCCGAGGCGGTCCGAGCTCGATGGGAGTGTCCTCGCGCCCACCCCACTCGGTCCAGCTGCCGTCGTAGACGGCGACGTCACAGTGCCCAAGGACATCGAGGCCCAGCACGAGGGAGCACGCAGTGGTTGCCGAGCCGCAGGTAACGACCACAGGTCGCGCGAGGTCGATTCCCGCGGATATGAGTCGATGCCGGAGTTGTTCCGGTGGAAGGAGAGTGCCGGCGTCAGTAGTGAGCTCGTTGAACGGCAGGTTCAGGCTTCCCGGGATGTGACCACTCTTGACTCCCGGCCGAAACTCGGGCTGAGTTCCTTCGAAACGGCCAGCCGGCCGAGCGTCGACCATCTGTTCGGCTCCGGTCGCCAGGTTGGCCCGCACTTCCTCAATGTCCCTGATTCGGGTCCGGTCGAGGCGGGCCGTGAAGCGGCCGGCCGCCGGGCTCACCGATCCGCGCTCCAGTGGGCGCCCCTCACTCTTCCACTTCCCAAGGCCGCCGTCCAGTACGGTGGCGGCTTCGTGCCCGAAGACCCGGAGCATCCACCAAACGCGCGGAGCGCTTAAATTCACGCCCGACCCATCGTAGATCACGATCGTATTTGCGTCGTCCAGGCCCAGGGCTGCCATGCGCGCGCCGAAGGCCGATGCCGCCGGAAGCATATGCGGCAGGGCAGTTGACTGGTCGCTCGACGCGTCGAGATCGAAGAAGACCGCGCCGGGAATGTGTCCCTCCACAAATTCGGCGGCGGCATCGCGGTTCATGGTCGGGAGATACCAGGAGCCGTCCACTACGTGCACATCAGCATGGCCCAGGTGGGCGGCAAGCCACTCGGTGGACACCAGTGGCGCGAGTTTGTCGGCCGGCATGAACAATCTTAGCGCAAGACCCAGTGTCTGATGGAGGCCGTATCCAGCCTGGTTTCCTGAACCACGCTAACGGCTCAGGCTGATGGCGATTGCGTCGTTCGGCAGCGAGCCTGCCGTCGAGCCCACCACCAGCAGCCGAACGGTCCTTCGCATCCTCCAGTTCGGCGTCGTCGCTGTCGTGCTCGCCGCGCTCCCCTATCCTTTGTTCGACCTGGACCGCCATGCCGTGCCCAAGGAGCTGGTGGCGGCGCTTACAGGCTTCGGCGCTGCGACTTACGCACTGGTACACACCAGGAAGTTGGAGATCACCGCCGCGGACGCGCTGTTGGCGCTCTTCCTGGCGGTTTCGTTGGCCTCAGCCGTGTTCGCGGAGAATCATTGGCTCGCATTCCGCGCCTTCGGACTGAGCCTCTCCGGCGCGTTGGTATTCTGGAGTGCTCGAAGCGTGGCACGCTCCGGTCACGCCGAACCGCTGGTGCGGACACTTGCTGCGGCTGTGGTCTTGGCCGCGTTCACCGGCCTTCTCCAAGCCTACGGCGTAGAAATGGCAATCATGGCGGAGCGTCGGGCGCCGGGTGGAACGTTCGGCAATCGTAACTTCATGGCCCACTTCGTCGCGCTCGGCGCACCGGTGCTGGCATTGGCGGGACTCGAGGCTCGCCGCCGCTGGGAAGGCTTTCTTTGGCAAGCTGGAGTCGCAGTTGCCGGTGCGGCACTTGTGCTCTCGCGCTCGCGGGCAGCCTGGCTCGCCTTTACGCTCGGGCTCGCGTCGTTCGCGGTGGAGGGACTCTGGGCCGGCGGGCTCTGGAAGAACCAGGTCGCACGCAGTCGCGTGATCGCACTTGCCCTGGCAGCGGGGATTGCGGCCGGGCTCGCCCTCGTTCTTCCGAACCACCTCGAGTGGCGGTCGAACTCTCCTTACCTCGATTCGATGCGGGCAATGACCGACTTCCGCGAAGGCAGCGGTCGCGGCCGGTTGGTGCAGTATCAGAATACGCTGCGAATGGCGGCCGATCATCCGGCGATCGGCGTCGGACCCGGCAACTGGGCGGTCGACTATCCGAAATACACGTTCCGCGGCGACCCCGCGTTCGACCCTGACGACTTCATACCCACCAATCCATGGCCCAGCAGTGATTGGGTCGCGCTTCTCGCCGAACGGGGGCCGCTGGCGCTGGTGGCGGTGCTGATTCTGGGTGCTGCGCTGGCAGTGGGGGCCTGGCGCCGCTGGCGCCGGAACTCCGAGACGACTCAAGGTCTCGAGGCTCTGGTTGCTTTGCTCACGCTTCTCGTGCTCGCCTGCGTCAGCGCCTTTGATGCCGTCCTGCTGCTCCCCGCTCCGACGGTGTTCGTCGGCGCCCTCCTCGGCGCCTTGATCAGGCCACCGCGGCGCTCATTGCTCACGCTGCAGCTGTCGGACTTTCGGCGAGCCCGCCTCGCGGGAGCAGTCGCTTTAGTTGGAACGCTGCTGACGGTTCAGTCACTTGGTCAGATCGGTGCAATGGCGGTGTTCACTGGAAGCGGCAAGCCTGCAACGCGGGAATGGGCCGCCCGACTCGATCCCGGCAATTACCGGATTCACATGCTGCTTGCGTACGAATGGCGCAATCGCGGCCGCTGTAACCGGGCCCGGCCGCACGCCGAAGCTGCCCGCATGCTATATCCAAACCATCCAGCCCCACAGAAGCTGCTAGCGGCCTGCGGGACGAAAAGCCGTTAGGCAGTAAAGTGAGAAAAGCAGTAAATGGGTGAAAAGGAGAAGGGGGAAGGGGTTGCCACCCTTTCCCTTTCCTCCCTTTCTCCTCTTCTCCCGGTTCACTGTCTACCGGCTAGTGACTTATAACCACCTCGTACTTCCCGCAGCCCGTAAACGTGATCGTGAACTTGGCCGCATTGCTGTTCTGACCGTTGGTTGCGCTTACCGTCATCGTTCCCGAGTCGAACTGCGGCGCCGAGGTACACGTCGGGTCGTAGTGGACGCTGGGCGCCGTGGTGGTGAACGTCCAGCTCTTCTCGTTGGCACTTCCCGGGTTCCGGATCCAGGTCGAAGTTCCGTTCAACGACCATAACCCCGCGGGCAATGGTTGATTCAATGCAATCGACGCCGATACGTCGGCGGTGAACTGTGCTTGCCAGTTCCGCTTGTGTCGCGACGCGGACTGGTCCTCGTGGACGAAGTCGGTCTGGAACAGACTCGTCGCCGGGTCTCCTGAGCCGTAGGCGTGAAACTCGAGTGTGGTAGCATCGCCCGTGATACTGCGGGTCCCGTTCTGCGTTGCGGACGTCGTGATGGTCTTTCCGGTGCGGAACGAGATCCGTTCCCAGGTTCGGTCGAAATTCTTGAAGACGACAACTCGGCTCCCGACGTCGCGGGTGACATCAACTTCTCCGGTCCGAGTCAGGGTCTCGAGCGGCATCAGTCGGGAGATCGCACAGTGATCGAACACATAGGTCGTGGTGCTGCCGTTGGTCGTGACCGTTGGAGGCGGCGAGCACGCTGTGGAGTACCAGGCCCCGGCCGGGAGCGCGGAAGGGGACTGGCTGATTCCGAAGGATGCCGCGCCAAGCGAGAAGCTCGCGCCTGACGAGGTCGTGGTGGCGCCGTCACTTTGATCGGAGAAATCGCCGACGATCACGTCCGCAGCGGCATTCGCGTCCTGCTGGGTGAGCGATGTTTGCGTTGCGGGACCGGTAGAGTCGCCGCTGCAGGCAGCGAGGGCCAAAGCCGCCGTCGCGGTCAGCGCCGGTAGCAACAGACGACGCCGAGTGGTCGAGCGCATCGGCCTATCCTCCATCTCGGTTGGACATGCGAACGGTTGGCGAACTGTTCCCGACGGACGCTGCCGCCCGACAGACGTTAATTCAGGACGTGCGGGTGCAACTGCTTGCAGGGAAGGGGAAGGGACCGCTAAACGATCAGGCTGCTACCGCGCAGGCTTCGAACTCGTCCGCCGGCGACCGGCCGAGCCGGGTGTAATGGTCGAAGTAGGCCCGGGCCTCCTCGAGGTGGGCCGGATGGAGGAACTTGGTGCCCAATGCCGCGCAACCGGTCAAGGCCAGTTGGAACAGGTCGGAAGCCGTCCGGGCCAGCTCAGGATCGGTCAATCCGAGGCGGCCGGCTCGCTCCAGTAACCCCAGGTCGGGGGCGGGCAGGAGGTCCAGAGCCTGTCGCCGGGCGTCGGGCTGATAGACCAGCCCTGCAACCATGGCCAAGGCTGCCGGGTACCCAGCCGGGTCCACGGCGTCGATGGAGCGAAGCTCCAAGTGCCCTCTTGGCCGTACGTCGGGAAAGAGGGTCGTGAGGTGGGTTTCCCACTCGTCGAGCGATGGGTTGGCCTGGGACAGCCAGTAATCGAACGAGGCGCATCGTCCACCGACGGTGGGCAGGAGGATGGCGGGGGCGCCCAGCGCGAATTCGAGATACGCCTCGATCGGACGCTGCGGATCGTACGGCAAGCCAGTGCGTTGCGGATCGAGCATGCGCCAACAGTGGGCACGGAAGCTACGGTGCCCGGTGTCCTCGCCCGCATACATCGGAGAGTTCGCAAAAATGGCGGTAACGAAGGGCGCCAGGCCGTTCAGCAGCCGCCAGCGCTCCAGTGCCTGATCCTCGAAGTCCACACTGATCTGGAACGCAGCGGTCTGTCGCATCATTCGCGCTCCGCTCGGGCCGATCCGCGCGAAATGGGCCGCCATGCGGGTGTAGCGGTCGCACGAAAGCTGTAGTGCCACCTGCTCGACCGGATTTCGTGGATCGATGCCCACCGTAAGCAGCGAAATGCCCTCGGCGGCGGCTGCAGCCCGCAACGGAAGAACCACACTCCGGAGCCGGTTGATCAGGGTAGTGGCGGAGCGGGAGGGCGAGCTGGCATACTCGATTTGACCTCCCGGCTCGAAGCTCACGCTTCCACCAGTGGCCACGGCAAAGCACGCAACGCCCTTGGCGGTGCGTTGCTCCATCCAGCCCTGTCGCGCGCCAAACCGTCGGAGAAATGGTAGCACGGCGGGCCCAGGACCATCCTCCAGCAGACAGGGCCGTCCGGTTGCTGCGTCCACCGGGATGAGCTCCACCTCCGCGCCGATGCGGCGCGAGTTCGGAGCTCCCACCTGAGGAGCGGCAAACGCCCGCTCCTCCAGGTGCGTCAGCAGCATGGGACGGCTCAACCGATTCATACCGGCTTCGCTACCACCAGCGCGAATCGCCGCTCCGCATCGGTCTTCCACGACTCGAGGCGGAGGCCCGCTGCCGAAAACAGCGAGGCCAGGCTGGGAATGTCGTACTTGCAGCTGATCTCGGTGCGGATGGATTCGCCGGCCGTGAACCTGATGGGTCCAATGCCGGGCACCTTCACCACTTGCGGACGGGTCGAGATCAGGTGCATCTCGATCCGATGCGCGTCGCGATTGTAAAACGCTCGATGAACGAACCTGCTCAGGTCGAAGTCGGCGCCCAACTCGTGATTGAGCACGCGCAGCATGTTGCGGTTGAACTCCGCAGTCACCCCTTGCGAATCATTGTACGCCGCCTCGATCAAGCTCACGTCCTTTCGGAGGTCGGCGCCCATCAGAAACCGATCGCCTGCCCACATGATGCTGCGAATCCGCCGCAGGAGCTTGATTGCGGCCTCAGAGTGGAAATTGCCGATCGTGCTGCCTAGAAATGCGTGGAGGACCGGGCTGGCGAGTCCCCGAGGAACATTCAGCTCCTCGGAAATGTCCGCCACGCCTGGCGTGACCGTTAGGCCGGGGTACTCGGCCCGGATCTGGTCGGCTGTTTCCCGCAAGAAAGCAGCGCTCACATCGATGGGGACGTAAACCTCCGCCGTACCCGCCGTGCGCATTGCGTTCAGAATGATGCGGGACTTGTCGGCGCTGCCGGCGCCCAATTCTACCAGCGTGCGGCTCCCCAGCGAGCGGATCAGATGCGGCATCCACTGTTCCAGTAGGGCGCGCTCCGCCCGGGTCAGGTAGTACTCGGGAAGGCGGGTTATCTCCTCGAACAGCTTCGACCCACGATGGTCGTAGAAGTACTTGGGGGGCAGTTCCTTTTGGGAGCCGGACAGGCCGGCAGCCACGTCAGCCAGCATGCGCGGATTGGGTTGCGCAATGGCTGTGGTGTTGAGCTTAGGCATCGCGAGCACACCGGAAGCCGCTGAAGATCTGGCGGCGAATAGGGTAGTCCCAATTGCGGAAGGTGGCGCGCACGGCGCCAGGGCGCGTTGCCCACGACCCGCCGCGAAGAACTTTGTATTCAGAGCCGAAGAAGGCCTCGGAGTATTCGGCGTAGGGAAACGGCTCGAAGCCGGGGTACCCTCCGAGGTCGCTGGAGGTCCACTCCCATACGTCGCCGATCATACCGTAGCAGCCGATCGGGGAGACATTTCTGGCGTACGCTCCGACCGGTGCCGTATCGAATGCGGTCTGATCCAGGTTGGCCAACTCAGGGCTCCAGGGCTCGTCTCCCCACGGATATAGTCGGCCCACGCCGGCCGATGGGTCCCAGGACGCAGCGATTTCCCATTCCGCTTCAGTGGGAAGTCGTTTGCCTGCGAACTTTGCGTAGGCTTCGGCCTCATGGTAGCTGACGTGGCAGACTGGACGCGCCTGGTCGAGCGGGCGGATGAGCTCCATCGTGCGGGTACTCCAGCCGTCGAGGGTTTTCTCCCAGTGCTTGGGCGCGACGACGTCGGCCTCCGCTAACCACTTCCAACCCTCGTCACTCCACAACTCCCTTCGCCGATAGCCGCCGGCTTCGACGAACTTCAGGAATTCACCATTGGTCACCGGCGTCACGTCGATCCAGAACGGCTCGATGTCCAGCCGATGGCGCGGGCGCTCGTTGTCGTAGGCAGCCGAGCGATCGTTGGTTCCAAGCTCCACTGCACCGCCGGAGAAGAAGACCATCTCCCCGGGGCGGTGGAGATCGGTCGAAGGCGGAAGCGGACGACGCTCGACGGGGCGATACGGTGAGCCGCGCTTGAGTTGGAGGGTCTGAAGGATCGTCTCATCGTGCTGGTACTCATGCTGCAGCACCATCCGGTACACATATCCATCCAACAGCAGCCGCGGCCCGTTTCTAAAGTCGGCTATCTCGAGCCGCGCCAGGGCGCGGGTCCGGATCTCATCCATGGTCTCCCGGGCCTCACCGAGACCGGGAAGTGCAAGTGTGCCGCGAACCCGGCGGGGGTGCTCAAAGGGATTATAGAGTCCCGGCATCTCGCTGAACTCGATCCGACCGCTGAGGTTTCGCGTCAGCCATAGGTCCTCGAACGCAGCGATGTGCCCGAGATCCCAGAGAATCGGACTCATCAAGGGATCGTGCTGGCGGTGCAGATCCTCGTCGCTCAGCGGTGCTACCAGCCACAGCGTGCGACGCCGTGCTTCCGTCAGCTCCCTTGCAAGCGTTGCGCGAAGCTGGTCGTCCGAAGCGGTCGTGTCGGTCGGGGGGGCGGGTACGATATGCGTCATCGCGGCTCCGAACGGTTAGTTATCGAGCGTCGCGAACAGGTTGTTGAGAGACTCGGCCAGCAGCGGGTGCGCGAAGATCGCGTCACGGAGGGTCCGGGCGGTCACGCCGCCCATCATCGCGAGCTGTAACTGCGACACGACCTCGCCACCTTCGACGCCGAGCACGGCCGCGCCCAAAATCTTTCCGCTGTCCGCGTCGACAACGGCTTTCATGAACCCACGGGACTCGTCCATCTCGATGGCCCGCGCGACGTTGCTCATCGGCATCTTGGCAATTCGGATGTCGCGCCCTTGCCTCCGGGCATCCTTCTCGCTCAGGCCGATGCGGCCGAGTTGCGGATCGATGAAGACCGTATAGGGTAGCAAGCGATGATCGGTGGTCGCGTTGCCGCCTTCGAGAAGGTTGCTCCGGATGATGCGGAAGTCGTCGTAGGAGATGTGCGTGAACTGAGGGCCGCCTTTAACATCTCCCAGCGCATAGACCCCGCTGGCGCTCGTCTCCAGGCGACTGTTGGCTTTGATGAAGCCCTTGTCGTCCAGCGCTATGCCGGCCGCTTTGCAGTTCAGCGAATCGGTGTTGGGGGTACGGCCGGCAGCGAGGAGCAGGTGGGAACCGCGGATTATTCGCTCGCCCTCCGGGGTCGAAATTCCCAAACGGATGCCCGGTCCGTCCGCGGCAACACAACGTGACTCGGCCTGGAGCACTACTTCGACGCCGTCCTCTACCAGAACCTCCCGAACCGTGTCGGCGACGTCGGCATCCTCATTGGGAAGAAGCTGCGCGTTGCGCTGTACTACGGTCACGTTGCTGCCGAAGCGGCGAAACATCTGAGCGAACTCGAGACCGATGTAGCCGCCCCCGAGAATGACCAGGTGCTCTGGCACATCGGACAGCTCCATGATCGAGGTCGAATCGAGCGGCGACGCCTGATCCAATCCCTGCAACGCGGGGCGAGCGGGGCGGCCACCGCTGTTGATGAACAGCAGATCTGCCGTGGCTGCCCGCGGGCTGTTCCTGTCCTTTGCCGGGCGGATCTCCAGCTGCTTCTCGCCAGTAAACCGCGCATCCCCGAAGATCAGATCAAGATTGGGTGTGGACTCAAGCCGCCGCTGGCCGCTGTTTCGGAAACTGTCCACTACCGCTTGCTTGCGCTCGCGGACCAGCGCGAGATCAACACTGATGGGTCCGGTTCGGACACCGTAGTCAGCACCGCGGCGGGCGAGATAGGCCACCCGCGCGC
>JBKPOS010000195.1:0-7740 GCA_046733215.1 Gemmatimonadota bacterium
GCTTCACTCCCGAAGGCGCACAAGGCGAGCTGCGGCATTGCCTGGCGCATCCTACCGACGGTGCCGCAGCTGCGTTGGGCCGGCGAGAAATTCTCGCGCTCAAGGCGAAGGCGGATGTTCCCTCGGGGGATGCACCAGCACTCGATCGCTTTCATGCGGAGCTGTTGCAGTACGGCGCACTGCCTCCGGGGTTGGCCGGGTGGGGGCTCGGACTCGCTGGATGACTAGCATTGCGTGAGCGATTCCGTCATTCTTCAAGATGTGAAGATCACGGTCCTCACGTATCTCGACGCGCCGGACGAGAACTCCAAGGACTACGATCCGGTTGTGCCGCAAGTCGCTCGCACGTTGCGACGTCTCGGCCACCGCGTTTCGATCCTCGGCGTCCATGGCGACGTCAAACGACTCATCAGCGGGCTGTCCCGCCGCAAGCCCGATCTCGTTTTCAATCTGATGGAGATGTTCGCCGACAATCTCTTCGGCGACATTCCGATTGCCGGCATGCTCGACCTGATCGGCGTGCAGTACACCGGCAGTGGGCCAGGCGAGCTGTACCTGAGCCAGGATAAGGCGCTCAGCAAGAAGCTGCTCTCCTACGAAGACATCCTCTATCCGAGATTCGCGGTGTTCAACAGGGACTCGGAGCTCGAGACCGGCGGCAACCTCCGGATGCCGCTCTTCGTCAAGCCGCTCCGCTCCGATGCCTCGCTCGGTGTGAGCCGGAAATCATTGGTTCATGATGCGCTCCAACTGATGAAGCAGGTGGCCTTCGTCCGCACCGAGCTCAACGATTCAGCCATCGCCGAAGAGTTCATCGAAGGTCGCGAGTTTCTGGTGGGCGTGATCGGCAACTCGCCGCCGAAGGCGTTGCCCCCGATCGAAGTGGACTTCAGCGGGCTGCCCGAGGGCGCACCCAAGGTTCTCGACAGCAAGGCGAAATGGGAGGAGCGAAGCGCCGAATACAAGGGAACCAAGACCGTCGTCGCGACGCTGCCCGATGAGCTCCGGGCACGGCTCCAGAAGGTAGCGGTCGACGCCTATCGTGCGGTGCGGGTGCGGGACTATGGCCGGGTGGACCTCAGGCTCACCGACACTGGTGAGATCTATGTGCTCGAGGTGAATGCCAGCTGCTATCTCGAAAAGAGCAGCGAATTCGCCATGGCCGCGGGCGCGGCCGGACTCGACTATCCCCGGCTGATCGAGCGTATCACGAACCTCGCGGTGGAGCGCTACAACGGGAAGCGGGGATAGAAAGCCTTCCCCTTAACGCCGCGCGGGACAGGCCGTCAGCGTCGGCAATGTCGCATTCGATTTCCTCTTTGCAAGCTGTCGCCGCCACTCTTCTCGGGCTGACCACCGGGCTATTCGGCTATAGCCGACAGTTGGCCGCCCAGGCCGACGCGCGGAATAGCGTGGAGCGGCAGATGGCCGGCCCTATTACGGCCGGCCCCCACCTCATTCTCACCACTCCGAGAATCCCCACCGCGGCCGATTCCAGCAGAGCAGCCGCGATCGTCGACACATTGAAACGAGCCATCGCGAAGTACACCGACGTCCATGCGGCAGAGGCCGATGGCTTCCGGCTGTTCGCACCGCGAGTCAAGAATCAGCCGGTCTTCCACTACACCCGCTGGCTTTCGGCAGCCCGCGCTGCCTACCGGTTCGATCCGGCTCGACCGACTTCGCTGCTCTATCGTCGGGAAGCAAACGGCAGCTTGCACCTGATCGGCGCGATGTACACGGCTCCGCAGCGCTCCACACCGGTAGAGCTCGATCGCCGCGTTCCGTTATCGATCGCTCGCTGGCATCTGCACACCAACTTGTGCATTCCACCGCTGGGTCAGCGTGAGCGATGGAAAGAGACTCGTGACGGAGCACCGCTGTTCGGTCCCGCGAGCCCGATTGCGACTGAGGCCGCCTGCGACGCGGTCGGCGGACGGTTCCTGCCGAAGCTCTTCGGGTGGATGGTGCACGTGAACGTGTTCGAGAACGATCCCGCGTCGATCTGGGCGATGCCGCACGAGCATCACCACGCGGGTTAAGGCAAGTAGGTGCCCCGGTGCACGTAGTTCATGGCCAGTGCGGTGACCAGAGTCGTTACTGCCAGCATGGCCGCGCTCTCCTGAGACGGCTCATACCCCAGCTCCAGTGTCCCGGCTCGCTCCGCGAGGTAGCGCACTAGCACGCGGGTCCTTTCCGGGAAATGCCCCGCCCACCGGAACACGTTTTCCATCAAGTCCCGCTCCAGTGAACGAATGAGCCCATCGGCTCGGCGAAAGGAATTGCCGCCGGCGCCGGTGCCGTCCCCCAGCCGCTCGAAGATTGCGCGAAGCGCGCCGTCGAGGCCCGGAGGAAAGGTGGCCTCCGGCGGAGGAGCTGATTCGTCCTCGTAGTACTCGCGTACCGAATAGGGGATTTCGGCGACATCTTCGTCGAGCTCAGCGTCCGTGACCAGCGGGTCGCGATCGAGGATTCGGGCCACCGTGCGCTCGCAATAGGAGAGCTTGGCAAGCGCCTCGGGCCAGCCTTCGTATTCACCTCGCCAGTCGAGGCCGGGTGTCAGCCAGACCGCGAACGTCTCCGACCAATCCTCGTCGGGATGCTTCTGGGCGTACCAGCCTGGCAGGTGGCGGACATAGCGACGGCTGAAGGGTTGGGGACGGTAGTCCTCTTCGTAAGGCTGGGTGATGGACCCGAAGCGGAGGATCCACTCCTCATCCTCGTACAGCCGGTATGCGTAGTTGACGACGTGCCCCATCTCATGGCGCAGGTAGCGCAGGATGTCGGCGCGATCGAAGCCTTCGACGTGGCCGCGATGCTCCTGGTGAATCGCGGTGAGCTCGGGACGCGCCAGATAGAAGGGGATCCCAATGGCGACCGTCTGGAATGCCACGCCCCACTCGGTGGACAGGTAGAATCGGGGCTCGAGCCGCATCAGCCCGACGCGCTTCAGCTCCTCCTTGAATTCATCGAGAATGGGCTCCAGGCGGGTGCCCTCGATCGTTAGGCCGAGGTCGCGGATAGGGGTCGACCACAAACTGGATTCGCGAAACGGGCCCGGCGGCGTTGCCATGAGTCTCTCGGTGGTCAGACCTGGAGCGGAACCCGTCAAACATATATTCCACCGCGATGCAAGCCACCCGGACCACCGCTGTCCTGACCGACGGAACGACCGTCGTTCCGCGTACCGTCAAGGGTCTGTCCCTCGTCTCGCTGTTCAACGATTTCGCGAGCGAGATGGTCTACCCGCTGCTGCCGGCGTTCGTCACCGGCGCCTTGGGGGGCGGACCGGTGGCGCTGGGGGCGTTGGACGGAGCGGCCGACCTCACGGCCGCCCTGCTCAAGTGGGTCAGTGGGGCGCTGGCGGATCGGCCGGGCTGGCGGCGCCCGCTCATTCTCATCGGATATCTCACCGCTGTGCTGATCAGGCCACTCATTTCCGTGGCCGGTGCTGCCTCCCAGGTGATCGGGTTCAGGGTCATCGACCGGATCGGGAAGGGTCTGCGCACGCCTCCCAGGGACGCGCTCATTGCCGATGTAACACCACCGGCTGCGCGGGGGCGCGCCTTCGGTTTTCACCGCGGAGCCGATCACTTCGGGGCTATCCTGGGCTCGCTCGCTGCCTGGTACTTCTTGTCGAGCGGCGCCAACGTGCGGCAGGTGATCGCGTGGAGTGCCCTGCCGGGCCTGGTAGCGTTCGTCGTACTGGCATTGGTTCTCGCGGGACGCGCGGCAAAGACGGACGCGGGAGGCCGATCGCCCGAGCACAGGAATGGCTTTACGGGGGCTGCGTCGCCTGGGGAAGCAGGATTCTGGCCTCCGATTCTCGCGCTTGCTGCGCTCACCTTCTGCCGGATCCCGGAAGCGCTGCTTTTGCTACGGCTGCAGCAGGCGGGGGTAGCCGTGGCCTTGGTGCCATTGGTCTGGGCTGCGTTGCACGTGGTGCGTAGTGGCGCTTCCTATCCGGGCGGGCGGTTGGTGGATTCGGTGGGACCGCGCATAGCCGTGACCGCCGGTGCGGTCCTGTTTGCCCTGGCTATAGGCGTGATGGGGCGCGAAACCGGAGCGGTCGGCGTCACGGTGGCCTTTCTGGTCTTCGGTGGTGTTGCCGGTCTGACCGAGTCGGCGGAACGATCGCTGGTCGCTCGACTTGCGCCGGTTCACATTGGGCGCGGATTCGGGGCATACCATGCGGTAACCGGCCTGGCAGCACTGCCGGCTGCCGTCATGTTCGGCGAGCTGTATCAGCGATGGGGCTCTCAGATCGCCCTCGGGGTGTCTGCCGCGGCGGTGCTGCTGGCGGCAGGCTGGTGGCTCGTCGTATCACCGGCCGGCACTGCGGAGTCGACGAGTTGAGCTGTGGGCGGGTTTGGATCTGGGTCTGTGCTTCGCTGGCGACCGCGTCGCCGGCTTCCGCCCAGGTGCAGGTGCGTCTCGGCGACTCCACGCGAGCCAACTACTCGGAGCTGCATGAAGGACTGAAGGACGGCACTCCGCCAGCAGACACCGTTAAAGCCCTGCTCAGCTCGCGAAATACCCGGCGGCTATGGGGCCGGGTAACCGCCGCCGTGAACGGCGACGGCTCCTGGAACGACGCCCTGCTCGCGATGACCCGGCTCGCAACCTTGCGAGATCCGCAGGTGGTCGACAGCGCGCTGCGGATCCGCAAGTTCTTCGAGCGGGCCGGCCCCTACCCGTTCCCGCGGAATCCCGGAGTCACCTCGCAAGACCTCGAGCCATCATTGCAGGCGATCGTGCTGGAGCGGCGCAGAGCCGTACGCGGAGATTCAGCGGTGCTGGCTGACATCCTGTCGCGCATTCCCAAGCGGGACTACGACCACGGTGACGCATGGGTGCTGGGGCGACTCGGCGCGGGTGCGCGCGATTCGGTGAGCAATCGCTTCCTTGCCGCCGACTCACTCGAATTCCGGGTCCGCTACCTGACGTTGCTGTCCTACTTCAGCGACCCCGCCCTGATCCCCTTGTTTTCGAGGGTGTACGTCTGGCCGGACAGCTTCAACATCCCGCTTCGCTATGCCGTCCGCGCGTCCGATGGATTATTGTGGATCGGGACACGCGAAAGCCTGGCGGCGCTGCTCGATGCTCGCGCGCGGGCCAAAGCCCGCGGCATCTACGCCGATTCGAGCCTTTCCCGCGGCGGGTACAGCTTTCTGGAGAATGACAGCGCGGCGGTTCTGGCGCGAACCGGAAAATGGCTTACCGACTGGCTGAAGACGCTACCGGCCCACTGACCCGAAGCTCGCGGCTGGGCCGCCGAGGCGGCCGTGCCATCGGCCGGACTGATGCGGCGGGATTCCGCAGCAGCACCGATCCCAGCATGGCAGGGCCGAATAGCAGGCTGGCGGGTCGCATCATTCCCAGCACCTGCATCAATCCGGATCGTATCGATGGATTCACCGTCGAGGCGGCTACCAATCGATCGACGTAGCCGTGCATCAAGCGAACCGACCACGACGGGCGCGGGCCTTTCACATTGCCATAGCGATAGTCCTCACCAGTCGCGAGACTCCAGGGCGTATTGATGACCCGACCCAATCGACGCTGAAACTTGCGGCCGAAACCAACTAATCCCGCTCTTCTGGCCGGCCGCTGCGCTCGAAGACTCAGGTCCAGTACCTCCGCACCGATTGCCGCGACCGACATACCCTGACCGTACACGGGGTTGAAAGCGCACACCGAGTCACCCAATGCAATGACTCCGTCGGGCATCCCCGACAATTTCTCATAGTGACGTCGGCGATTCGCCGTCGCCCGGGTGCCCACGATGTCGGAGAGCGGGTCGGCGCTCACGATTGCTTGCGCAATGAGCGGCGTGCGGAGCGTCCTGGCAAACTCGAGAAAGCCGGCTTCGTCGGTCGGCGGGTAATGGCCACCGCCTCCGAACAGGCTCACCAGCCAGCGGTTCCCTTCAATTGGGAAGAGCGCGCCGCCACGGGGGTGCTCCGGCGGCGCGGCCTGGACGAACACCCCTGATGCATCCAGGCGGACGCGGCTCGGCAGTCGGAGAATGCGGCTGGCGTAGCCGAGCGATGCGTCGATCGTCGTCTCGACGGGGCGGGGGAACCGCAACCACGCCAGCCACTCGGGCAAGCGCGAACCTCGGCCGGTAGCGTCCACCACCAGATCTGCCGGGATGTTCTCGGTCGTTTGACTCGCGAGACGCACGCCGCTTATGGCCGACCCAGAGGCTGAGCGGATCAAGCCCCGAATGGCGACGCCGTCGCGGATCCGCACCTCCGGATGCTCACGGAGGCAGCGGCGCACCGTCCACTCGAGCAGGGCTCTCGTCGTGGAGACGGCGATGAGGTCGGACGTAAAGCGCGTACCCCATCCTGCCGGAGTGAGCCAGGCCAGATCGCGCGCTGTGTCCAGGGCAACACCACCGGCGTCGATCAGCTGGTCGCAGATGCCGGGGAAGAGTTGCTCGAGGATGAGCTGGCCGCGGGTGAGCAGGGCGTGGGCGTGCCGCGCCTGCGGAACGCCTACCCGGTACTCCGGCGTGTCCGGCAGCTGGTCACGTTCGAGGAGCGTGACGCGCTCGAAGTGATCGGCCAGCACGCGTGCGGCGAGCAATCCCGCCATGCTGCCGCCAACCACGACGGCGTGGCCAAAACGACCATTGGAATCCGTTCGACGTAGCCCAAACCCCATATCCGCGCCCAGGTGAAGGGACGATCTCAGATTGCGGCGTCGGGGTCGCGCGGGGCATCGGTTGGGTCGCGGCGGGGCAGTAGGGATTGGCGTCGACTCTTTGTCAGTCGCAGGCCGACACTATCGTGTCACCAGCGATGCAGGGTGTCGAAGGCGAGCTTGAGGATGAGGGCACTGACCAGCACGAGGAAGAAGGCACGGACCAGCGCTACGCCGCGGGCGAGAGCAAGACGACTGCCGACGATTCCTCCGGCGATGCTCGCGACCGCCATTGGAACGGCGAGGCGATAGATCACCTGATCCGTCAGCACGAAGTAAAGCGCGGCCGAGAAGTTGGAGCCCAGATTGACGACCTTGGCGGCGGAAGTGGCGGCAAGAAAGTCGAACCCAAACACGCCGACGAAGGCAAAGATGAGGAAGGTACCTGTGCCGGGTCCGAAGAATCCGTCATAGAAGCCGAGCGCGGCGCCCATCACAATGGCGACGGCCAACGCGGCCCGCGGCGCAAGACGTGGCACATGAACTGTGCCGAAGTCACGAACCCGCCAGGTAACCATCGCGACCACTACGAGAAGAGCGAGGATCAAAGGACGGAGGATCGTCGGATCCAGCATGCTCACCGTGTGAGCGCCTAGGAGAGAGCAGGTGAACGACGCGATGGCTGCAGGAACCGTGACTTGCCATTCGATCCGAAGCCCGCGGGCGTAGCGGGCCACGGCGGCCATGGTCCCGGTCGTCGCCGCCGCCTTATGTGTGCCGAAGATGATTGGTAGCGGAGCCTGGGGGACGAGAATGAGCAGGGCGGGCAGCTGAATCAGGCCGCCGCCGCCCACGATGGCATCGGTGAAGGAAGCGAGGAAAGCGAATCCGGAGAGCGCCGCAACGGTGCCGAGACCGGGGCTCAGCAACACCGCGAGGCGCCGTCGCCGTAGCGGCTCCGTAGGTATAGGTCGTAGAACTCGCGCTCAGTCGGTTCGGGGCAATTCGGATGCCTGGTCCGGAGATGGGCGAGGTAGGCGGCGTAGTCGGGCATGCCGAGCATCCGCCGGAGCGCCGTCAGGGTGTGGG